>JBMZBW010000033.1:0-22863 GCA_049612785.1 Alphaproteobacteria bacterium | reverse complement strand
CCTTTGGCGACGATATGCTGATCGACGATCTGTCCTTCCGCGTGCCGCCCGGTGCCATCGTCGGCATCGTCGGCCCCAACGGTGCGGGCAAGTCCACGCTGTTCAAGATGATCACGGGGCAGGAAACGCCCGACGGCGGCTCCATCCGGTTGGGAGAGACCGTGTCGCTGGGCTACGTGGACCAGAGCCGCGATCACCTCAACGACAAGAACTCGGTCTGGCAGGAAGTGTCCGACGGTCTGGACATGATCGATGTCGGCAAGACCCAGATGCCCTCGCGCGCCTACGTCGGTGCCTTCAACTTCAAGGGCGGGGATCAGCAAAAGGCCGTGGGCAAGCTCTCAGGCGGGGAGCGCAACCGCGTGCACCTGGCCAAGATGCTCAAGACCGGCGCGAACTTCATCCTGCTCGATGAGCCGACCAACGATCTGGACGTCGACACCCTGCGCTCGCTCGAAGAAGCGCTGCAGAAGTTCGCCGGCTGCGCCATGATCATCAGCCACGACCGCTGGTTCCTTGATCGCTTGGCCACGCACATTCTGGCTTATGAGGGCGAAAGCCACGTGGAATGGTTTGAGGGCAACTACACCGACTACGAAGCCGACCGCAAACGCCGCCTCGGTGCCGACGCCGACCAACCCACCCGCATCAAATACAAGCGCCTGACGCGGTAAGGAAGATTAGACTATTTGCCCGGTAGCCCACCCCACGTGTAGCCCGCCCTGAGTAGCACACGCCCCGTAGCCCACCCTGAGTAGCGCGAAGCGCGTATCGAAGGGCGGGCGCCCCCCAGCCAGCGCTAAAAACCAACCACCCACGCCACGCTTCTGGAGAACGGCCGCCCCATCGCGCGCTGGGCCATCGAAGACCCTAATATTGTCCACCATATCGAGGCGTTGCTGGGTGATTGAACCTTAGCGGGCCGTTTTTGATGCCGTGCCAACCGGAAATTCTGGCTATGACTGCCAATAGATTATAGGTCTTTATCCATCGTCTTTTGGGAGGAGACCGACACGATGTCTGACGCAACCACACAGCCGCGCCTGCCTTTGCTGACCAAAGCCGCCTACGGGTTGGCTGACATGGGGATCAACGTCTTTGTCATTTTCAAAGGCTTGCTGGTCTTTGCGTTCCTGGTCCAGTTTTCAGGTGTAGATGCAGCGCTTGCCGGATGGGTCACCTCGGCGGTGCTGGTGATCGACGTCATCACTGATCCTCTCATGGGCTGGATTTCTGACCGGACTGGCGGACGCTTTGGCCGGCGGCACCCCTACATCATATCCGGCGCTGTCCTGATGGCGGTGCTGATGATTGTGACATTTTCGGTGCCTGAGGGCCTGTCGCAGGTTGCTTCAGCGATCTGGGTGTTTGTCTTTTTCGCCCTTGGCTCTATCGCTTTTACGATGGTGGTGATTCCCTATGGCTCGCTGTCGGTTGAGTTGACCGACCACGCACAGGAGCGCGCGACCATGACGGGCTGGCGCATGGCCGCTGCTGGCGTTGGGATTTTGCTCACGGGCGGAGCCTTCCCCATTCTGATCGACAAAGGCGGACTGGGGCTGTCGCATGCTACGGCCATGATGGTCTATGCACCCATTGTCATTGCAACCATCTGGATCGCGGCGTTTTCGACCTACGGTCACCGCAATATGGAAGTCACCGAAACCGCTGCTTTCGGACGGCAGATCCAAGCTGCGTTGCGCAACCGGCGCTTTGTGGTGTTGACGCTGGTTTACGGAGTCCAAACCTTTGGCATTGCTTTCATTACGATTGGGATTCCGTTTGCGGCGGCTGAATTGATTATTTCTTCAGGGGCCACGGGCATTCTGGCGACGGTCTGGGTGCTGGGATCTTTTTCGACGGCTTTCGCCCTGTTCATCCTTGGGTCGATGGCGTCGCAAGTTGTCTGGGTGACGCTGTCCAAAGCCATAGGAAAACAGGCCACCTTGATCGCCGGTATCCTCTACTACGGGGTTGTGTTGGTTGGATTTTATCTCGTGCTGCCCACAGCCGAAGGGATTGCGGCAGGGGTGACCAACCTGGGGCTCATCACGCTGTTTGTATTTTTGATTGGTGCGGCCAACGGCTGTTACCAGCAACTCCCGTGGTCGATGATGCCGGATCTGGTGGACTGGTCCGTCGAGCGGGAGAGTTTCAACGTTGCGGGCTCCTTCAGTGGCCTGTGGCTGCTGGGTCAGAAAGTTGGAAACGCGATTGCGCCTCTGGTTTTTGGTCAACTGCTCGCGCTCTACGGCTGGATTGCAACCACCAACGGCGGTGAAGCAACGCAGTTGCCAGAGGCGGTCAACGCGCTGCGCTGGTCATTGACCCTGATACCTGCGGGTCTAATGTTCATTTCCGTGCCGATTTACATTCTGTTTGACGGCATGGCCAAACGCTCTCAGCGTTGAGCGTGCCATGACGATTGACGTCAGCGTAATTATCCCGGTTTTTCGGGCGCAGGATACCCTGGCGCGTGCGCTGGCCTCGATTCAGGTGCCGAATGGCCTTTCGGTTGAGGTCATTCTGAGCATCGACGATGGCGGGGATTACTCGGCATTTGCCCAGACCTTACCCGGCGTGCGGATCCTTTCAGATGGCAGCAATCGCAGCGGTCCGGGACCAACACGGAACCGGGCATTTGCTGCCTCAAAAGGGCAGATTATCGCTTATCTTGACGCAGACGATAGCTGGTCGCCGGGGTATCTGAGCCGGTTGGTTCCGATTGCACGGCACGAGGGGTGCGCCTTTGCGCCCACCGTCATCGAGAACAACAATGGTGATGTTCTGCTGCGTGTGCCGGGCGAGGCGCAAGATCGTCTGATGCTTTCTGATTTTGCAAGTTGGGGTGCGTCTTTCCATCCCGTGCATGCTGCGGGTTTGCCTCGCGGCACAGCGAGTGGTCCTTTCTGGAACGCGCCAGCGCAGGATGTCATGCATGCCGTTGAGGTCTTTATGGCCTGCGGTCTGACAGCAGCTCTAGCGCAGGATGTGAGCTACCGATTGCGGTTGGGTGAGAGCACTGTGACCACAGCGGATGACTTTTCAGACCGGCTCAAGCAAGCTTACGCGGACTATGATCAGGCGCTTGAAAACACGTGGGCTCAAACCCTGTTTGCCGGAAAAAGCGCGCTGAATGACCGCTACATGAAAGAGCGATTGTCAGATGAGAGCTTCTACGCTTTTGTCGCGCGTATCAACGGAGCCTAGGACAAGGCATCGACCCATTGTTTTTGCCCTTCGACCAAGGCCAATTCAGCGCTTCCGGTCGCTTGTGTGACCTTCAGCAGCGCAACGAGCGCCTTCGAGATTCGCGTGGTCCGGTCCAAGAGTGTGCCTTGGCCATAGAGCCCTGCAGAAAGGGCCGCGACGAAGTCACCGACCCCATTGGGCTCACGCTGGAAACTCAGCCCCTCGTGATGAACGATCCTGTGTTCTGATGGTTCAAAACAGAGAATGGCACGATCAGGCGAGGGTGGGAGCAGCGTTTCTGCTGAGGTGATGAGGCCGTTCTGAAAGCCAGCCTGCTTCAAGCCCTCTACCAGACCGTCGAGTTTCGCTTCTGCCCGGTCAATCAGGGTCTGCGCCTCAAATACATTTGGTGTTATCAGGGAGGCGAGACTCGGTGCGCGTTCGCGAAAAACCGTCACCAAAGCGGGGTCGACATAGAGCCTTCCTTTATCTCCCATGACCGGATCAATGATGATTGGTAAGTCAGGCTTGCTGCTGCGCAGTTCCGCAAGAAAATCAAAAATGTTTTGCGCTTGGCCCACAGTTGCCATGAAACCGGTTTGAACGGCGCTGATGGTCTCTAGCGCGCCTCTCCGCTCCAAGGCTGAAAAGAAGTCTCGGAGCAAATCTGGTCCAAAAATCTCGCCAACAGCGTCAGAATACCCCTTGTGGTTGCTTAAAACCACAGTCGGCACCGCGATTACCGGGTATCCAAGCCGTTTTAGGGTGAAGTCAGCGACGGAATTACCGACGTGCCCGTACAGAACCTGACTGGAGATTGTCAAAATTGTCATTGCTGAACCACTGGTCAAAAAACGTCGCAGGTGATTGAAGGTATGCCGGAGTTAGGCTACTCGAAGATCCTATTATAAAGTTACCGGCAAACCGGGAAATCCAATGACCGAACAAAACAATACTGTCCAGCGACCTTTGTCGCCTCACTTGCAGGTTTACCGGCTACCGCTGCTTCCACTGATGTCCATTTCGCACCGGGTCACAGGTGTTGGTTTGGCTTTTGGAACGCTTGTTCTGGCTTGGTGGCTTGCTGCTCTGGCAACCGGGCCGGGTGCTTATGCTATTTTCTCAGCGTTCATGATGCCCCTTGGCGGTCTGGCGCTGCTGGGATGGATGATCGCCATTGCGTACCACTTCTGCAATGGGGTTCGGCACCTGATCTGGGATACAGGTCACGCGTTGGAATTGGAAAGCGCGGAAAAGGCCGGGTATGCGGTTCTCATCGGTTGGATCATTCTTTCCGCAGCGATGATCGCACTCGCGCTGTTCTTCTGGGCGACATAGGCGAGGAGATTGATCATGTCCAAAACATCCGCTTCTCCCTCTCTGAAAACGGCCCGTGGCCTTGGATCGGCCAAGGAAGGCACCGACCATTGGTGGATGCAGCGCCTCAGCGCCATCGCCATGATGATCCTGTCGCCCTTGATGATCCTGCTTGTCATCACGTTGATTGGTGAAGATTACGCCACCGCTGCAGCCAAAATCGGCTCGCCTTTCTGGGGCGGGGTCGCAATCCTGTTTGTTTGCGCGTCATTTTACCACGCCCATCTCGGCTTACAGGTCGTGATCGAGGATTATATTGGTAACCACGCAGCTCGCCTTGCGACGATTCTCGTCGTGCGCGGTGCATTGATCGTTCTCGGCCTTATTGCCGCGCTGTCCGTGCTCCGTCTCATGTTGGCTTGAGCCCCTCGGAACTCTTAAGGAACCATTTTGATGGCCACCACTGAATATCAGTTTACCGATCACACCTTTGACGTTGTTGTTGTTGGCGCAGGTGGTTCAGGTCTGCGAGCGACGCTCGGGCTTGCCGAAGCCGGCCTGAAGACCGCAAACCTCACCAAAGTCTTTCCTACGCGTTCGCACACAGTTGCGGCGCAGGGCGGCATCGCCGCTTCGCTGGGAAACATGGGCGAGGATGACTGGCGCTGGCATATGTACGACACCGTGAAAGGGTCGGATTGGTTGGGTGATCAGGACGCGATTGAATACATGACCCGCGAGGCGGTTCCGGCGATCATCGAGCTCGAGCACTATGGGATGCCTTTCTCGCGCCGCGAAGATGGGAAAATCTACCAACGTCCTTTCGGTGGCATGACCACGAATTACGGCAAAGGTGGTCAGGCAGAGCGGACCTGTTCAGCCGCAGACCGGACCGGTCATGCCATGCTGCACACGCTCTACCAGCAGTCACTCCGGGCTTCGGCAGAGTTTTTCATCGAATACTTCGTCATCGACCTGATCATGGACTCAGACGGAAACTGCCGCGGCGTCGTTGCGTTGAAGATGGATGACGGTAGCCTGCACCGGTTCCGGGCACAGCGCACCATCTTGGCGACGGGCGGTTATGGCCGAGCTTATTTTAGTTGCACTGCGGCCCACACCTGCACCGGTGACGGCGGCGGCATGGCATTGCGGGCAGGAATTCCGACGCAGGATATGGAATTTGTTCAATTCCACCCGACGGGCGTTTACGGCGTTGGAGCGCTGATCACCGAAGGTGCACGGGGTGAAGGCGGTATCCTCCGCAACTCTGAAGGCGAGCGCTTCATGGAGCGCTATGCTCCCTCCGCTAAAGACCTCGCGTCGCGCGATGTTGTGTCTCGCGCCATGACCATGGAAATCCGCGAAGGTCGCGGCGCAGGGGAAGAGGGCGACCATATCATGCTCGACCTCTCGCACTTGCCAGCCAGCCAGCTCGAAGAGCGTTTGCCCGGCATCTCTGAGACCGCGCGCATTTTCTCCGGCGTTGACGTGACCAAGGAGCCGATCCCGGTTCTGCCGACCTGTCACTACAACATGGGCGGCATCCCGACGAACTACCACGGCGAAGTCCTGCGCCCGACAGCGGCGGATCCAGACGCTACCGTGGATGGCCTGATGGCTGTGGGTGAGGCGGCTTGTGTATCGGTCCACGGCGCGAACCGTTTGGGCTCAAACTCGCTGCTGGATCTTGTGGTCTTTGGCCGCGCCGCCGGTCTGCGGTGTAAGGAAATGGTTGAGCCGGGCGCAAAGCAGCGCGATCTGCCATCGGATGCGGGGGATAACAGCCTCGCTCGCTTGGACAAGGCGCGCCACGCCAATGGTGAGACCGGGACAGCGGACCTGCGTTTGGAGATGCAGCGCGTGATGCAGAACAACTGCGCCGTCTTCCGGACTGGTGAAGTCCTCAAAGAAGGTGTGGAGCTGATGGATCAGGCGTGGGCCAAGCGCGATGATCTGCGCGTGGCGGACAAGTCGCTGGTCTGGAACTCCGACCTGATCGAGACGCTCGAATTCGACAACCTGATTTACCAGTCCTCGGCGACCATCAACTCTGCTGCCAACCGCGAAGAATCCCGCGGCGCACACGCTCGGGAAGATTACCCGGAGCGGGACGACGAAAACTGGATGAAGCACAGCCTCGCTTGGGTGAACGAAAGCGGCAAGGTGGATATCACCTACCGCGAAGTCATCATGCGCACCCTGACCAACGACGTGGCCGTCGTTGAACCAGCAAAGCGCGTTTACTAAGCGAACCGCGAACAGCACGACGAGAGAGAAAAGAACGACCCATGGCTCAGTTCACCTTGCCGAAGAACTCACAGGTCAAAAAAGGCCTGCACTGGAAAGCACCCGCTGACAAGATGGGTGAGAGCGGCAAGACGCGCTCGTTCAAGGTCTATCGCTGGAACCCCGAAACCGGGGAGAACCCGCGCCTTGATACCTACGAGGTGCCGGTTGAGCGGGCAGGACAGATGGTTCTGGATGCGCTGATCTGGATCAAGAACAACGTGGACAGCTCGCTGACCTTCCGCCGGTCCTGCCGCGAAGGGGTTTGCGGCTCTTGCTCGATGAACATCGATGGGACCAACACGCTGGCCTGTACCAAGAACCTGAACGACATCAAGGGCGACGTGGGCATCTATCCGCTGCCGCACCGCCCGGTGGTCAAGGATCTGGTGCCGGACCTGGATCAACTTTACAGCCAACTGGCGTCGATTGAGCCGTGGCTCAAGACCGACAGCCCTGCGCCCTCGCGTGAGCGGTTCCAGTCGGTTGAGGACCGCGCAAAGCTCGATGGTCTGTGGGAGTGCATCCTGTGTTTCTCCTGCTCCACGGCGTGCCCGTCCTATTGGTGGAACGGCGACCGCTACCTTGGCCCGGCTATCCTGTTGCAGGCTTACCGCTGGCTGGCCGATAGCCGTGATGAGGCAACCGGGGAGCGTCTGGACGCCCTGGAAGACCCCTTCCGCCTCTACCGCTGTCACACCATCATGAACTGCACCAAAACGTGTCCCAAGGGCCTGAACCCGGCCAAGGCGATCACGGAAATCAAGAAGATGATGGTGGAGCGTCGGGGGTAGCATTAAGCTGTCGCTCCGTTTGTACCCTTCTGGAGCCACCCCATGACCATCGATTTAGCAAATCAAACCGTCCTCATCACCGGCGCGTCTAAAGGCATAGGCGCGGCAGCGGCTGAGGTCCTGCATGGGCTAGGGGCCAATGTGGTGTTGATGGCGCGCGGGCAGGAGGCTCTGGCGGCGCTGTCGGCCAAGTTGGGTGACACGCGCGTTCTGGCGATCACGGGCGATGTGTGTGACTACAGCGCGGTGAAAGATGCTGTGGATCAGGCTGTATCGACTTTTGGTGGCTTGGACATGGTGGTCAACAACGCTGGTGTCATCGATCCCGTGGCGCGGCTGGAGGACTCAGACCCCACGGCCTGGGCCAAGGTGGTCGAGATCAACCTCATGGGCGTCTACAATGGCATGCACGCTGCTTTCGAGCCGCTAAAGGCCAGCAGCGGGACCATTATCAACATCTCCTCCGGCGCGGCGCTGAACGCGCTGGAAGGGTGGAGTCATTACTGCGCGACCAAAGCCGCTGTACTCAGCCTGACCCGCAGCGGGCACAAGGAATGGGGGCCGCTGGGGATTACGGTTGTGGGGTTATCGCCCGGCACGGTGGCGACGGACATGCAGGTGGTGATCAAAAAATCCGCCATGAACCCCATCGCCCAGCTCGAGTGGTCCGATCACATCCCACCCGAGTGGGCCGGGCGCGCCATCGCCTACCTCTGCACCGATGGCGCAAAGGCGCACGCAGGCACCGATTTTTCCTTGAAAACCGAAGAAGGCCGACGCGAAGCCGGCCTGATCGACTAGGCGCGCTTAGTCCGCAAACGCCTTTTCGATGACGTAGTCGCCGGGCTGGTTGTTGGAGCCTTCGACCAGTCCCGCAGCCTCGCACAGGTCCGCGCAATCGCGCAGCATCTCCATGGAGCCACAGATCATCACGCGGTCGGTTTCGGGGTCAAAGCCTTCGCTCTCGCCGATTTCACGGAAGACGGTACCGTCTTCGATCAGATGCGTGATGCGCCCGGTGATGGGGTAATCTTCCCGCGTGACGGATGTAAAGTGCACCAGCTTGTCGCCCACGACTTCAGACAGCATCTCGTCACTGCGGATTTCATTCATCAGGTCGATGCCGTACTGCAGCTCGGAAATCTCCCGCGTGGTGTGGCACAGCACGACCTTTTCAAACCGCTCAAACGTCTCCGGCTCACGGATCAACGAAGCAAACGGCGCGATGCCGGTCCCCGTGGACAGCAGATACAGCGTCTTTCCGGGCTTGAGCGCGTCGAGAACCAGCGTGCCCGTCGACTTCTTGCCCAGAATAACCGTGTCGCCCTCGCCGATGTTCTGCAGGCGCGAGGTCAGCGGACCATCCGGAACCTTGATGGAGAAAAACTCCAGATTGTCATCCCACGCGGGTGAAGCGATGGAATAGGCGCGCAGCAACGGCTTCCCGTTCTCTCCGGGCAGGCCAATCATCACGAATTCGCCCGAGCGGAACCGGAAGTTCTGTGGCCGGGTCATGCGGAAACGAAACAGCCGGTCGGTGTAGTGCTGGGTTTCGAGTACGGTTTGTTCGAACATGGTGTGGTTCGGTCCTTAGTCTTGGTTCCACGGCAGTTGAGCCGCTTTCCAGCCGTTGAGTATACCACGACGGCCCGACGCGTTTTTCGCGCCTTCAAAACCGTCGGACACGTTGGTCAGGTCCTTGTAGCCCGCTTCCTTCAATGCTTCTGCCGCAGCCAGCGACCGCACACCAGACCGACATAGCACGAAAATCGGTGTTTCCTGTGTCAGTCCAGCATCGGCGACTTCATCGACGAAGTTGGGGTTTTGGGAGCCGTAGGGAAAGGTCTGCCACTGGATACCAACGCTGCGTTCAAAGCTGGGTCGGCCCACGAACTGCCATTCGGCGGAGGTGCGAACGTCGAGCAGCACAGCCTTGGGCGATTGCTGAAGTTCCTCGTGGGCTTCGGCAGCGGTTAAAGATTTGATTTTCACTCGGTGCTGATGCCTCGCGTCCCAGATAGAGGGTGCCTTACCTGACTTGGTGTAGAGCGCGTCGGGTGCAACGTCGGTTGCGGCCCGCCAAGCGGATTCACCGTGACGGCTGACAAGATCGTCCGTCAGATGGATTTCCGAAAACCCGCATTGGAAGGCCATGCGTGCCTGGTCGGGGATCAGGTTGCCCGTTGCAATGATCCGTACGCCTTCCCCACGCTCCCGCCGCACCCGCTTGGCAAAGGAAAAGCCGCGGCCATCGTGGGAGCTGGGAAAGTTCAGCGTGACGCAGTTGCCTTCGTTGGCAAAGGCTTGTTCGTCGAGGCAAGGCTCGCCGGCATCAACCCGCAAACCGGCTGCGGCCTCGCTGCTATCGGCCAGGTGTTCAAAACGCGCGCCCTGTTCCTTAAGCACCCACATAGACGGCCTCCTTGAATGGCTCTTTACCCACACGGGCGTACGTATCAGGGAACCGCTCCCCCGCGCCGGTGCGCAGACTGAGATAGGTGTCGATGATCTTGGAAACCGCGCCCGGCACGTCTGCTTGCGCAAAGCCAGGGCCGAGAATATCGCCGACAGCCGCATGTTCATCCGAGCGACCGCCCAGAGTGATTTGGTAGCTTTCCTTCTCCGCCTTGTTCAGCCCCAATATGCCGATGTTCGCCGCATGATGATGGCCGCAAGCGTTGATACAGCCGGAGATATTGAGCGAAATCTGCCCCAGATCGTCTTGAGCCTCTCGCTCGCGCAGCATGGTCGAAAGCTCCTGAGCGACTGGGATCGATCGTGCGGTTGCCAGTGCGCAGTAATCCAGACCCGGACAAGCGATGATGTCAGAGGCTTCGCCGATATTGTCTTCGCCCAGCCCAACAGCGGCCAAGCCGTCGTAAAGCGCTGCCAGATCGGTGGCTTTGACGTAGGGGAATACGACGTTCTGCCGATGTGTAATCCGCAGCTCACCCTGTGAATACTGATCCGCCAAATCCGCCAGAGCGCGCATTTGCTCGCCCGTGACGTCGCCGGGAATACCGCCCTTTGGCTTGACCGAAATCTGCGCAATGGCCCAGCCGGGAACGCGGTGCGCTGCAACGTTCTTTTCGATCCAGCCTTTAAGGTTTGCCGGGGCGGTCTTGACGTCTATCGGCTCCGCCGGTGCCATACCGGGGGTCCCTTCTTCGAAGGCATTCTTGATGCGCTCGTATTCGGCTTCCACCGTTGCAAAAGGTGCGCGATCGATCCCGGCCAGTTCCGCGCGGACTTCGTCGCGGTAGTTCTCCAGACCCAGTTCTTCGACCAGGATTTTGATCCGCGCCTTGTACTTGTTATCCCGACGGCCATGCAGGTTGTAGACACGCAGCATGGCGTCCAACAACGGCATAAGCTCAACGAGAGAAACCGCACTTTCGAACAGCTTCGCGACGCGAGGCGTCCGGCCCTGTCCACCACCGACATAGACATCAAAGACCGGATGGCCGTCGTCATCAACCTTGGCCCAGATCCCGATATCATGAAACTTGATGGCTGCGCGGTCATCCGCTGCGCCTGTCACGGCGAATTTGAACTTGCGCGGCAGGAAGGCGAACTCCGGGTGCAACATGGACCACTGCCGCATGAGCTCAGAGATCGGTCGGGGATCAATGAACTCATCGGCGGCGACACCGGCAAACGGGTCAGAGGTCACATTGCGGATACAGTTCCCCGAGGTCTGGATCGCGTGCATCTGTACCTCAGCGAGATGATCCAGAATGTCCGGGGTATCCACCAGTTTGGGCCAGTTGAACTGAATATTCTGGCGGGTGGTAAAGTGCCCGTAGCCCTTGTCGTACGTATCAGCGATATAGGCCAGCTTGCGCAGCTGTGTGCTGTTGAGTTCACCATAAGGAATGGCAACCCGAAGCATGTAGGCATGCAGCTGCAGATACAGACCGTTTTGCAGCCGAAGGGGTTTGAATTCATCCTCCGTCAGCTGTCCGGCGAGGCGTCGGTCGACCTGATTGCGAAATTCGCGGGCACGAGCTTCGACAAACGACTGATCGTGTTCGTCATAACGATACATGGGCAGGGTTCCTAAGCGGCTTGCGCGAATTCAATACTGGGTCCGGCGAGGCGGCGGATTTCGCGCATCTTCACCGGAATGCGGTCTGTGTTTTCGTCGGGCCTTAGGGCCACGAGATAAGCGCCAACAACCTTGTTTGCTGCCTCCTCTGTTTCTCCGGCTACCGTGAGTTGGTCTGTCTCATCCTTGCCATAGCCAATCAGGGCATCGTCAATGGAGGTGGACCAGCTCTTAGTAGCCGTCCAGAAAACAATATCGCCGTTGCGGACATCGTTTGCCGTGAGGATTGCTTTGGTGGTCAATGCAGCAGCCATGATCAAGCAGCCTTTCGAGAGAAAACAGAAGGAAGCGCCCGTGACTTTGCCGGAGCGCGGGAGAGGGGTGTCGGGTCGGTGCCCAAACCGGGAATAAATCGGACAGGCAGACCAGCCGCCTGAACCGCAAGGAGTTCTTCGCGTGCGAGATCACCGCTGCCAGCGACAAGACGAACGACTTGCTGACCCGCTGCGACATGGCTCACAATTTCAGCGCAGGCACCCAGCTCAAGCGCCTGTGTCGTCGCCTCTCGGCGCGCAAGTTCGAGAATGCCACGGGACACCAAAGGGTCATGCAGAACAACGCCAGCTTGATCCAGCGCCCGGTGGCCGGCGATGGTCAGGAGATCGGCCTCGCCGGTTCCTGTTCCGACAATGGTCAGACTGCCAGAGGTGCGATTGTGGTTCACGCCGTTGAGCAAATCTTCGCCAAGGGCTTGTAAAGCTTCAGGCGTGCTCAAGCGCTCGGTGCGAGAAATGCTGAAATAGTTGCGCCAGAAATCACGGCGGGGCTGGCCGGGTTTCAGAGCGCTGGCCACACGGGCTCGCAGGCCTGCAGCTGTTTTGGCAATCAGGCCCATGCCAGGCTCAAGGATGAACTCGATTTGCGCCTTGATCGCCCGCGCCAGCACGGGTGCTGTTCCCTCGGTTCCAATCGCCACCACAACCGGGTCCCGGTCAACAATCGCTGGCGTAGAAAAATCTGACACAGCGGGTTGATCCGCGGCGCATACGAGAACACCCGACGCACGCGTAAGCCGGGCCAGATCAGCGTCGAGTTGCTCGTCACCGGTTGCTGCATAAGCGAAGGGGGTAGCTGGCGGGAGAGAGTAACAAAGCGGGTTCTGGCGAACCAGCGTCACGCCCTGCAGGTTGGCCACAGCCGCTTCAAACGCAGAAGCGACGGCGATCACCTGCGCTTCCGTTTTTAACAGTAACCGCAGTTTTGCAGCGGCTTCCTCGCCCCCGCCGAAAACGACAAGCGGGCGAGCCTCAACTGTGATGAATAAAGGAAAGGATTTCATGGCACCCTCGGAGAATCTCAATCCGAATGTGCCAATTTCCTGCCAAATCACAATACGAGGGAAAAAATAAGCCTCAAATCACAAAAGGCGCGAGAGAGACAGAACTTTGTGCCTCTACGCGCCTCCAATGAGAACATTATCCTGTTCCCAGGTCATCACTCAGGATTGAGTGCCGACCTGCACAACGATTTTACTTCGTTGAAGCTTCGCCCATTGCATTTTTCAGAGCCGTAGAAGGCTTGAAAGATGCGACGCGCTTTTCAGGAATGTTGATCGTAGCACCGGTGGAAGGATTGCGGCCCGTGCGAGCAGCGCGAACTTCCGACTTGATGGTGGCGAAGGAACCGACTGCAACATCGTTGCCGGAAACCAGTTCAGACTGAAGCGCACCCAGGAATGCTTCAATTGTTGCTTTGGCTTGGGATTCAGCGACGCCAGATTCTTTAGCGGCTGCGGAAACCAATGCGGTGAAAGCGGTTTTTGACATCGTGATAACTCCCTTGTGTCATGGTGTCTCTGCACCACCCCGAATGAGCTTTTGGTTTAATGAAACTACCCGAAAAACAAAATAGATTATGCGCACATTCGGGAAAATGGCGTTGTTTTTGTGGGGATAGACTCAATTTGTGGCCGGAATTGTACTTTTCGCGCACAAAAATCAAGCGGTTCTTGCGCAACCGGGGAGTGATTCGCTGGTTGAATCGCTAGGTGGCGAAGGGGTTTTGGTTAGTCAAATGAGGTTAAGACGGCAAGAAATGCCTCGCAGAACTGATCGGCTTTTGCCTCGCCAACGCCATTTACCGTCAAGAATTCGTCCCGGGTGGCTGGCCGTTTGGCGGCCATATCGATAAGCGTTTTATCGGAAAAAATGACATAGGGCGGAACCTCCCGTTCGGCTGCTAGGGCGGTCCTGCGCTTTTTCAGAGCTTGTAGCAGGTCGGTAGAAACCTCAGCCAAAGCCGCCTGGTCTTGGGTCGAACGGCGAACGCGTTCTGACCGAGGTTTAGGCATCTGATTGCCTCGGTATTCAAATCTGGCGTTGCCTTCGAGCAAAGTCTGTCCTTTGGCGGTGATCGACAATCCCCCAAAACCGGAGACATCGCGTTCTAAAACACCGCCGCCAACCATTTGACGAATGATCGCCTGCCAGAATGTCTTCGGATGATTCTGGCCTGTTCCAAAGGCCTCATGGGTATCATGGCGCTTGTTTGTATGCTTGTCGGTCGCCTTGCCCAGCAGGAACTCGATGACATAGGTCGCACCAAACCGATTACCCGTGGCATCAACGGCCTGCAGAACCAGTCGTGCGAGTTCCGTTCCGTCGATCTTGTCTGTTGTGTCCAGGCAAAGGTCACAGTTTCCGCATGGGGTTGATGGCTCGCCGAAATAGTCCAGAAGCGTTTGGCGTCTGCAGTCCGGTGCCTCACAGTAGGAAACCAGCGCGCTCAAACGCGCATGTTCACGCCGTCGACGTTCATCATCCTCAAACTCCTGATCGATAAAGCGCCGGCGCAGATTTATATCCTGCGCGCCAAAAACCATATGGGCCATGGCGGGTTCGCCATCCCGTCCGGCCCGTCCAATTTCCTGATAATAGGCATCCAGCGAGCCCGGTAGGTCGGCATGGAAGACAAAACGAACGTCGGCTTTGTCGATGCCCATTCCGAAAGCAATGGTTGCGCACACGATCAAGTCTGGTTCTGTCATGAACGCCGCTTGTGTTTCTGCGCGTTCTTCGGATGAAAGACCGGCGTGGTAGGCCCGCGCGTTGAAGCCTTTGGAGACCAGAAAGGCGGCGTAGTCCTCGCTGCTTTTTCGGGAAAGGGCGTAGACAATGCCACTGCTGCCCCGGTGATGGCCGAGAAAATCGAGCAGCTGTTCCTTGGCGCGCTGCTTGGGTTGCACCGTCAATTGAATGTTGGGACGATCAAAGCCAGCGACATAGACCTCCGCTTGACCGGCGAAGATCTTGTTAACGATGTCTTGTCGGGTTGGCTCGTCGGCAGTTGCGGTTACGGCTGCGATTGGAATGCCGGGAAAGGCCTCGCGCAACTGGGACAGGGCATCGTATTCCGGTCGAAAACTGGCACCCCATTGGCTGATGCAGTGCGCCTCATCAATGGCGATCAGGCTGAGGCCAATTTTCTGCAGTGCCGCGATCATGCGTTCGGTCATCAGCCGTTCGGGAGCGAGGTAAAGGATTGGCACCTCACCCGCCGCGACCGCACGCCAGATCCGAACGTTTTCTTCGCGCGGCTGGGCTGAGTTTATGGTCGCAGCATTGACCCCCGCAAGCTTCAACGCCGCCACCTGATCCTGCATCAGCGCAACCAGAGGAGACACCACCACGCTTAACCCGCCTTTGACGAGTGCTGGTATCTGATAGGTCAGAGATTTTCCTGCGCCGGTCGGCATCACAGCGAGAGAGTTTTTTCCTGCAAGTAATCGGTCAACAATCGGCTCCTGTCCCGACCTGAAAGCATCAAAGCCAAAAACCGCTTTGAGAACTTCAAATTTGTTGCCGATGCTCACTGAGCCAAGTCTCCGCCCTGTGCGCCGAGGCTGCGTGTCAACAGGCGTTTGACACCCACCAACCGCACCTTTCATGGCGCATAATCTTTATGCGCGGTTAAAGCACAGGGGCGGACGAAGCGAAATACGGTGCAAGTCGCTTTCTGTCATGATTAACGCCGATCGGGGCAGAATATTCTTAGAGCATCACCAGATCATACTCGCCGAAGGCGTTTTCCAGCACACCCAGATGCGCATCAAGAAACGCGTGCTCAGCCAGTGCTAAATAGCTGCCTCCGAGACCACTGAAACCCACCTCCCAGCTGCAGTCGAGCATGCCTTCGAATGGCGGTGCATCGTTGTCGAGGTCGCGCGTCGAGGTCGTGGGTTCATCCCCGGTTATGGAGCCCGGAAAAATGACGCCAGCACCGCTATCGACAATGGTAACAAGACCACTTGTCATCCCCGGAACAACGAGGTTGTAGGCTTCGCTGATTTCGTAAGGATCGTCCTGCTCTTCAGAAATGGTTGTCCGCAGATACAGACAGCCGTCAGCGGCTAACCCGACGCCGCCATCAGCACTCTGCCAGGAATTACCGTCCCAATATTCGAGATTATAGTCGGTGATCGCCTCAGGTGGCCGCGTAGGGTCGGGGGCAATCACGATTTCCGGGATGAAGATGCCAGCGAAATCGGAGTTCTGTCCGCCCATGTCTGAGACACCGCAGAGTTGCGAGATGGCATAATCAGAGGCCTCATTGACGATGATATCGTTGAGCTCCAGCTCACCTTGTATAGCGACAGGATTTCCTGTTGACGGGTCGATGATGGCCGGTACGTCCGGGAACAAAGTGACACAAGCTCCGTTGTCGGAGATTTCACCTGTTCCTTCAAAGAGACTGTCGCCTGTGTTGTAGGCGCGCATGGTATAGGTTTCGACACCTTCGTCGTCGGCGTCCAGGTTAACGGCGTGCCGAACGAGGCCATGGCCGTTTGCGTCGAGTTGGACATAGTTCTGTCCGCCCCACACTCCCAATGGCAACCACTGTGCACCATTCCAGTATTCAATAGCGGTATCAAAATCGACCCCGGCAGTCGCTTCACCCGGCGGAGTGCCACTGACCACGTCCAGACGGGCAAATTGGTTGGGAGACCCGGTAATGGTAAACACGTTGTACGGTGAAAGCTCAGAGGCGCAGGAATCTGAGACGGTCAAAGGTCGGTCGTCGTCCAGCTCCGGATCAAAGTTCGCGCCGGTCCAATCGAAGTCAACGGGGGTCGTTGCCGGATCGCTGTTCGAGTTATTGAAGATGTCTTCGGTACCATCATCTTCGATGGTCAGCAGGCCCTGAACTGTCGACGTATAGGTTACGGAAAGAGCATAGTTTTCAGAGACTTCATAAGGTGTGTCTTGCTCTGCTGTAATGTTTACCCGAATGAACGCTTTGATTGGGTCGCCCGCAGAAACGCCTGAACCGGTGAATTGCTGGTTGGTGAAGGCATTATTTGTGACCGTGTCATAGGTAACCCATGCTCCGGCCTGCTCGTCCCATACTTGAATTTCTGGCTGGGGCGGTATCAGCGTGTTTCCGCCCACGTCGCCACCCGTATCAACGATTTGTAAATTGGTCAGTTCGGTGCCGAGAACAGCATCGAATTCGACACAGAACAGGGCATAGTCCGACGCTTCATTCACGGTAACATCGTCGATGGTTAGCAGCGAGCTCGTCACCGGAGAAAGAGGCGAACCCGTGGGGGGCTCATTCGGAAAAATTGTGCGGCAGGTATCATCATCCGCGATTGTGCCGGTGCCGCTAAAGGTTGTCAGACCCGTGTTGGTGGCTCTCAGTTCAAAGGTTTCAGCGCCTTCTGCACCGTTGCCGTCCGCATTGTTGATTGAAGTGCGCACCAGCATGCGGCCAGAGCTATCGAATTGCAGAACGCTCGCCGGCGTGTAACTGACCCAAGCGTTTCCGACTGGATCCCAGACTTCCAGGTCGTCACGCACGTCATCGCTCGCGCCAGCTCCGATGTCTGCTGATCCTACCGAGGCGAGGGCCAGTGTCGTGAACTGGAACGCGCTACCCACGACCGTGAAGACGATGTAAGGCGACTGCTCGTTAGCGCAGGGGCTGTCGATGGTGATAATCCGATCATCATCGAGTTGCGAGTCGTAGTTCTGTGTGACGTCGTTCCAGTCATAAACGAAATGACCGTCCGTCGGGTCCGCTGTACCGCTTTCAAACAGATCGCCCGTGCCATCATCGACGATGGTGCCGGTACCCAGGGCGCTTGCACCGTCGGCCTCCACTGTGATGGTGAACTGTTCCCCACTATCACGCTCGGCATCGTGTTCAGGCACAATACTGACGCGGACAAAGGCTTTGTGGCGGCCATCGGTGCCGGTTGTTGGAAAGCTGGAGTCCGGTATGGTTCCATCGAGCGTGACCCACGCCGAAGAAACGTCGTCCCAGACTTCAACGGTCGCGTTGTCCAGACCGGTGGTGTCCAAATCCGCGGGATTGGGACCGGTCACGGAAAGGTTCAGGTTCGAAACATTGGTGTCAGCGTCTGGAGCCCATTCCACGCAAAAGATAGCGAAGTCCGAGCCTTCGTTGACCGTGACATTGTCGATCGAGATGGTGTTGTCGTCATCGTAAATCGTGCCTGTTCCCGAGACAGCACCGACGTTTACGATGATCGTTTCTGTTTGTTCTGCATCTTCGTCTGCTAACACATCCAGGCAAACGTCGAAGGTTGTGACGCCTTGTGAAACTGTGATGGTGCCGTCGCCATTGTCCACCACGGTGCCCGCAATTGGGTCACCATTTGCATCGCGTAAATTTTCAAAAGTCGTATTGGCTGGAACCCAATCAGTTCCGGTCACATCAGCGCCGGGCTCAATCGAAAATTCATAGGTCTGGGGACCGTCGGCCGTCGCTGTTTCCGGCAGAGTTACGGTGTAGCTTAGTTCACAAAGGGTGCCAGGGTCGCCGGTGATTGGGTCTGGGTCTACTTCAACAAACGTTGGGTTAGAGATCGAAATCGGGCCAATCGCTTGGAGATAGCTGTTCAGCGCCTCCAAGAGCCCATTTAGCGCGGCATTGGTATCACTGTTTCGGTCATCATTTTGTGTCGGAACAGAGTTGTTATTCCATTCCCAGGTGCTGGACGTGTTCTTGTTTTCCAGAACGAGACCGAAGTTGGATGACTGATCGTTAATACCGCCTGAAAAGATAGTATAAGTGTTGGCCCCTCCATCGTCGTTGGGAAAGGTGCCATCTCCCGTCCATGCCGTGACGCCGGAGAACGTGTATCCCGGTGACCCGTTATAACCCACTGGTTCTGTGTAGTTGGGGGTGCCGTCGTCGATATAGGAGTACCATCCGCCCCCATCGATCATATCAGAGGCTTCGACCCACGGCTGATCCGGGTTGGTGGGATTATCAGCTTGCGTGTACGGCGCATCATAAGCAATGAAACCAAAGACCTGCAGCCTGCCGCCCGGCGTTTCGCGGAAGTTCAGGAAGCCGGGGAAAACAGCCTCAGTCTCACCGTTTTCACCATAGGCCCCACTGAATTTGACGACCAGCTCTCCAACAACGTCGTTACCCTGAAATCCACCCTCATCAAAGAGCAGATTGCCGTCCGAATCTTCCTGTCGAAACGTTATGCTGGAGATCGCAGCGTCTGAACCCGACAAGTTGGGACCGAATATATAAATATCCTGAGGTTGCTGCTGGTTGGCCTGTGTTCCAATGTAACCGTGCGTGAAGGTTACGCTGACGTACCTTTCGGGCTGGGGCAGGAGATGGGTCAGATTAGGCACCGGTTGAGCCTGGTAACCTTCAAGCTCACGGTCATCATGCGGGTTATAGCCGTAATCGAGAAAGAAGGTGCCACCCAGATTTTCTGGTCCAACAAATCTGGAACTTGCAAAAACACGTACACCCAGAATCTTGGCTAATTCGCGGATAAAATGTCGACCGGTCTCGCCCAAAGCAACGCGGCAGCTCAAAAGCTCGACCGTATTAGCGCCACCGACTTTTCTCTTCAGTTCCTCCCGAACAGAATCGTTACCAAGAGCGTTCAAATCCACTCTGGTTTCGTCCAATAAAAACTCTCCGGGTGCCCCATGACCAATGAGGCGGATCAAATTAGACCGCATAAAATATTACTCAAATGACTTCATAACGTGAAGGACGCTGAAATTATGAGAGTCTTAGCGCTGCTAATCCGGCTGAGCGGAAAGAAATCTATTTTGAGGGGTATTATGCGAGTACCAAGAGTTTAATCGGGCAAAAACTCTACTATCCTGAGAAAGGTAAAATCCAATAATACTAGTGCGATAAAATTAATTCCGATTCGGAAAAAAATAGAAATTGCATAGAATCAATTACTTAATGCGCTGATCTTAAGTAAATTATCAGTCCCAAGCTACTGGCATGCGAAGGGGGCCTCGGAAGGCCCAGCCGCCAAAGGGGACCTCTCCTGTCAAACGGAGGCCCCGAAACCGACCGAACAGTTTGGGAAGAACCACTTCGGCAATGAGACATTTCGAGATCCAGGCACCCGCGCAAAAATGTGGCCCTGCACCAAAGGAAATCGCCTGCGTGCAGTCCTGCGAAACGTTGAACGATTCCGGGTTTTCAAAAACGTCCTCATCCCGGTTTCCCGAACCAAACATAAAGAACACGCGGTCTTCGGGTTCAAAATCCACATTGCCGTAACGATAGGCCTGAGCAACGCGACGGGGAGACATGCCGATTGGTGACATCCATCGAGCATATTCCTCAAAGGCATCCAACCAACTCGCTTCGCCGCGGGAAATTTTTGCCAGCTGATCGGGGTGTGAGAGTAGGGCCCAGATGGTTCCTGCTATGGCATCACGGGTTTCGTTCTGTCCTCCCGAAATCGCCAATCGGATGTTTATGCAGTTTTGTAAATCGCTCAAACCCGACTGCTTCTGCACAGAAAGAAGCGAATGATCAGGATTCTCGCCAACAGCTTCCAAGCGCGCTCTGACGTGCTCATCGATGGTTTCAACGCAGGAAAGGCAATGAGCCTCCACAGCAGGGTCGCCGCTGTAGTTGGCGCAGCCGTCAACCATGGCCTGACTGACTTGATCCATGGTTTGCCAGTCCATATTCACCAGACCTGTCACGATACACAACGCTTCGCCGGCAAGACGTCGCGCGATGTCACGGGCCATATCTGCTTGCTTGAGTGGCTGCAGATCATCCAGTACGCGATCCGCCATAACCTCAAAAGATGCGCGCCAGACCTCTTTGACCGTTTTGGGTGAAATCGCCGGGAAAATCGCCTTGCGCTCAGCCCGATGATCGCGGCCATCTTTGCGCATCATGTTTTGTCCCATCAACTGGGTCATAAGCCCATCCGGTTGCACGGATGAGAATACCTCAATCTTCTTTTCATTGAGTGCAATGTCGTCTCGCTTGACCATCAACGTTGCATTCAGTTGCGGAACAAAGGCAATCGGCGCCTGCCTACGCATTTGTGCAAGGTCGGGGTAAGGGTCATGCCAGAAGGAGTCGGGGTCGATATCAAACCGAGGGGCTGAAGACATGATAACGCTCCTCTCTAAAACACCTCTACGGCGTTGCAGTTCATGCGGTAGGTGTACTCTAGGTATCCCATCTGAATGATTTTACCGGGTCCCATCTGCGCGCATCTCCAGTCTTTTGAAGTAATCGGGGGGAGCATTCCTTTATTTGCCCCAAAAAGCAAACGCCCCCTACCTTCCCAAAGGCTCGGTTATCCATGCTCTTAAAACTGGGTGTCGAACCGGCGACTGAGGCTGTTCTGAAATGAATAAAACTAATTACAAATCAAAAAAATAAATAATAACACCCTCTGAAGTATGATTAATTTTTATACACATAGGTAAAATGAAATAAGAAAATATTATCGAATGTAGTTATTGAGAGCATTTTGAAAGAGCAAGTAAAAGGGCTTCTTGTCAAAAATTTAATTTGCGTTGAACCTCCATGTTATTGAACAGGAGAATGAAAAAATGCCAATCGAAGTAAAAACTTTTGCTACTCAAGCTGACGAAGCCAAAGACATGCCTAACGCTCGGATGGAAGCCGTAAACGTGCTTGGACAGCGCGTGATGAAGCTTACGCTGGCGCCGGATTGGAAATGGTCAAAAGACATCAAGCCACTCGTCGGGACGCACAGTTGTCAGGCGACCCATACCGGGATCATCGTCGAAGGCACGATCCACTGTGTATGCGATGATGGTTCTGAGGCGACCTACACAGCAGGCGACGCTTACGCCATTTCTCCGAACCATGATGCGTGGTGCGTTGGTGGCAAACAGGCTGTTGTGTACGAATTTGCCGGGATGTGGGGCGAGTAACGGTTTAGATTTCTCACATCCTCGATGATTTTGATTGAGTGCTGTGAACTCAAGTAAGGTTGGGATCTGGTACAATAGCAGCCGCTGTCACCGATCCCACCTTGCAGCCCTTGCCTTTGCTCTCTCGGCTAGCCGCGCCGAGGCTGGCTCTGAAAAAGGGCCCAGGCTGCGATTTTCCAGAAATTTACCCGACATTGCATTCGAGAACCGGGATCCCCTTGGGTTCTAACCGAGCGCTAGACGGCGGTTTGGTCCGCAATCTGGTTCGCTGAACAGGGGTTAAACATTACACTGTCTATTTTGTCTTGACATCCGAACTGGACGCTGTCTAATTTGACACTGTCAAGACATGGAGACGACATGATGTTCAAAACACTGACCACACTGTTCAAGGCGCAGAGCTTCCAGATGGAAGAAGCGCTGATTGACGCTAATTCTGCTGCCATCCTCTCGCAGAAAATCAGCGAAGCCGAAGCCGGTCATGCTGAGGCAAAGCGGATGTTGGCAACCATGATCGCTCAGGAAAAAACCGACACAAAGCTGCTCAATGCTGTGGAAAGCCGAGTGACATCCATGATCGAAGCCGCGACCAAGGCCATGAAGGCGGGTGCGGAGGATCTGGCAACCGATGCAGCCGGTCAGATCGCTGAGCTCGAAAACGAAAGAGCGGGTCGAGAGCAGTCGCTTGCGCAACTCCGCGAGCGGATCGCACGCTTGCGGCACACAATCGAAAAGGCTCAGCGGAAATTGATTGATCTTCGCCAGCGCGCCACCCAAGCAAAACAAGCCCAAAGCGAGGTGCAGGCTCGTTCCAAGCTGGGTAAATCTATCGGAGGCTACGGTTCACTCAGTGAAGCTGAAGGGATTGCGGAGCGCATAGAAAGCCTGCCTGATCAGGTTGAAGCCTGGGACGCTTTCGACGAGCTCGATAGCCAACTCTCCGGCAAGAGTGTTGAGCAGCGCCTCGCCGAAGAAGGTCATGGGGACAACA
>JBMZBW010000032.1:0-23073 GCA_049612785.1 Alphaproteobacteria bacterium | reverse complement strand
TTGACCCCGGTCAGGGCATTGAGCAAGGACGACTTACCCACGTTGGACCGGCCAGCGAAGGCGACTTCGGGGCGGTCGGCTTCGGGCAGAAACTGCATGGCCGGAACGCCACGAAAGAACACGGCGCGAGTCTTGAACAGATCGGCCGGGTTATCGAGCTTCAAAGCGGAGTCACTGGACATGGCGCAGTCGTTGGGAAGAAGCGGGGAGACCGATTAGGCCTCGCCCTTCTCTTTCTTCGCCTTCTTCTCCGCGCGCGCTGCTGCCTTGGCTTCAGCACGGGCGGCGGCGGCTTCCTGACTTTTGGTCTTGGTCATGGTGCCAATGATGAACTGCTGACCCATGGAGATGATGTTGTTCACCGTCCAGTAGATCACCAAACCAACCGGGAACCCGGCCAGGACAAAGGTGAAGATAATCGGCATGAACAGGAAGATCCGCGCCTGCATGGGGTCAGACGGCGCAGGCGACATGCGCTGCAACGCCAGCATGGAGACACCATAGATGATCGGCCAGATACCAATGTTCAGAATAGCGATCAGCGGGATCAGCTCAGGGTTCCACGGGATCAGGCCGAACAGCTCCAGCAGGCCCGTCGGATCCTTGGCGGACAAATCCGAAATCCAGCCGGGGAAAGGCGCATGTCGGGCTTCGAGGGTCACCAGCATCACGCGATAGAGCGAGATGAAGACCGGGAACTGCAAGAGCATGGGCAAGCACCCCCCTAGCGGGTTCACGCCCTCCTCTTTGTACAGTCCCATCATGGCCTGACTCAGCGCCTGGCGGTCGTCTGCGTGCTTTTCCTGCAGCTCCTTCATCTTCGGCTGCAAGGTCCGCATCTTGGCCATGGAGCGGTAAGCGCGCAGCTGCAGGGGGAACAGGATGGTCTTCACGATCAGCGTCAGCACGATAATCGCAGCACCAAAGGCATAGGGGCCCATGGAAGGTCGCAGCCAGTCGGTTACCTTGGCCAGCGCCAGGAAGAGCGGCTTGGTCAGCGGGTAGATGAACCAGAAGTTCACACCGCGGTCGAACTTGGGAATGCTGAATTCCTTGGCGTAGGCATCCAGCAGGTTGACTTCCTTGGCACCTGCAAAAACCAGCGTGGAAACCTCCACCGTCTGCTGGGGCTGCACGGTCACAGGCGTGTCGTAGATGTACTGCGATGATACGAACTGGCGCTGCGCCAGACCGCCCTTTTGCAGGCTGTAGCCCGCGCGCACACTATCGTTCTGGTCAGGGACCAGAGCAACCATCCAGTATTTATCGGTAAAGCCGACCCAACCGCCCGTTGTGACCACGCCGCCTTGCTCACCCGATTGCGGGTTCAGGCGTTCTTCGGGGTTGGTGGTTGGCTTGGCGATTTTGCCGTACTTGTGCTCGCGCAGTTTGCGGTCGAGGACAGAGATATAGCCGGTGGTGGTGTAACGGTCGTCCGTCACGTCATCAAAGCGGTTTACGGTGCCAATCGGCGCGATGGTGACAGCCTCGGTCCCGGTGTGGAACAGCTCGTCATTCACGCGGAACAGGTAGTCACCAGCAACGGAAATCGTCCGGCGGACGTTGACGCCGGTATCGCTGGTAGCCGTCAGAACAATCGGGGTATCGACGGTCAGGGCATTGCCGGACTCAACCGTCCAGTTGGTCTTGGCACCAACCAGCGCGCCGCCCGTGGTCTTCAGCCAGTCATGCGCCACCGTGTAGCCGCCGCGGGTGTTCTGCGGGTGCAACAGATCGACGTTGGGGGAGTTCTCGTCGAGGGTTTCCTTGTACTGGGTCAGCGTCAGGTCATCGAAAACCGCACCCTGCAGGTTCAGGGAACCGGTCAGAACGCCGGTATCAATCTCGATCCGATCACCCAGATCCAACGCGTCTTCCCGCGTGGTGACGGAGGCGACAGCCTGCCCGTCTGACCCTGTCACCGTCAGGCCACCACCGGCTCCATCACCGCCCGCGCTGCTCTGTTGCGGCTCTGGCTGGCTCTGCATGGACGGGAAAAGCTGCGGCATGAACGTCTGTACCCCGAACACCAACGCCAGAGAAATGGCGATGGCCAGGAACATGTTGCGCATGTCTTCATTCATAGTGGGGTGCCTTGTGAAGCGGGGTTGTTATTGGTTTGAGCCTGTGCGTCCGTATGCGCGTGCGCATGGCCACAGGAATGATTGTGATGACGGCTCTTATCGCCGCTTGTCTCAGAACCTGGTACGGGATCATAGCCATGACCACCAAAGGGATGACAGCGCATCAGACGCCGTGTCGTCAGATAGCCGCCTTTGATCGGGCCATGGAGCTTAAGCGCCTCTAGCGCATACTCGCTGCACGTAGGCCGGTAGCGACAGGAAGGCGGCAGCCAGGGTGAGATAAAAAGTCGATACCCCCACACCGGCAGCGCAACCAGACGACTGCCCCAGCTCATTTGTTGCCAGCGGTTGGGCTTTTTCGAAGGGTGGCTCATGTCGGGCGTGCCCCCGAAGGCGAAACAGTCCGACCCGTCAACTTGCCCAGAGCGCGCGAAGCGTCGCGGCGCAGTTTCCAGAACGGTGCTTTGACCGCCCCCTTCTTGGCAATCCAGACGTAATCGTGTCCCGCCTTGGCCGACGCAGGAAGCAACTCAGCAGAAATCGCCCGCAGCCGGCGTTTTGCCCGGTTGCGCGCGATGGCATTTCCCACTTTTTTGCTGGCCGTGAAGCCGACCCTGATTTCAGGGTTCTCGTCCTCACGGTCTCGCTGCTGGACCAACATCACCGGACCGACCCACTTTTCAGCGCGAGCGGCGGCGAGGAAGTCCTTGCGGGTCTTCATGCTCGCCTTCATGCGTGTTCGCCCAAACAGCTACAATCTGCGCTGATTAGGCAGAAAGCTTGCTGCGACCCTTGGAGCGACGCGCGCGAAGGATGTTGCGGCCACCCACAGTCGCTTTGCGAGCGCGGAAACCATGACGACGCTTCCGAACGAGGTTGGAAGGCTGGTAAGTACGTTTCATCGGCTTTGTCCTTATCAGATCGCGGCTGAGCCTCAGAGCGGACCCGGCATTTAATTCCGGGGTTCGAGGCGGCGCGCGCTGGAGCCATTCGTGTTAAAACAGGGCGTCGCCCCGTAGGCGTCGTCCTTATAGACTGCGGTGAATAGCCTTGCGCCCCTTGATTGGTCAACGGCTGACCCTCCCCTGCATTGCTGACCACACAATCCTTCACACCGCTGTGCGATTGTCCGACAAGTGGCGTCGATGGGTTGTGGAATAAACCCCAAAGGCACAGGTTCTCCTTCACAAATGAGTTTTTCAGGATCGCTTGCCGCGCCATGACAGCACAAAAAGACCCGCCTCCACCGGCTTCAAACCCCTCCTCCACCCCACTGCTGCGGCGTTTATTGCTTCCCGCCGGGCTTGGCGTCGCCATCCTGATCCTGGCTGTTGCGTGGTTTGCCGGACTGAAGGACGTGCTGACGCTCGAGAATCTGGCAGGCGCGAAAGAGCAGGTGGCCACCTGGATCAGTGCGAATGCGGTATTGCTGTTCATCGCCTGGGTTCTGCTTTATGCGACCGCAACGGCGACCATGTTCCCCGTCGCCTCTTTCCTGACGATTCTCGGCGGGATTTTCGGCGGCGCTGCTTTCGGAGTCCTTGGCGGCACAATCTACGCCGGTAGCGCGACTTTGCTGGGCGCGACCTTGGGGGCCTGTGTGCTATTCCTCGCCGTTCGGACGCTGGGTCTGGCACAGTTGCGCAAGCGGGTTGCGCCCTTTCTGGATCGATTTTCACAAGGGATCGAAGACGACGCGTTCTTTTATCTTCTCAGCCTACGCCTGATTCCCTTCTTCCCCTTTATTGTGGTGAACATCGTGCCGGCCATGCTGCGGATCCCGCTATCGGTCTATGCAGGTGCCACGTTGCTGGGGATTGCTCCGGCTGTTTTTGTTTACACCTCTCTGGGTGCTGGCGTGGCGGATCTGGACTCGCTCACGCTGGTTACATGGAGCCTTTGGGGGCCTTTGCTGGCTCTGGCGGCTCTGTCGCTTCTGCCTATCCTCTGGAAGCGCTTCTTCACCAAAAAAGCCGGGAGCTGATCGCCATGAAAGAGATACAGGCCGACGTTTGTGTCATTGGGGCCGGGTCCGGCGGGTTGAACGTGGCATCAGGGTCAGCGCAGTTGGGTGTCCGTACCGTGCTGATCGAAGGCGGCGAGATGGGCGGCGACTGCCTGAACACCGGTTGCGTGCCCTCCAAAGCGTTGTTGCACGTCGCCAAAACCGCTCAAGTCGTGCGCAAGGCCGGTCACTACGGCATCAGCACCGGTGCAGAGTCGGTAGAGGTCGATTACACCAAAGCCATGGCCCACGTGCGGGATGCCATCACCGCCATCGAACCCCACGATAGCCAGGAGCGGTTTGAGGGGTTGGGCGTGACCGTCATTCGCGGCTATGGCCGCTTTATCGACCCGCACACGGTCGAAGCGGGCGACCATCGCATTCGCGCGAAGTTCTTTGTTATCGCCACCGGCTCTCATGCGCTGGTCCCATCCGTACCAGGTCTGAGCGAAACCCCGTTTCTGACCAACGAAACCCTGTTCACCAACACCGAAAAGCCCGACCACCTTGCCATCATGGGCGGGGGTCCGATTGGCGCAGAAATGGCGCAGGCGCATCGGCGTTTGGGGTGCCGGGTCACGTTGATTGAAATGGCCCCCTCGATCATGGGCAAGGACGATCCGGACCTTGTCGACGTCGTCCGTCGCCAACTGATCGCGGAAGGCATCGATGTTCGCGAAAACACCCGTGTTTCAGCCGTCAGCGGCGCTGCGGGCGATATCAGCCTGACGCTCGAAACTGGCGGCGGCTCCGATACACTCCGCGCCTCTCACCTGCTGGTCGCGACCGGGCGCAAGCCGGCCATCGAGCGATTGAACCTCGACGCAGCCGGGATCGATCACACCCCCCAAGCCATCACCGTTCGCCCCAACATGCGCACCAGCCAGCGGCACATCTTCGCCATTGGCGATGTCGTTGGCGGCCCGCAGTTTACCCATATGGCGGGCCACCATGCCTCAGTCGTGGTGCGAGAGATGCTCTTCCGCATGCCCGCCAAGGCCGATACCAAAACCATCCCATGGGTCACCTACACCGACCCCGAGCTGGCCCAAATCGGCATGACTGAAACGGCGGCGAAAGCGGCGGGGTTGGATCCTCGGGTCGAGCTGACAAACGTTGGTGGCAATGACCGCTACATCACTGAAAATATCGAAGAAGGGCTGGCCAAGCTGGTCTTTGACGCCCGCGGCAAGCTGCTGGGCGCTGGCATCGTCGCGCCGGGCGCGGGGGATCTGATTTCTGCGCTTGGACTGGTCATTGGGGGGCACATCAAGCTTTCCACTCTGGCAAGTCAGATCGTACCCTACCCGACCCATGCAGAGGTCCCCAAGCGAATGGCTGGCGCCCATCTTGCGCCGACGCTGTTCGCCAAGCGCACGCAACGGCTCATCAACCTGCTGCTCAAGCTGCCCGCTTAGGCTATAACCCCATCCATGACCCAGTCACAGACCCCGCAGCCACCGACCCGAGAACGCCCGAAGGAGCGCCCGCTTACCGGGCTGTCCGCGCGGGCGCTGGTGCTGACGGTCATGTTTGTTCTGTTGGCCGAAACGGTGCTGTTCATGCCCTCTCTGGGTCGATGGCTGGAGCAGGAATTGAACGACCGCCTGTCCGACGGTCACTTGGCGATTCGTACGCTCGAAGTCGTCCCCGACGCCATGCCCACCGGGGCTCTGACCGATGAGCTTTTGGCCCACGTCGACGCGGATCTCGTCGCCTTTCGCGCGCCGGGCCAGCCGAAACTCGCGCTGTTCCGCGACCCTTCCCTGCGCGCAGACAGCAGCATCGACTTACGCCGGACCAACATTTTCCAGCTGTCCGCGTTTGCGTGGAAGCTCATGCTTGACCACCGGGCCGATGCGATTGTCCGGGTTGTCGGCACCAGCCCTGTAGACCCCATGGCCGAGATCGAATTGCTGCTGGGGCAGCAGCGGATTTGCGCCAACCTTCGATCCTATGCGCTGCGCATCGCGCTGCTTTCGATGTTTATTGGTCTGGTGACAGGCTTCCTGCTTTATCTGACCCTGCGCTGGCTGATTGTTCGTCCTGTGGTGCGCCTGACCCAAGCTGTGCAGGACTTTGCCGAACACCCAGAAGTCGCCCACGTGCCACAGGCCGGAACCAAGCGGCGGGACGAAATCGGCACGGCTTTTCGCCAACTCGACGCCATGCAGACCACCGTTCGTGCTGCGCTGGCTCAAAACCGGCGGCTGGCTTCGCTTGGGACGGGGGTGGCGAAGATTTCGCACGACCTGCGTAACCTGCTGACCACCTCGCTGCTGATAACCGAGCGGATGCAGGCTTCACAGGACGAACGCATCGCCAAAGCAGCCCCGCGCCTGTCCGAGTCCATCGAACGCGCAGCCACCCTGACCCACACCATCGTTCAACACGCCCGCGAAGGCTTACCGCCGCTGAGCGTGGAACCGGTGGTGCTCAAGCCGTTTTTCGGTGGGGTCATCGACCGTGTGCGCCAGCGCTGGGGGCCAGAGGGTAAAGTCGTCTCGTTGATCGAAGACTATCAAACCAAAACCGCCAGCCTCGACCCACTACAGATTGAGCGTGTGCTGAACAATCTGCTCGACAATGCCTTTGAAGCCGGGGCGGGTAAGGTTGATTTGCAGGCCATAGCAACCGCGCAAAGCCTGACGATCATCGTCAGCGATGATGGGGCGGGCATACCCGATGCGGCGGTCGCGCACTTGTTCGATGCCTTCAAGGGCTCAACCAAACGCGGCGGAACCGGTCTTGGGCTTCACAATTCCGCTGAAATCATCTTCGCGCACCGCGGCAGCATAGAGCTCACCGCGACCGGACAGGATGCAGAGGGGCCAACGACCTTCCGGATCGAATTGCCCCAGCCGGAAAAGACGGAATGACCGCCTAGCGCTGCTTCACCAGCGGCTGATTGGCGTGAGGTGCCAGATCCCATGGGAAGTAAATCCACGTATCCTGGCTCACTTCAGTAACAAAGCTGTCAACCAGGGGGCGTCCTTCAGGCTTGGCGTAGACCGTTGCGAAGTGCGCCGCCGGCAGCAAATCACGAATGGCGCGCGCGGTTTTGCCGGTGTCCACCAGATCATCGATGATCAGCCAGCCTTCACCGTCGCCCACTTCCTGCGTCGCCTTCAGGATCTGCAGCTGGCCCTGTGCCTTCTCGTCATAAGAAGCGACAGAAATCGTGTCGATCACGCGGATTTCCAGCTCACGCGCAATGATCGCCGCCGGAACCATGCCCCCGCGTGTGATGGCGATAATGCCCTTGAACGGGGATGAATTGTGCATGTCGAGCAGTCGCCATGCCAACACTCGGGTGTCCCGATGCATTTCATCCCAAGAAACGTAAAATCCACGATCCAGCATGCCTTATCTCCCGCTGCGAATTGGCTGCCGCACTATGCGACCAATCCTCCTGCGGTTCCAAGCGAAAGAATCGACTGTCCTCTATGTCGGAACGTCACGTCAGTGTTAGACTGCGACTCCGATACAGGAGTGCCCCTATGAAGCCTTGGCTGCTCGTCCTTGCTGCTGCCCTCACCCTGACCATGACGTCCCAAATCACCCGTGCGCAGGCCGAGGAGATTGGTTGTGGGACGTTGACGCCGGGGGAATGCCGCGTCGCTGGATTGCGGGCGCAGTTCGGGCTGGCCGCGCCCCACGATCTGGCCCGCGCGTTGCTCCTGTTCGAAGAAGCCTGCGGTCTGGGCGACGGTTTTGCTTGTACCGAAGCCGGGGTTGCGCACGCGATGGGTTTTGGTACCCGCGTGAACCCCGATATTGCTCGAAGCTTCTATCAGCTCGGGTGTACCGCCAATCAGCGCGACCTGTGCCGGGATCACGGGATGAGCTACCTCGACCCCAACAGCCCCGTGCAGCACGTCCCCAAAGCGGTCAGCATCCTCGGCGAAGCGTGCTGGGTTGGCAGCGCTGAGAGCTGTTCGACCATTGCGCGGATTCAGGCCAATGGCGACCTCGGTAAAGACCCGATTGTGGGTCAGATCGACTCAATCCGGTTCTTCAAACAAGCCTGTTCGCTGGGTGCGACCGAAGATTGTCTGGCGGGTTCCAGCATGATTGCTGAGAATCCGGCGCTCAGCCTGTTCAGCGAGGCGCGGGCTTTCATGCTTGATCTTGCGTGCCGGGTGCAGGGCGAACAGGCCGCGTGCGAAGTTGAGGGCTAAGCGTCTGTGCCGATGGTTTCGATCTGCTGCACGCCGGTGATTTGCCAGCGCCCTTGCATCTTGCCCAGATAGTAGACCGCCCGAACCTGACGGCCCTCTGCATCTTCGACCAAAACGATTTGCGCAGCATTGTCGCCTTGAATGCGGGAGTCTTCGAATTCCCAGCTCTGATTATCGTAAATGATTCGGTAGCCGCGCTTCACCATGGCCATAAAGTTGTCCGAGTCGCCAAATGCGCCCTGAATGGACGGGGCCGCATGAAAAAAAGCGCCTGGCCCGTCGCTGCTTTGAAAAGCCAGCAACTGCGACTCGATTACTGCCTGCACCTCTTCGATGACCTGCGTTTCCGGGGCAATCTCATCCTGTTCACCCCCGGCAGCCCACGCTACAGAGCCCCACAGCGCGACCATCGCGGCAAGAAGCCAGTTCCGGGATAATTTTAGCGTTTTCATCGTCCTGCACTCCTTTGCATGGCTGGAACGAAGAAAGCGCTTCTCGTCCCCCTTGCCCTATCGCTTCGGTTTGAATAGGTTCCGGCAATCGACGCGGACCCATAGCTCAGCTGGATAGAGCGCCTGACTACGAATCAGGAGGTCGGGAGTTCGAATCTTCCTGGGTCCGCCATCGTCGAAACCTTCCGTACATTGACCAAACACACCCGCCGACGCGCCTGTTGTGCGTCGCACGGCCCTTGGTCGTCGATTCCGAAACTCGTTCATGCCTTGACGAAATCAAGTGTGATGCCCGAGATTCTTCTACTATGAAGAAAACCAAGACCCTGCGAACGCCAGACCTTCACCCGCTGGCGCAGGTTTGCGGGGTGGAGTGTGTATCGTGGCGCGTATTTTTCCTGCTTTTGTAGCAGCCGTTGGCTTGCTGATTTTTCCATTCACCGCCAAAGCTGAACTCAGTCCCATGGAGCTCGGTCGCGCGCACAGTCAGTGCCACGCCTTGCGGTTGCTGTTGCCCAGTGCCGGGATGGACCACGTTACCTTTCTGGAACGGCACAAACGCGGCCATTTCCTGTCCCTATCCCCCATCTTCAGCGCCTACAAATCCGAAATCGATGCCAACTATGAACTGGGCTATGCGCTGGCAGCCGAGGGGCGTGTGACACAAAATCAGCTGTTCGAATCCTATTGTGAAAGCGTAAAGGAGTTAGAGCGAAGTTCAGCCGAAGACTCGCCTTTTACGCAATGCGTTCACAAATTGCGTCTTGTGGTGTTTGAACCCGGTCGAATAACTGAAGATTTTCAAGATTTTGTCTTGGAGAAATACGAAACTAAAGACTGCCGCAAACTGCGAATTCCGGGGCCTTGATTTGTGTTCGGTAAATTGTTGCAGGTTTGACTGGCAATCGGCGATTTTTGGAGTTATCAGTATTGCATTTGTTGATATGTACATTTGATGGAATTTGAATAAATAATGCGAAGCATAGTCTTCAATTTGGTGTTGTTCTGGGCTGGATTAAATACTGTTTTTCCAACGAACTTTGTCTTGGAAAAGCTGAATGAAATAGGCTTTGATTGGTTCTCGGTTCTTGAATTGGTCTACGTATCTCCGGCTGAATATTTCGCCATTCATTTGGTGACGGGGCTGTTCATCGTCTTGCTTGGGGTGTTCAACCGCTTCTCGCTGCCGCGAATGTTGGTCTGCTGCGTATTTCTTGGCGTTCTGATCGTTGGGAACCGACTCCTGGCCTGCTCCGTTCGAGGCAATCCAGAGGCCTTCGAAGCCCTCTCTCTGTCTGACAGCTTTGATCCCTCACTCTGCCTGTATTACGGCAGCCTGAACTTCCTCACTGTCGTGGTGAAGGTGTTCTATTTCGTAGGCGTATTTGCCCTGTTGCGCTGGATCGCGAACCGGTTGACCGGCTTCCGCTTCATGCCGAAGTCGGATCCTTCCTGATTCTCCGGTCAAAGCTTGGTGAAGTTGATTTTCACCACGCCGATGACAGCAGGGCCGACTTTGACATCGGCCTGATTGAGCAAGGTCTTCTCGTCTTGTAGGAACAGCACATCGTCGAACGTCACACGTTGCGTTCGATTGCCCAGATCCAAATCAACATCATAGGTCCAGGTGAGCGTCGCCCCGTTTACCTCGCCTCGCGCTTCACCGATCACGTCATCTGCCCGACCGACATAGGTGTTCGGGCCCGTTTTGGTGATGTACCAAATCCGGCGCTGCTTGCGTCCATCGGCGTAGGTGAAATCTTCGTCCAGCGTCAGAACCTTGCCGTCCCAGGTCCCTTCGACATCGACGACAAAGCTGTCACCGACGTTGCCAAAGAAGTCGATGAACACGCCATCAGCACGCGTTGACCCCTCGAAATACTCCTCAAGCACCAGCGGAACCCCCTCGCCCTTGAAGGCCGGCGGTAACGTGTTCCCACAGGCGGTGAGAATGAGCAGGAAGGGCAGGGTCAGGATGCGCAACAGGCGGTTGGACGACATAGCGAGGACTTTCGAGGTCGGAGAAAACTCTACCCAGAGACCTATACTTTTGCGCCGGTTTTCAAGGCTTTCGCGGCGGGTTGTCCGCTTCAAGCATCAGCAGCCACGCCTGCAACTGCGCCTCAGAAAGCGTTCCGATCCGATCCGCCAGCGCGTGGGCAAAGCGCGTATGGGTTGCCGACAGTCCGCGCGTCGAAATCTTCACCACGGGGTGCGAGGCTTGAGCCAGATCCGCCAGCGCATCGGCTTCGTCCCAGATGATGCCAAAGGTCTGACACACGGCATGCAACAGGCGTCGAGACGGCTTCCCGCGTTGGCCATTTTCCAGCGCGCTGAGGTAGGCCGCAGAAACGCCGAGCTTTTCGGCCATCTTCTTCTGGGTCCACCCCCGCTGCTCCCGCAGCTCCACCAGTTTTTCGCCGAAAGGTGTCACGCCGGGTCCCGCACCTTTTTGATGTAGACGTAGAATGCCCCCTGCCCGCCATGGCGGGGTTGGGCAAAGTCGAAGGCCACAATTTTGGACCGGAGCGGGTCCGCGTTCAACCAGCGGGGCAATTCACCGCGCAAAACCCCATCACCGCCATGGGTATAGCCCTTGCCGGTAATCACCAGAACAGTCCGGCGACCCATGCTCTGACTGGCTTCGATAAAGCGCCGAACGGCCCCTTGCGCCTGGTCACGCGTCATACCGTGCAGGTCCAGCGTGCCTTCGATCTCCAGCTTGCCCTTGCGCAACTTGTCGCCGCGTTTTCGATCCAGTCCCTGCAGCTGGCCCGGCTTGAGTTCTGAGCGATTGGAATCGTAGTTGACCGGCTTTCGCCGCCCCTTGAGCAAAGCGTCAGGCGCAACCTGATAGCGGGTTTTCGCTGTTAACTTTGGCCCGGCGGCTCTGGGTGTTGCTTCTCGCTGGGGGGTTGGCGGCATTTTCTCAGCCGCGTTGATGATGCCGCGAAAGGTTTTGGTGGTTGAAAGCCGCATGGGGCTGACCGTGTCTTTGACCGCTTGCCAAACCGCTCGGTCATCCTCGGTGGGCGGCGGCACGGCGCGACGGCGCGTCTTTGGCGTTGCTGGGGTGGAGCTTTTCTTCTTCTTCGGAGCCACGGTCGTCAGTTCAGTCTAGGCGGAGATCGGCATGGGTTGATTACGCCGACGTCCCCCGCGACGTTTAGGTTTTGGCGGCAGAACCCGGACAGCCGCGCCGCTGCCTGTGGCCCAGGACAGCATGGCTTCAGGATCCACGTTAGGCATTTTCAAGGAGGGATGAACCGCCATAAAACCGCTCTGCCAGAGCAGTCCCACCAGCGCATCCTCATCGCCCTCTGATCCCGGCATGATGATTAGCGCGTCAAAGCGTTGTTCAACCATGTCTTCGATGAATTGAGCCGGCGTTTCATTGATCACACCCAGCCGCAAATCAGTCTGCACAAACTGTCTGCACGCGGCTGCGCCTTCTGTGGTGGAATCAACAATCACCAAACGCGCTGCGGGCGGCAGAGCGGGCAGCAACTGCTTGACCGCGGGCGCTAAATCAGCCCCGACAATGGCAGCGACGCCTTCACCTACGCCAGAAAGCGCCAGCGGCGCGAGGGTGCTCAAAAAATCCGTTTCGTATTGGGCCAAAGCTTCACCATCCCACCAGAACAGGTCATTACCGAACCGCAGGATTTCGAGGCCCTGCCGTCCTGTCTCAAACATAGGCGGCAGTTAGCGCGCGGGTAGTCTTGCCGCAATAGAGTTTGGCAGAAGCATCGTATAAACTCCCGGAGATTTCATTCGACCAGCCATAGCGAGTGCTCCAGCCCCCGAACCCCAGAAGAAATCACCCCTGACCTGACCGTTAATTGCGGACCCGGTATCTTGGGCAACCATCATGCGTTTGATCTTGCGCGTGCTGCCATTGGGCGCGGTGGCATAGGTTTCCAGCCAAAGCGGGACATGCAGCGGCATGTAATCGAGATCCACAGCCATGGACCGCTCCCCGGTCAGCTCGATACCCTGCGCGCCAATGGCTCCGCCGTTGAAGTTTTCGGTAAAGAAAATAAAGCGCGGGTTGGTGTTCATCACCGCCATAGCTTGACGCGGATGCTCTTTGAGCCAGCGGGTGTAAGCCTGGATCGATGCGCCGTATTCCGCCTTGTCGAAACCCCGACGCTCCAGCTCCTCGCGCAGGCTCACAAACGGATGCGCGTTATTGGCCGCATAGCCCACGCGGGTCATGGTGCCATCATCCAGCCGCACCACGCCTGACCCCTGAATTTGCAACATGAACACGTCAACGGGGTTATCGACGTACAGCAGCTCCAGCCCTCGATTGGCGAGAGCGCCCCGTTCGATTTCTTCGCGGGTGAAGTACGGTTGATCCGCCACCAGTTCCGGCGGACGCGTGTAAAGCGGCCAGTTATAGGCGCGGGATCGCGTGCGAGACCCTCGAATTTCAGCCTCATAGTAACCGGTAAAGGTGCCTTCGCCTTCCACCTCAAACGCCTTGAAAGCATTCTCAAAGAAAGCGCGCGCTTGCGGGTGGTTGTTGACGTCCAGGGAGGCCGCCTGTGCGCACACGCTTTGCCAGTCGGATACGGTTCCGCTCAGCGGCGCGGGTGAAGCCTGTTCACTGCCATCGCGCGCGTTCAGAACCTTGCATGACTGCAGAAACGCAGCCAGGGCGTCGCCGTGGCGTTCCGTGCGCCATCCGGGAAGCGAATCTGTATGAACGTGCGTCAGGGCCAAACCGCCGGCGTCAAAGGTCTGACCGAGGTGAATGACAGTCCGCTTTGACGACCCGCTTGCAGACGTTCGGGTCGAGGACAGCCCCGCGCCCGGCGTCCGCGCAGCAGTTTGAATGCTGGTCAGCTTTAAGCTTCGATCAGGGAAGGATGAACCGTTCGCCGCCTTGGTTGAGTCAATTGCTGTACAGCTCATAAGAGCGACTGTGCCCGTAAGCAAAAGGGCTGCGGTCAGCGTGCGCCGAAACATAAGGCGTTCTCACTTCAAAATGTCTCAAGACCGAAAGAAAACACGGCCTATCCTGAAAATCGGTATCGAAATGCCAGTGATACCAACTAAAGTCTAATAAAAAGAACGCGTTAAGTGGAATTCTTGATTCTGATTCTCTTTTTTTGAGGTTCAGGCATCAAAATAAGGCGCATAAAGCATTCTTGGACGCATAAAACACGTTATGGCTGTCTAAATCCAGTTTATTCGTCTGGAAACGCGCGCTTTTCTTCGGGGCCCGTGTCCGGCAATCGGCACACAAAAAAGGCGAACCGACTAAGCCGGTCCGCCTGCTGACGCGTTCTAAGTATTTGCGCTTAAGCTTGGGTCGCAATCAGCGTCCAGATTGGGTCGGACGATCCCAGCTTACGGGAGAAGTTCCAGTGGTCCTCGACCGTTGTGGTCTGGTTTGGATCGCCGGAGACGATCTCGCCTTCCTTGTTCCGCACCACCTGAATTTGTTCAGAGCGAACCGTCAGCGTAACAAATGCCGTGCTGCCATTGATTTCCGCTCGGTAGTACAGCGTCTCAGGCGCTTTGAGCAGTGTCAGTTCCAACTGCTGACCAGCGGCGTCACGCTGATCAATGGCTTGGGCGAAACCGGCGTAGACGTCCTTGGAAACAAAGGACGAAAGCGTGTCTTTGTCGCCCGAAGCGAAGGCACCCAGAATCATCTCAAAGGCATTGCCGGCATCGCGCAGGAAGTCGCGCGGATCGAACAGTTTGTCTTTCTCGCTGATCTGTTGGAGCGTGCTCTGAATCTCGGAAAAATCCGAGGCTGGATCAACGGCATCAGCGCCAAGTGAGAAGGCTTCCTGCGCCATGATCGGCTCATCAGCCGCAGGCGCATCGGTATCGGGGCGGTTCGTGTCTCGATCAAACTGGGGAATGAAGCCCTGATCCTGTCCCAGCACCGAGCTGAGACGCCACAGCACAAACACTACAGCTACAGCAAGAATTACGAGAGTGATGGTCACAATAGGTCTCCTTGGGTCCGGGGCCTTTGGTTTTTTTCGCCTTTGATCCTTTCAACGACCAAAAGCACGCCCCACGTGTAGTACAGTTAGGGGCGAATGCCGGTCGGGGCAACGGACAAGAGCGCGCCCGAGGGTTTCCATAGGCGAAAGGAAGGGTTTTATGACGCGGTTGTTACTGTTGGCCTTCATTTTAACACCAATCATCGAGATCGCGGGGTTCATTACCGTGGGCGGTTGGATTGGTCTGTGGCCAACCCTGCTGGTCGTCTTGCTGACAGCCGTCGCGGGGACGATTCTGGTGCGTCAGCAGTCGACTCAGGTCATTTCCCGCATCAACAGCCAGCTCGGTGCGGGGGAAATTCCGGGTCGGGCGCTCTTTGACGGTCTGTGCCTGTTCGCTGCGGCGCTGCTGTTGCTCACGCCGGGCTTTTTCACCGATTCCATCGGCATCGCGCTCTTGCTGCCGCCTGTGCGTTCTTTCCTGGCCCCGCGCCTGCTCAACTGGGCGAAGAGCCGGGGTAGCGTTTCCTTTGGCGGCATGGGTGCCGGGATGTCTGGCGGATTTGCAAGCTACGGGTTTTCCAACACCGACCCCCAAGGCCCAAGCAGTCACTCACCCACGGTGATCGAGGGGGAAGCCGAAGTGATCGAGCCCGAGGGGAACGCGGATAGCAACAAGCGTAACAGCTGAGCCTAGTGCTCTTTAACGCTGCATGGTAACAGGCGTCCAACCGTTGAAATTCTAAGGAAATCGAGACCTCGCATGGCCGAAAACCAAACCCCTCAAGCTGGCGGCAACCCTCAACAGGGTCTGGCCTTCCTGCACCAGTACCTCAAGGATCTGAGCTTCGAAAACCCGAACGCCGCTCTGGGTCTGATGGCACAGGGAAAGCAGCCGCAGATTGACATCGACGTTAACGTCAACAACCGGGATCTGGGCGAGCGTCGCTACGAGGTTGAACTGCACACCTCGGTCAAGGCCACGGTCGAAGGTCAGACCGGGTTTATCGTCGAGTGTGTTTACGCAGGACTGGTTCAAATTGGCACCGACGTTCCCGATGAGGCTATCGAGAAGTTGCTGGTGGTTGAAGTGTCCCGCTATCTGTTCCCCTTCGCCCGCGAAATCGTGTCTGACGCGACCGTCAAGGGCGGGTATCCGCCGCTGTTGCTGAACCCCTTCAACTTCCTCTCGCTGCTCGCCAACCGCAAAGACCGGGGTGAGACTGAAGCAGACGCTGAAGCCTAGCTCGATTTAGCCGTTACCCCATATTTGGCCCAGATCGGGTCGCTGACGTCGCTGAGAAATTCGCGGTGGCGTTCAGCGTCCTCTTCCGGCACGGGAAAGCTTCGCTTGGGAAACGACGCCGCGGTCATGGCTTCGGCGTCTTCGGCTCCCTTGTTTGAGGATGCAGACCCACCGCGCCGGGCTGAAGATCGGCTCGAAGGGGCCATGGCATCTAGCCCAAATCCCGGTTGCCTGCCGCCTTTGAGTTCGAGATAAACCTCCGCCAGCAACTCGCTATCCAGCAAAGCGCCGTGCAGGGTCCGGCTTGTGTTGTCGATCCCGAACCGCCGGCACAAGGCGTCCAGACTGGCCGGCGACCCCGGAAAAGCCTTGCGCGCCATCGCCAGCGTATCGACCGCGCGGCTGAAAGGCAGGGTCGGACGATCCACCGCCCGCAGCTCGGCATTGATGAATTTCATGTCAAAAGACGCGTTGTGAATCACCAGTGGCGCGTCGCCAATGAAGTCCACAAAGGCATCGACCTGCGCTTCGAAGACCGGAAATCCGGACAGGAATTCTGCCGATAACCCATGGACCTCATAGGCCCCGGCGGGCATGTCGCGCTGGGGGTTGATGTAGATATGGAAGGTGTTCCCGGTTGGGAGCAAACCGTCGAGTTCTACACAGCCGATTTCAACGATTCGATGCCCTTCACTGGGCTCAAAACCGGTTGTTTCCGTATCCAGAACAATTTCTCGGGTCATGGCTGAGGCTCCATGGGCAGTTTTGGCGCGCGGTGGAGTGCACCTTTGAACAGGGTATTGCGTCGATGGCGCGGCGGCCAGGTCTTTGCTTGAACCGGCATACGATCCGCTTGAACCAGCGCGGCCCAGGTCACCGCTCGGCCCAAACCAGTGGCAATGACAACGTCTGCCCGCCGACGCTTCTGATGATCGGGCACCTGCCGCGCCAAGATGCCCTTGAGTTTCTCGCGGGTCATACCCGGACGCGCCAAGGCCCGACGCGCCTGCAAAGCGGCTGGTGCTGAAACGACCCAAATCGCATCGCAGCGGCCTTCGCCCCGCCCTTCGAGCAGCAGCGGAATATCCAGCAGCACCTTCGCCCGTCGTTGCCGTTGCCACAGCGCCAGCAGGCGGCGGTTTTCGTGATAGACCAGCGGATGCAAAACCGCCTCTAACTTGCGCAGAACTGTGCGGTCCTTAAAGGCCAGATCACCCAGCGCTTTGCGGTCCATACCCCGCTCAACAGAAACCGCATCCGGCGCGAAACGGGCGATAGCGGGCAGAGCCTTGCCGCCTGGACCGGTCAGCCGGTGCACCACCGCATCCGCATCGAAATGCGCGTAGCCCATTCGCGCCAGCATCTTGGCAGCGGTGGATTTACCCATGGCGATGGACCCTGTCAGGCCGATGACTTTCATGGCGCTAAACCAACCCCATCCCGCGTTCAACCTTGTGCCTGAGCCCCGCATCGACGCTGACCCGTGCGCCGAAAAAGGCTTCGAACGCCGGGCGCGCCTGATGCAGTAACATGCCCAGTCCATCCACCGTCGTACAACCCCGCTCGGATGCCGTTTGCAAAAGCGTGGTTTGCAGGGGGTTGTAAACGATGTCGTTCACCACGGTTTCCGGCCCCTGCGCTGACAGCGCGCACACGATAGGATGGTCGCCCTTCATGCCGCGCGAGCTTGTATTAACAATCAAGGGGAAGGCTTCACGGTCCATGAGCGCTTCGGCGTCGTCCCAGCTCAAAGCTTCAATCCGCGCAGAATCGGCCAACTCATCGGCCAGCGCTTCCGCCCGGCTCAGGGTCCGATTTGCGAGCAGAATATCGCCAACCCCGGCATCCTGCAGCGCGACCAAAACCGCGCGCGCGGCACCCCCTGCCCCCAAAATCAAAGCCCGCGCTGGGGTTTGACCCTTTAGGCCCGGTGCAAGGTTTTCCCAAAAGCCGTAGGCATCTGTGTTGCGGGCTTCTATTTTTCCACCAGAGAACACCAGCGTATTAGACGCACCGATGCGGCGAGCGGTGTCGTCAACCGTGTCAGCCAGCGCCAGCGCCGCTTCCTTGTGCGGCACGGTCGCATTCACGCCCTGAAACCCCCGCTCCACCAGGCTGCGAATATCGCTTGCGAAGGTGTCCGGATGCAGATCCAGCGCTTCATAGGTTCCAGCGATGCCAGAAGCTTCCAACCAATGACCATGAATGGTCGGAGATTGGGAATGCGCGATGGGATGGCCGACGACAGCAGCTTTCAACGGTGCACCTCTCATACTCTAAGCCAGCAGCGCTTTATGATCGCGCAGGTGGGTTAACAGACCCGTCAAGTCGATCCCCAAAATGGTAAAGAAATCACCTGCGACCGAGTCAAACAACTGCGAGCCCAACCCTTCGAGCTGGTATCCGCCCACCGACCACAGCACTTCATCGCCCAGCGTGTCGAGATAAGCGCGAATATAGGTGTCACTCAGGCTGCGCATGCTCAAGTCAGCGGTGCAGGTCGATGTCCATTGCGGCTCACCGTCCATACAAACCGTGGTTGCCGTAACCAGCTGGTGCGTTTTTCCGCTCAAGACGGAAAGGTGCTTGTGCGCCTGACCTCGATTTTCGGGCTTGTCGAACCAGATTTCCGAGCCGTTTTCGTTCAGCACCAACATTTGATCCGCGCCAACGGTTATTTGGCCCGGATGCATGGCTGAAACGGAGGATGCTTTCGCTAAAGCGAGTTGTTGCGCGACCTCCGCAGCCGCCAGCCCCTTGGCCTTCCCATCTGCCTTGATCGGCGCTTCATCAACATCCGAAGGTGAGACCACCACAGGCAGGCCGGCATCCATCAACATCGCCATGCGCGTTTCAGAACCAGAGGCCAGCAACAACGGTTGCTCATGAATCCAACCCAATTGTGGGGGGAGAGGGAAGTCATCGAAATCGTCGATCACGCTGTTGGTCCTTGCATTCTGGTGGGTGGTTTATGGTTTCGAGTCGCACATCGAAGGGTCGAGTTATTCCACGAACCCTGTGTGTAACCTGCGCTACAAATTGGGGATGAGAGTGAGTGCTTTTCTTATACCGGGGACAACTCTTGCTTCACAGTAGGCTTTTCAACCGTGGATAAGGATAGATTGAGAAACCGGAACTCTGAGGATGGTTTTTTGGTGTAGGGTGAACCCGATCAGGTTACCCGTCCAAAGCGTCGCTGACTCCGCATTCTTTTTTGAGCTCAGGCCCCAGAAAATCCGCCCTTTGAGCCATACCGACACATGTGGGGGTAAGCCGAGGATAACTTTTGATCCACAGAAATGGACCCGGACAACAACCACATCTACCTTTTTTAAATTCTTTGTTTTGTTTGGCAGAGAACTTTAAGCCTGCAGTGTCCCTGCCCTGTTGCATTGCTGGATGTGCGTTTGCTGGCAAACAGACTTGAACACCCGCGCCTTGCCTTTTCCCCTCTCCCCTTGCAGATCAAAGGCCATGATGAACACGTACTCGGGCGACAAGCCCCTTCTCGCCGCGCTGCATGGTCAAAGCCAATGGCCAAGGCCCGTCTGGTTCATGCGCCAGGCTGGACGCTATCTGCCGGAATATCGGGCTTTACGGGCAGAGGCTGGCGGGTTTCTGGACCTGTGTGACAACCCGGATTTTGCTACGGAAGTCACGCTGCAACCCATTCGGCGCTATGACTTCGATGGATCTATTCTGTTTTCGGACATTCTGACCATTCCGCGTGCACTCGGGCAGGATCTGGCTTTTGCTGCGGGTGAAGGTCCGGTTCTGGGGGCTTTACCGGCTTTGGAGGGCATGAAAGACCGTCTGGCGAGCGGCGAAGCGGCGGCGGTTTTGCAGCCTGCTTACACGGCTGTTTCCCAAATTCGCGCCGCCCTGCCAAAACAGACGACCCTGATTGGCTTCGCCGGTGCGCCCTGGACGCTGGCGACGTACATGATCGAAGGCGGTGCCAGTAAATCCTACGCGGCGACCAAAGCTATGGCCTACGCGGACCCGGCGGCGTTCTCAGCGCTGATGGATCTGTTGGTGACCAGTGTCGCGGAACATTTGATTGCGCAGATCAATGCAGGGGCTGATGCAGTCATGGTTTTCGATTCCTGGGCCGGATCGCTGGATAAAGCCGCCCAGCTTGCCTGGTCCGCTGCGCCGCTCAAGGCCATTGTCCGCCGGATCCGAGAGCAGGCACCAACGACCCCCATCATCCTGTTCCCGCGCAAGGCGATGTTCGCGGCCCGTGACTTGGCTGGTTTTGATCCGCTTGTCAGCCTGCAGGTTGATTACGCTAACGACCTGAGTGCCGCTGCCGAGCTTGATTTCGCAGCCATTCAGGGGAATCTCGATCCGGGTCGGCTGCTGGCTGGCCGGGAAGAGGTGACTAAGGCGACCCATGACGTGCTGGATCGCGTGGACCGGGGAAGAAGTCATGTCTTCAACCTTGGCCATGGAATTTTTAAAGAAAGCGATCCGGATGCTGTGCACTGGGTGCTTGACGCTCTGCGCTCCTAACCATCGAGGACGATGACCAAAATGCTCGCAATTTTTCTCACGCTGAAGTCGCTGCACATTATTGCTGTGATCGCTTGGATGGCCGGACTGCTCTATTTGCCGCGCTTGTTTGTTTATCATGCTGACGCTGAGGTGGGTTCGGACAAATCAGAGACCTTCAAAGTCATGGAGCGGCGGCTGTATCGCGCGATTATCAATCCGGCGATGATTGTCACCTGGATCGCTGGTCTGGGTATGGTCGTCTACTGGGAGATGAACGGCATCACAACGGCCCGCGAGTTCTGGTTTGTCGCCAAGTTCGTGCTTGTTCTGGCCATGAGTGGTGTCACGGGCGCGCAGTCCCGTCACTTGAAGAACTTCGCCAGTGACAGCAACACCAAGCCCGCGCGCTACTTCCGGATTTTCAACGAAGTGCCGACGGTGTTGATGATCCTGATCGTCGTTTTGGTGGTCGTTAAGCCGTTTCAGGGGCTTTTCTAGGCGAAAAATCCGATTCAGTGAGTTTGGGCCGTTGACAGCTTTAGCGGCCCTGCTTATTCCCAGTCTTGTGTCTGCGCTTCGCAGTCATTGGCCGCTTGCGGCCACGGTCCCTCGTCCGAGGTGAGGCCATTTTCCCCGCTTTCCTTTCGCAGTACGTTTTCTCATCAAACGATTTTTGCGCGCTGCGACCCGCTCTTTTGTGTTAGCCGACACTATGGGCTGACATCTGTTTTTTCAGCCGTTCAGCGTTGAATCGCCAGGGCTGAAACCCGATCCAAGACGGATATTTCTCAACACATGCATCTCGAAGACCTCAAGCAAAAGACCCCTGTCCAACTCATCGCCATGGCTGAAGAGATGGAAATCGATAACGTCGCTTCCATGCGAAAGCAGGAGCTGATGTTCGCCATTTTGAAGGCTGTCGCGGAAAACGATGAGTCGATTTTTGGTGGTGGTGTGATCGAAGTTCTGCAGGACGGCTTTGGCTTCCTGCGCTCGCCTGAAGCCAACTATCTCGCCGGTGCGGATGACATCTACGTGTCACCAACGACGGTTCGAAAGTTTGGCCTTCGCACGGGTGACAGCGTTGATGGTGAAATCTGCGCGCCGCGGGATAACGAGCGCTACTTTGCCTTGACCAAGGTCAACACCATCAACTTCGAAGACCCAAGCTCGACCCGCACGCGGGTAAACTTCGACTCGCTTACACCGCTTTATCCAGATGAGCGTTTGAAACTTGAGGTTGAAGATCCGACCAACAAGAACCTGACGGGTCGCGTGATCGATCTGGTCAGTCCCATTGGTAAGGGCCAGCGCGCTCTGGTTGTTGCGCCGCCCCGTACGGGTAAGACCATGATGCTGCAAACCATCGCTGACAGCATCAGCCGCAACAACCCAGAGGCGTACTTGATCGTTCTGCTGATCGATGAACGCCCCGAGGAAGTGACGGACATGCAGCGCTCGGTGAACGGTGAAGTTGTGGCTTCAACTTTCGATGAGCCCGCCACGCGCCACGTACAAGTGTCAGAAATGGTCATCGAGCGCGCCAAACGCCTGGTTGAACACAAGAAAGACGTGGTGATTCTGCTGGATTCCATCACCCGCCTGGCCCGTGCCTACAACACCGTTGTGCCGTCGTCGGGCAAGGTTCTGACCGGTGGTGTCGACGCAAACGCCATGCAGCGGCCCAAGCGCTTCTTTGGCGCTGCGCGCAATATCGAAGAAGGCGGATCGCTAACCATTGTGGGAACGGCGCTGATCGATACCGGTTCGATGATGGACAAGGTCATCTTTGAGGAATTCAAAGGGACAGGTAACTCTGAAATCGTGCTTGACCGGAAGCTTGCGGACAAGCGGACCTATCCTGCCATCGACATCGGTGCATCCGGCACGCGGAAGGAAGAGCAACTGGTTGAACGCGGTGAACTGGCCAAGATGTGGGTCCTGCGCCGGATTCTCATGCCTATGGGCCCGGTGGATGCCATGGAATTCCTCATCGATAAGCTTCGCACGTCGAAGTCGAACGATGACTTCTTCATGTCCATGAACCAGTAAGTTCAGCGAAAAGGGCGTCTTTCTTGTCCCGCGCTGACACCATATTCGCAGTTTCAACCGGTGGCGGTCGCGCAGGCGTGGCCGTCATTCGCATTTCCGGGCCAGGAGCACGGGCGGCCTTAAGCGCGCTGTTGCACGGTCAGGGCGAGGATGGTGCTGTTCTTCTGGCCAAACCGCGAATGCTGCAGCGCGCGGATCTGCGAGCGGATGACGGAACCCTGCTGGACGAAGCCATGGCGGTGCATTTCGTGGCACCGGCTTCTTTCACCGGCGAAGACGTGGTCGAACTCCACACCCACGGCTCCCCGGCTGTTGTTCGCGCCGTTCTCGCGGCCCTGAGTGCGCAGCCGGGATTGCGTCCAGCTGAGGCGGGTGAATTCACCCAGCGCGCTTTTCTCAACGGAAAATTGGATTTGGCAGCTGTTGAGGGTCTGGGCGACTTGATTGACGCTCAAACCGAAGCGCAAAGGCGGTTATCGCTGCGACAGCTGGGCGGAGCGCTTTCCGAACAGGTCATGGCCTGGCGCGAGGCCATCATTCTCCTGCGGGCTGAGACAGAGGCGTGGATCGATTTTCCGGATGAGGAC
>JBMZBW010000031.1:0-23746 GCA_049612785.1 Alphaproteobacteria bacterium | reverse complement strand
GTTCCAAACGATTGTGCAGGACGCTGGCCTGTCAGCACCGGTGCGGACCACGCGCGGCGAAGACATTCTGGCCGCTTGCGGTCAACTCAAGTCCGAAAGTCAAAAGATGCGCCGCTCAGAACGCGACGCCCTCGCCGCCGCCCACCTCGCAGCCCAAGTCGCCGCCCAGGACTAGCGGCCTTTCAGCGCCACCACGTCGAACAGACACTGTCGGGTCAGCGCGACCACCGGGGCGCCGGTGGTGCGGATGCGCGTCAGGCATTCTCGCACCAGATCCAGCGCTTTGATGGACCGGTCCAAGGGCCAGTCTCGCGCTTGCGCAGAGAAGGTGTCGGCGATTTTGAAAAACAGCGGTGGCCGCAGCGATTTAACAGCTACGCCCAGCGGTTGCCCCTCGCTCATCCCGATCCCCACGGACATAAACCGGTTCAAATGCATGCGCAGCAAGGCCAGAATGGCGTTCGGGTCGGTCCCTGAGCGCAGCTGGCGCTCGAATTCGAAATCCACCCGACCCGCATCCCCGGCGGTAACCGCGAAAAGCAGGCGGTCCATATCCAGCGCGGCGGCATCGGTGGAACAGGCCTGCACGTCTTCCAGCGTGACTTCTCCGGACAGCACGTAAAGCGCAAGCTTTTCCAACGCGGCCAAGGTCAAGGCCCGGTCGCCCCCCAACTGACTGGCCAAAGCCTGTCGCGCGTCATTGCCGATGGTCAAACCATGCTCGGTTTCCAGCACCTGCCGGATCAGCAGCGGGATGGTCTTGGCGTCATCGGTGTAACAGGCGACCGAGCCAAAGGCGTCGTGCTTGTCCGCAAGGGTGCGCAGTTTGGAGCGCGGGGTCAGGTCGTCAGCCGTGATCAACACAAAGGCCGAAAGCGTGGACGGCTCCGCCAACAGCGGGGTCAGCGCCTTGACCAACTCCGCATCGGGTCCGCTGGCCTCCACCAGGCGCGGCCCGCCCATCAGCGACAGGGAGCGCGCTTCGTCAACCAATCGAACCGGGTCGGCTTCGATCTCAGAGGCGGTGAATTTGACGTGGTTCATGGGGTCGTAAGCGTCACCAAAAACCGCCTTGCGGATCATCAGCGCACGTTCCTGCACCAACCCCCGGTCCGGGCCATAGAGCAGCGCAAACTGCGCCGAATTCGGAGCGGTTTGACAGAAGCGATCAGCGTTGCCGGGCGAAATCTTGGTCATAGCCGGGACAAAGCTATCCCAACTTGGGCCGCGATGTCATCGGCGAGTTGGATCAGGGCGCGTTCCTTGGCTTGCTCCAGCGTCGGTTGACCCGCCCAGCCCAGCTGCGCCAGTCGAACATCAGCCCGCCCGCGTGCCACCCCGTTCCACACCAACAGGTTATCGTGACTCAGGGTATTGGCGCGGATCCTGACCGGCGTCTGCGCAACGATTTCGAGCCAGGTACAGTCCTGCCCCGTCGCCGCGCACCCGGCGTCTTCAAAACGCACCACTTCGCGCGCCTGCACCACCAGATCGAGGTCGAGAATGTAAGAGGAAATCTTGGGCTGGTTGAAGCGATTGACCCGCTGCACCAGCGCCGCGCGCAGGATCTGACCGTCCCGGCCTTCGATGGCTGGAACGGCGATGTCGTATTGGCCACTGGTGTCGCGCAGCTGAGGCTGGAACCCGCACGCGGCGAGTCCCACCAGCATCAGCAGCGCGAGAGCAGCCCGAACCATAAGCCTAGGCCACGATGTTCACGATGCGCCCCGGCACCACGATCACCTTTTTCGGCGCACCGCCGTCGAGGGCGCGTTGCACCCCTTCCAGCGCCATAGCCGCGGCTTCGGTATCGTCTTTGGAGGCATCCTTGGCCATTTCGATGGTACCGCGCAGCTTGCCGTTGACCTGCACGCCAATGGTCACGGTATCGTCGACCAGCAGAGCTTCGTCGATCACAGGCCACGGCGCGAGACACACCAGGTCTTCTTCACCCAGCGCAGCCCAAAGCTCTTGCGCCAGATGCGGCATCATCGGCTCAAAGGAGCGCACGAAGAACCGCAGCGCCTCGGCCAGCGGTTCACCCGCTACACCGTCTTTGCCCAGCGCCTTGCTCAGGTCGTTGGCGTACTCGTACAGCCGCGCAACGGACTTGTTGAAGGCGAAAGATTCGATATCGGTGGTCACACCGTGGACCATCTTGTGCGTGGAAACCCGCAAAGCCTTCATCGCCGCAGAGTCCGCCTCACCGGTCTGTGCCAAAGCTGGAATGGCTTCGTTGACCAGACGGAACACGCGTTGGGTAAAGCGCCACGCGCCTTCTGCGCCGGACTCGGTCCACTCCAGATCACGGTCTGGCGGGCAATCGGACAGCATGAACCAACGCGCCGTGTCCGCACCGTAAACCTGAATGATCTGCGCCGGTGCAACCACATTGCGTTTGGACTTGGACATCTTGATCACCCGGCCCACCTCAACCGGTTGCTTGCCGTCGATGGTCACATAGCCATCACCGGCCTTCTCGATTTCATCGGGCGCAAGCCAATTGCCTTCTGGCCCCTGATAGGTCTCGTGACAGACCATGCCTTGCGTGAACAGCCCCGCAAACGGCTCGTCCACGGCGCCCTGACCGATAACTTTCATCGCACGGGTGAAGAAGCGCGAGTAGAGCAGGTGTAGGACCGCATGCTCGACCCCGCCCACGTACTGATCCACCGGCAGCCAGTAGTCGGCATCATCCCGGATCACCGGGGTTTCTGCCCGTGGCGAGGTAAAGCGTGCGAAATACCAGGACGAGTCGACAAAGGTGTCGAGCGTGTCGGTCTCTCGCGTGGCCTCACCACCGCATTTGGCACAGGTGGTCTTCTTCCAGCTTGCGTGATGGTCCAGCGGGTTCCCCGGCTTGTCGAAGCTGACATCTTTGGGCAATTCCACGGGCAGTTGATCGTCCGCAACCGGAACCACGCCGCAAGTCGGACAGTGGGTCATCGGGATGGGACAGCCCCAGTAGCGCTGTCGTGACGCGCCCCAGTCGCGCAGGCGGTAGGTCGTGCGACCCTTGCCCGCGTTCTGTTCTTCCAGCGTTTTGATCGCCGCGCTCTTGGCCTCAGCCGTCATCATGCCGTTCATGGGTCCAGAGTTCACGTGCGGACCGTCGCCGACGTAAGCTTCTTCCCCAATCGGACCTTCTTCACCGTCGGGGCCTGCAACCACACGCGTCACGGGCAAATTGTACTTGCGGGCGAAATCCAGATCGCGCTGGTCATGCGCCGGACAGCCAAAAATCGCGCCGGTGCCGTAGTCCATGAGGATGAAGTTGGCGACCATCAGCGGCAGGGTCTCATCCGGCTTGGCCGGGTGTTGCACGCGCAGGCCGGTGTCAAAACCCTTCTTCTCTTGGGTTTCCAGCTCCGCCTCAGACGTGCCGGAGCGCTGGCACTCACGGATGAACTCAGCCAGCTCTTCGTTATTTTGTGCCAGCTCAGCGGCCAGTGGATGTTCCGGGGCCATGCCAAAGAACGACGCGCCGTAAATCGTATCCGGACGGGTGGTGAAGACCACCAGCCGGTCATCCCGACCTTCGATGGGCAGCGACATTTCTGCGCCCTCTGACCGACCAATCCAGTTCTCCTGCATCAGGCGAACCTTGTCCGGCCAACGGTCGAGATCGTCCTTGATGGCGTCCAGCAACTGCGGGGCGTAATCGGTGATCTTGAAGAACCACTGCGTCAGCTGGCGTTTCTCGACCAGCGCGCCTGACCGCCAACCCCGGCCATTTTCCACCTGTTCATTGGCCAGCACCGTCATTTCAACCGGGTCCCAGTTCACCCAGCTTTCTTTCTGGTACACCAGCCCCTTGCGGTACATTTCGATGAACATGCGCTGCTGCTGTTCGTAGTATTCGGGGTCACAGGTTGCGAACTCGCGCGACCAGTCGATTGACAGGCCCATGGACTTGAGCTCATCGCGCATGGCGTCGATGTTCTTGTAGGTCCAATCCGCCGGGTGCACCTTGCGTTCAAAGGCGGCGTTTTCAGCCGGCAGACCGAAAGCATCCCAGCCGATAGGATGCAGGACGTTGAAACCCTGCGCGCGCTTGTATCGCGCGACCACATCACCCAGCGTGTAGTTCCGAACGTGACCCATGTGGATCGCACCGGAGGGATAGGGAAACATTTCCAACACATAGTATTTTTCGCGGGACGGGTCGGTTTCCGCGCGAAAGGCCTGCTGGTCTTCCCACGCTGCCTGCCATTTCTTTTCAGACAGGGACGCGTTGTATCGTTCGGTGCTCATGGATCAGTCCTGATCGGGGTCAAAATTCGCGCGGAGTTTTGCAGCGCACGCGCCCGAGAAAAAGACCCCTCGCTGCGGGGGATGCTATGCGGCCCTTGCACTCAGCCGTCGGCGATCTTGAGTTCCTGCGCCGCAGAGAGAATGCGGCTTTCCAACTCTCGTGCAGCCGGCAGAGAAGACGGCGCACCGCGCCAGACGGTGCCGTCAAGAACCTGACGGTAAACAGTAACGTGGAAGGAGCCAGGCCCCAGTACATCGCTGAGATGTTGAACATCAACCCGGACGCGCTCAGGTCGGGATTGCTGCGAATCCATGTGCCAATCGGTGACGTAAAGTCCGCGCTGCTGATCGGCAACGGACAAGGGCATGAAAGCCAGAATCTGTGCGGTGGCGTTCCACAGGTACTTGTTGACCAAAGCCCGGCCTTGCTGTGCGTTGTCAAACGTCACAATCGGCAGTCCGTCCTCACCGAGTTGAGGGCCGTTGCTGGTGTTCGTCGACTGCGCGCCCTCGCCCCATCCCAGCAAACGCATCAGCAGACCGGGTTGATCCGCGTCCTCGTCTGCGGGCAAAGCCCGGCCCGATGCCGCGGCCTCTTCGCGCGCGGCTTCACGCTCGGCGCTCCGTGCTGTGCGAAACGTGATGTTGCTGAAATTGAACCCACCGCCGCTGCCTTCGGACGTGGATGAAGCAACCTGTTGCGGCACTTCTCCCTGCGGAGACATGACATTCCCAACCGGCACCACACCTTCAGGCAAGGTTTCGGACAAGTCGCCCAGAGCCCCGGCATCGGTCCGCACAAAAGTGCCCGTGGAGGTCTGAGCGAAACTCATCTTGGAATCGCCAGCGAAGAAGTTGACTTCTTCAAAGGTCTCGCAAGCCGCCAGACAGAGCCCAGCGCATGCAGCGCTCAGCACACCTACCACTCGACGAAACAATACGCGGTCTCGCAGATCAGCAATCACAGCCAGGGGTTATCCTTTGAGCTTCTGCTTTTTCTTCATTTCACGCTTGATGCGCAATTTGTCCGAGTAGGACAGCTTGCGCCCAACGCCAACAACACTGCCCATGGCAAACTGCTTTTGGTTTTTCAGCAGTTTTTCGTCGAGGTCCTTGTACTCTTCAGGAATGTAGTCGAAGCGGCGCATCTGGTGGTGGTGGTTTATGATGACCTGACGGACTTGCTGGTCGGTCAACTCCTCTTTCCACGAACCCGTCTTTCCTTTCCGGAAGAAAGAGTCACCACCCATTTTCTCTTTGAAGCCGTCTTTCTTTTCCTTGGCCTGGATCTTGTCGAACTTCACCGCTTCTTCAGCCGCGATGACATCATCCCGCGTAAAGGGCAGACCCAAATGCTTGACGGTGCGGTAGAAGGTGTCTTCGGGCGAGTGCTTCATATCCTCGTACCGCATGTAGATCACACGCGGGTCAGGCGCTGCCGTCCAGGACGCAACGTGCTCAGACCAGGATCCCATCAGCTGCGGGATCTGACCGGGTGCGAGCGCCTTTTCTTTGGCTTCTTCATCGGTAAGTTCCGGACGCTTTTCCTTTTCAGCCTTCATCGCGCCTTCAAGATTGAACTTCTTCTGACGACCACCGATGAAGTGCGTCGAGTTCGCCATACCGGTAATCGCGCCATCGATATCCGTGTTCATATGACTGGCGAACGAAGGCGTTACGTCCAGCGGGTTACGCACGATGTAGACAGCAGATCGGAACGTATCCAGACCAATGGTCCGCGTGCCGTGCCAAGCGCCATTACACAGGTGGGTTTTCACAAAAACCTTCTTGTCCTGCTGAATGGCCAGGAGCTTCTGCGCCATCGGCATGGTCTGCGCGACCTCAATGTCACTAATTTCATAGTGAGGCTTGCCCAGAATGCGCTCAAACAAGTGGAAGGTCACGTCCATCTGTCCTGCACGACCGGCGATGTCAGACAGGTTAAAGGACGAGTCTTGCCGGACCAGAGGGTTGAACAGCGCAAACAGGAACAAACGGGTCCAAGTGTTACCCGACTTAGGGAAGGATGCGAGGTAGATCAGACCCTTGTCCGGCGGTACCTGAGTGCTTGAAAGCCGCGTCCGAAGCTGCTCTGCCCGCTGCGCGTTAATATAGGCGGGTACCTCAGGAAGGTCCGGTTTGCTTGCTTCAGCCTCAGCGGCCTGTGCTTCCTGCTCGGGCTTGGTCGCGAGATCTTTTTCTTGCGCGTCCATCTCTTTGTCCTCTGATTACACTTCTATTGGTCTTGAAGTGGTCTTGTTTTGAATGTTGCGCTGCAGCGCTTACTCTTTGATTAAGGTTTCTATATGGATTTCAGCATTGTCTCAATCTGACTTCGAGTTGATTGAGATAACATTTTCCGCAGCTTTTCGTCTTCCAGCTCGCCACTTGCGACATAGGCATCGAACAATCGGGACATGTTATAGTTCCTGACAAGCCCCCAGACCATGTCCAAACCTGCAATGTCGAGCGGTTTCAGGGCCGCTCGGAACACTTCTCGCGCCGCGCGCGGTTGACTCCCAAGGCCAATGGGACAGTACGACATTTTTATCTCATCACCATCTGCCCAAGCCTTCGGTACAGCCATCTTTCCAACGGCCTGACTTTCGGTGAAATTTCGAGAAATGGAAATGCTGCGATTTTCGGGTAGCGTCAGGCTCAAGGGCAGGGAAAATGCTGTTGGGAAGTCGAGGACCTGACCCTGCGTGTTCAGCGCGTGCAAAGCATCAAAGCGACCCATGGACACGCGAATTTCCTCCGCAGCACGCCCTGTCACGCGGAAGGATCCGCCCGCGGAGACCGACAGGTTCAGCCCCCCAGCGCCTGCACGGGCCAAACCCAAAATGGGAACGAACTTGGGCCCAGAGGCGGTGCCAACCATCGACGCCGACAACAGCGAACGGTTCAGCGCCTCCGGCTTGGTGTTAATGGTCAGAAAGTTGGCCAGCGCCAACCCGCGAAAGGTGCCGCTCGCCGTCAGGTTCGACTTATCAATGGCCTTCCGAACCGAAGCCAGCACCGCCCGATCCTCATCATCGACCATCGCCGCCAAGTAAGCGTTGAACCAGCTGCGCATGGGTTCTTCGATACTGGCGCTCTCCCGGACCTTTGCGGTCGCCAAGTCGATGTCGTCTGCGGGGAGCAGCATGGCTTCGGGAATGGAAATCTCAAAATCGGCAGATCCATCAATAGACTTTAAAATCAGCTTACCGTCATCGCTTGATGCAATTTCAACATTCTTGAGGGTTGCCCCCTCTTCCGCGGCCTGTGCCGCCAGTTCCTGAAGCTTATTTAGTTCACTCAACGAAAGAACTCCTGAGAAGGATGAGGCTTGGCTGAAACGCCGTGGATCGGCGGAGGGATAAGACATTTGTGAAGCGCTGTGTAGATCAGCCTGCGCAGAGCGCCCTTCCGTGTCTGAATGTCGCCCATAGTTCGCTATAAACTTGCGTTTCCAGTATTATCGGCCCGAAGTTTGCAGACTTTTGCCCAGATTAATCGTTTCGCACCGGATGGAGTCGCCATGTTCGCGAATCGCACCTTGAGCCCGTTTAAACTTGTGCCGCTTAGTGCACTTTGGCTCATCTTGAGTTTTGCCGGCTCGGGTCGCGCCCAGGACGCCCAGTATCCGGACCTCAGCGAGCTTTCACCTGACACCGTTGTTGCGGTTGTTAATGGCAATCCGATCAACTTCGCCCAGATCGAATATGCCTATGCCCTGCTGCCCAGCGACTACACGACCCTGCCACTGGCGCAGATCCTGCCGCAGGTCGTGCAACTGGTCGTCGAGCAGCGCTTGCTCGCTGAAGAAGCGGTGAAAGCGGCCATGCATGAAGAGGTCGCTTATCAGGCTGCTTTGCAGTTTCAGGCTGATCGCTTGCTGCAGGAAAACTACATCCGAAAAATGATGACCGATCAGCTGACCGACGAAGCGTTGGAAATCGCCTACACGGTCTATTCGATCCAACTCCCCCTCGAAGAACGCGTCCGCGCTCGACATATCCTGATTGCCCCGATCTCTCGCGATGAAGCCGATGTGCGTGCGGCGTTGATCGAAGCGCAGGACCTAATCCGCCAACTCAATGAGGGTGCCGATTTCGCCGAGCTTGCAGCAGAGCATTCGGATGATGCAGGCAGCGCCGCCAACGGCGGTGACTTGGGCCTTTTTCCGCGAGGACGCATGGTAGAACCTTTTGAAGAAGCGGCCTTCGCGCTGGAGCTGAATGCGTTCACGCAGGAAGCCGTTACCTCCCCCTTCGGCTTTCACATCATCGAAGTTCTGGAGCGCACAGAAATGAAACCCACCCTGGATGAAGTCCGCAGCCAGCTCATGGCTCAGCTGGAAAACCAGCGCCTGACCCTCAAACTCGAAGAACTGCGCGCCAAGGCGGATATTCAGACCATCATCGAAAGTGTCGATGAGGACGGCTAAGGCGTCGGTATCTCAGCGCCACAGGGGTGTTGCGACCGCAGCACCCTTTTTTTGTGTGCAGCCTTCGGTTAGAGCAGAAGCCAACAGGAGAAACTTGCATGACCAACGCCGCTGCCACCAACCCTGCGACCCGCGAAGAAATCGAAGCCCTGCACCGGCCCGACGCCTGGAGCCCGCAGCAACTGTTGGCGCGGCTGGATGAGCTGGGGCTGGACACCGCGACCCACGAACACGACCCCATGTGGACGGTGGAAGATTCCCAACGTCTGCGCGAGGACGACAGCGAAGAGGGCCACTGCAAGTCGCTTTTTCTGCGGAACAAGAAGGGCAAGATGTGGTTGGTTGTCATGCTTGAGGACCAGCGGTTGGATATCAAAGCCCTGGGCGAGGCTTTGGGCGAAAAGTTGTCCTTCGCCAAGCCAGATCGTTTGATGGAATATCTCGGCGTTATTCCTGGCTCCGTGACGCCTTTTTCCGTTGTCAATGACAGCACCAATGCGGTTCAGGTCGTGCTGCAGCGGCGGATGATGGACTGCGCGCATCTGCACTATCACCCCCTGCGCAACTTCATGACCACGAAGATTTCGTCGGGCGACCTGACCCGGTTCCTTGAGGCGCAGGAGCACAGCCCGCACATCCTCGAGTTCTAGCCTCGACTGTCATCAGTTGCCCTTGCGCCCTAAACTCCCCAAATGAAACGTCAGAAACCGGTCACACCAAAAGGAACAGCACCATGAGCGAACTCATCGGACTGCAGGCACCCGTCAAGCCCACGGCCCCTGCTGATGTTATCATCGATGGCACAGAAGCGACCTTTGCGCAGGACGTGATCGAAGCCTCCATGGAGCGTCCGGTCATTGTCGATTTCTGGGCGGAATGGTGTGGCCCGTGTAAAACCCTCGGCCCGATGATCGAGAAGGTTGTCACCGAAGCCGCTGGTGCGGTGAAGCTTGTCAAAATCGACACCGAAACCAACCAGATGCTGGCCCAGCAAATGCGGATCCAGTCGATCCCGACGGTTTATGCTTTTTATCAGGGTCAACCCGTAGACGGTTTCATGGGCGCGCTGCCCGAAAGCCAGATTCAGGCTTTTGTTGACAAGATGGTGTCCCTTTCCGGCGGTCAACCCGGTGCAGCGGCCCCCGGCGCAGCCGACGTGGAAACGCTGATGGAACAAGCCGATGCTGCGCTGGCCGCTGGCGCAAATGAACCCGCGCGGGAGCTGTACCGCGCCATCCTTGGCGAAGACCCCAGCAACGTCAAAGCCTACAGCGGCTACGCCCGCGCCATGCTCGCGGACAACCGGTTGAGTGACGTTCAGGCCATGATGGAACAGATCCCGGAGGAGCTGCTGGCCTCCCCTGAAATCATCAGTCTTGCCGGCATGATGACGCTGGCCGAACGCGCGGCTTCCCTGCCCGATACCGCTCAGCTCGAAGCGGCGGTAGCGGCGAATGAAGACGATCACGATGCCCGGCACCTGCTCGCCCAGGCGCTGCTGGGACGGGGACAGCCCGAGGCGGGGGCGGAACACCTGCTGACCATCATGCGCAAGGACCGCGAGTGGCAAGACGACGGTGCGCGCAAGGCCATGTTGGAATTGTTCGAGGCTCTGGGCCACACCTCTCCGCTGACCGTTGCCTTTCGGAAAAAGCTCTCCGCCCTGCTCTTCAGCTAAATCGTGATGAACCGTCACGGCAAAACCATTGCCTTGGCGCTTTGGCGGTTCATATTCAAAGGCAGTAATACGAATCTCATAGCAACAAGGGAGCAGTGCGCCCCATGACGGCACGTGCTTTTTTGCCGACATCGCTGGATCAGATGCCCAGTGAGCTTCCTATCTTTCCCCTCACCGGCGCGCTGTTGCTGCCTGTGGGACACTTACCGCTGAACATTTTCGAGCCGCGCTACCTGTCTATGGTCAGCGACGCGTTGCAGACCCCGCAGCGGTTGATCGGTATGACCCAAGCCACGGATTTGGGCGTGAGCATGGGTGAAGCGCCAGTGCATGCTTTAGGCTGTGCGGGGCGTATTTCGGCGTTTTCAGAAAATGACGATGGCACCCTTTTGATCACGCTGACCGGTATCATTCGTTTTTCCATCGCGGAGGAACTTGAGCTTGCTTCCGGCGGCTACCGCCGCGTGCGTCCAGATTTCAGCAGCTTTGCTTCTGATTTTGCAGCGCTCAATCAGCCGCCCGCCGACGAAGATGTCTTGCGCGCTTCGGTCATCGACGCGACCAAGCGGTACTTTGAGGCCAAGGGCTTTAACACCGATTGGGACGGCATCCAGAACCTCGGACTGAACGAGCTGGTCACCTCTTTGGGGATGGCTTGTCCCTTTGACCCGCTCGAAAAGCAGGCTTTGCTCGAAGCCATTAGCATCGAGGACCGCGCCAAAACCCTGACACAGATCATGACGATGGCCGCCGTGGGTGATAATGCTGACGCGACTGCGGCTGTGAACTGAGGACCCTTCGTGAGCGAAACCCCACAATCCGGACCGGATCCTAAAATGCTGGAACTTCTGGTCTGTCCCCTGACCAAATCGACACTGGCCTATGACCGAGAGGCGCAGGAGCTGGTTTCGGAGCAGGCTGGACTGGCCTTTCCCATTCGAGATGGAATCCCGATCCTGCTGGTTGAAGAAGCGCGTCGGCTTTGAAGCCCCCTTGCCGGGTCTAGCGGTCGGCTTCCCGGCGTAAAAACGCTTTGATCGGCGGCAGTCGTTCGATCATCTCCAACCCCGCAGCCGCGAGTCCACGAACCGGTGCCGGGCCGCGGTCCAGCAGGTCATGCAGCCCCGTGGTCAGCGCTGTGAAGCGGGCCGTGTCCACGCGCCGTGCACGCTGGTAATCCTGCAAAGCCTGAACATCGCCCAGGTCCAAACCGTGACGGCGCTGATCCACCAGAACATCCGTAAGCGCAGCGACGTCTTTGATCGTCATATTCAGACCCTGACCCGCCAAAGGGTGCATGCTGTGCGCCGCCTCACCAATCAGCGCAAGGCGCTCACCGATGATGGCTTCGCAATGGTGAGCGCGCAGCGGGAACTGACCCCATGGGGCTGCAGGTTCAGACGGCGCTCGCAGATCCCCCAGCGCATCCCCAAACCGCGCCTGCATGCGCTCGGCCAGGATAGTGGGCGATAGGGCAAACAGGCCCTTGGCCGTGGTGCTCGGCTCGACCCAGATGAAGCTGCTGGCATGCTCCGCACCGGTCAGGGGCAGAAAAGCCAGTGTTCCGCCGGGTAAAAAACGCTGGAAAGCGCGCCCTTGATGCGGCTGGCTATGCTCAATCCGGCCCGTCAGTGCGGTTTGCTTGAAATCCCGAACATGAGCCTGAATATCGGCGTTCCGGCGGATTTGCGAGTTCCGGCCATCGGCTGCAATCACCATCCGCGCCGCAACCGTCGTTCCATCGGCCAGCGCAAGGATGCGAAGACCCCCATCAATCTCACTGGACTCCACTGCCTGACCAAAGGCACCCTGCAGCTGAACCTGATCGAGCAGGAACCGGTTCAAATCGCCATTGGCAACGACCCAGGCACCACTTTCCAAATGCAACGCAGTCTCGGGTCGCAGGGACGGCCCCAAGCCGCCATCGACCACCATTTCAACAATCCGCTGGCCATGGGCGTTCAGCCAATCGGTCGGCAAGCCCAGCACGTCAACCGCGTGAGCCGTCAGCGCGGTTGAACGGGTATCAACGTTGGAGGGGGTCAACGCGTGCTCTGGCCTTGGGTCGAGCAAAAACGGCTTGAACCCCTGAGCTTGGAGCGCTCTGAACTGGATCAAACCCGCCAATCCTGCGCCAACAATGGCGATGTCCTGCACGGTTTCCGGTTGGCTCATAGGGCTTGGTTCCACGGCGATCAAAAGGCTGCTCATCATATAGGGAGCAGCGGTGAAGAAACATCCTCCAAAACACGCGCATCTATGCCTATTTATTGGGCAATGCTAGATTTTCTGGCAGGGAATACGGGTAGAAATTTGAGCAGTGTTTGACCTATTGCCTGTCAAGTAGTTGAAATTGCGCGATTAATATTATGCTGAAAAAGTTGGCACGCATCTTGGTATGATAAACACTGTGACATGAGGTTTTGCGCCCTAAATTCCTCCCCGGCGCATGCCGCATCGCAATCAGGCGAAGGCGAGGCTTGGTGGTCCTGCTTCCTCCCCATGAGGACTACAGTCTCGCCCGTCGCCGCCATCGCTGGCCATCCGCAAGGTGACCCGGCACCCCGAAACAAACACTGATAGAGTAGGTAAGAATATGAAGTGGGTAGTAGCTGTAATTAAGCCGTCAAAGCTGGAGCCGGTCCGTGATCGCCTGACTGAACTGGGGATCGAAGGTCTGACCGCAACGGAAGTGAAGGGCTATGGCCGTCAAAAGGGTCACACCGAAATCTACCGCGGTGCTGAATATACGGTGAACTTCCTGCCCAAGGTGAAGATCGAACTGGCCGTTCCGGGTGACAAAGCCGAAGCGGTTGTTGAAGCCATCCAGAGCGCAGCCAACACCGGCGCGATTGGCGACGGCAAGATCTTTGTGCTGGATCTCGAGCAGGCCATTCGTATTCGTACCGGCGAAACCGACGCCTCCGCGCTCTAGTCCCGCTCTTGCCTTGAAGACAGAAAACCGGCGACCCCGCGACTGGGGTGCGCCGGTTTTTTTGTGACGGGTCCGCAACAACCCCTTCCACAGCTAAGGCACAACACTAGAATTATGCGCTAAAGCATTGAAATGCGCGGTATTAGCGCGTAATAATGTCGTCATTAGATTTATGCGCTAATGGAAGCTCCGTTTTCAGGGGCTCTCTGCACGGTGCTTTTGATTGATACAGACGACAATTTCAGGCGTTCAATGTCTTATTCCTATCCGCCACACAATGGCTCTGGTTCCCGTCGCAAGGGGCCGTTTCGTTCCATCCGCCGCATCATGCCCAAAGGGGTCATGCCCACCGGTTCCGGCTTGCTCGCCCGGAACAGAGGGTTGCGCCTGATGGGATTAGGAATTGGCGTTCTGGCCGTTCTGACCACGCTCTCGCTCTTGACCTTCAACGCGGCTGACCCGTCGCTCAACACCGCCACCACGCGCGCTGCGCAGAATTGGATCGGTACGCCGGGTTCTTTTGTGGCCGATGCGCTGTTGCAGAGCTTTGGGGCGGGTGCCTATCTCGTGCCTTTGGTTCTGGCGCACTGGGCCTTTGTCTGCCTGTTCCGGCTCGAACGCTCTGCGGTGACGCTGCGCCTGCTGGTGACCATTCCCGCGATCCTGATGCTGGCCGCCGTTCTGTCGTCCCTGCCCTTCCAGTCAGACTGGACCAAACCGGCCAGTGCGGGCGGTGCGGGTGGCTTGCTGGTGCTGGAGAACTTCCAGCGCTGGCTGTTCCTGCCAAAAGCCCTGAGCACCGTGCTGTGCTTCGTCGGCGGGGCGCTGGGGCTGATCTACGCCTTGGGCTTGGATGGAAGCCTGATGCCAGCCTACCGCAGAAGCGACGATGAAGACGACGCCGACGAGGGCTTCGAAAGCGAAACCACAGCCGGGTTCTCGACCCACACCAGCCCCGTATCCGGCGACGCCTGGTCCGATCTGGACGAGGACTATGCCGCGCAGGACTTCGCCTACGACGAAGACGATGAGGTTCAGGAAGTCTACTCCGACCCCAATGCGGTTCGGGTCAAGCTGGCCGAAACCGACACAATCTATGTCCCCGACTCAGAGCGCGACGATTTCACCGTTGATACCGCGCCCCCTGCCGGATCGGTGAACATCTATGGCGAGGAGGAAGGCGGCAGCATTGACCACGCCGGGCGCGCCTACGGGCAGACGACCTATGGCGTCCGGCTCAATGGTGCCGAGACCGTCGCACCAAGCTGGTCGTTCCTCAAACCCCGTACAGCGCCCAAGCCTGACGTGGCAGACCCCTTCCTCGAAAACCTCGCGCCAGAGCCATTGGATGAGGGCTTTGACGATCCGGTCAAGGCGGCCTTTGACGTTCAAGACGAGGGTGCTGCGGCACCTGCGGTCAAATCCGCCAAGCCTAAGACAACCCCAGCCGAACGCCACGTTAATGCGGCGCTGAACGAAGCGCCCAAGCGCGTCACCCGGATCGGTATTCCGTCGACTCAGCCTCAACCCGCCTACTCCGGCCCCTTCCAAGCCCCCTCGGTCGATCACCTGATCTATCCCGATGACGTGGTTCAAAAGGGTCTGACGCCGGATGAGCTGGCCCAGCGGATCGAGCAGCTCGAACAAGCGCTGGATGAGTTCAAGATCAAAGGCCGCGTGGTCAATGCCCGCCCCGGTCCGGTGGTGACCCTGTTCGAATTTGCGCCAGCGCCGGGGCAGAGGATCGCGCGGGTCGTATCGCTCGCCGACGACATCAAACGCGCCATGGCGGCTCACTCCACACGGATCGCGGTGGTGCCGGGAACCTCTGTCATCGGGATCGAGCTGCCCAATGAGTCGCGCACACCTGTCAACCTGCGCCAGATCATCGACAGCGACGCCTTCACCGACGCAAAAGCGCGCCTGCCGCTGGCTCTGGGCATCGATATTGCCGGTAATCCGACGGTCGCTGACCTGGCCCGCGCCCCGCATCTGCTGATCGCCGGGACGACCGGTTCCGGTAAGTCGGTCTCCCTCAATGGCATGATCCTGTCTCTGCTTTACGCCCTGCCGCCGGAGCGACTGAAGCTGATCATGATCGACCCAAAGATGCTGGAACTCTCGCTCTACGACCGAATTCCGCACCTGCTGTCGCCCGTGGTCACCGACCCGCGCCGGGCGATTGTAGCGCTCAAGTGGGCGGTGCGAGAGATGGAAGATCGCTACGAGACCATGATGAAGCTCGAAGTGCGCGGTATCCTCGACTACAACGAGCGCATTGATCAGGCCATCGCGGATGGCGAAGCGATCATCCAGCGGGTTCAGACCGGCTTTGACCCCGACACCGGACAGCCGGAATACGAAGAACGCGAATTGCCGCTCAAGCCCATGCCGTACATCGTGCTGATCGTCGATGAGCTTGCGGATCTGATGGAGCTGGCCAAGAAAGACATCGAATCCTCGTTGCAGCGCCTGACCCAGATGGGCCGGGCCGCGGGCATCCACGTCATCACCGCGACCCAGCGCCCGTCGGTGGACGTCATCACCGGGACGATCAAGGCCAACATCCCGAGCCGGATTTCGCTCTATGTCCGGACCAAGATCGACTCTCGTACCATCCTCGACGAACCCGGTGCCGAGCAGCTCTTGCGCGTCGGGGATATGCTGTTCAGCTCAGAGGGCCGCCGCCCGACCCGCGTGCATTCGGCCTTCGTCAGTACCGAAGAAGTTCAATCCGTGGTCCAGCATCTGCGGAACCAGGGCGAGCCCGAGTTCGTTGATACCCTGACCAACGACAACGGCGCCTTCATGGGTGACGAAGATCAGGCCGATATGTTTGGCGGCGGGGACGAAGAAGACAGCGATGGCGACCTGTATCAAAAGGCTGTCCAGATCGTGACCAACGACCAACGCGCCAGCACCTCTTACATCCAGCGGAAGCTCTCCATCGGCTATAACCGTGCTGCGCGACTGATCGAGCGGATGGAAAACGAAGGGCTCGTAGGGCCACCGGACAAGACCGGCAAACGCGACATCTACATCGATTAGGTTTTGGGGAAGGTCTTGGATTCTGCCACCAGCGGACGCGCGCCCAGCTGCGCTTCGCGGCGCGCCATGTAGATGGCCGCCGCAGCGATAATCGCGCCACCCGCGAGGCTGGCAAAGGCCGGGACGACACCCAGAACGGTCAGCTCCAACACCGCCACCAGCGGCAGGCGCAGGTAGTCGAACGGCATGACAGCCGAAGCCTCCCCCTGCCGCGCCGCCAGCGTCAGCGCCCATTGTCCCGCCGTGGCAATAAATCCTGCCAGGACCAGCACCAACCACAACTCAAGACTCAGGCTCTGCCAGACCAGCAGCGCCGGGACGATGGTGTAAACCGACATCCAGAATCCTTGGAAGGTGACCAGACGGATGGTGCTTTCGGTCTTTGTGAGGTCCTTGACCAGCAAAAACGCCGTTGCCATCAGAACCGCCGCCAACAGTGGCAGCAACTGCGCCCAGACCAGCGCCTGAGCCCACGGCTGCGCCACCACCAGAACACCCAGAAAGCCCACAACAGTCGCCGCAATCCGGCGCATCCGGATGACCTCGCCCAGGAAAACTGCCGCCCCCAGCGCGACAAAGAACGGCACGGTGAAGTTCAGCGCGATTGTCTCGGTCATGTTCAGCTGGCTGAAAGCGATGAACAGCAGCACCATAGCACTCACGCCAACCGCAGACCGCAGCATATGGCGAAAGGGGCGCTTGGTCGCCAGCACGGACCGGGGTCCGGCGACCAGCACAAAAGGCAGAATGGCGACAAAGCCAAAGAGCACGCGGGCAAACACGATCTGAAACGGCGCAACGCCCTGATTGGCGGCGTGCTTGACGCACAGGCTCATGGCCGAAAAGCAGACCACCGACAGCACCATCCACAGGATGGCGCGACCGTTGTTGGTTCCGCTTGGGGGGGTTGGCGCTTGGACCTTACTCATGCCTGCAACCTTCACCCATCACCGATCAAGCTGCACTGATTTTTTCGGCAGTGCAGGATTGACCCGCGTGCGTTTTGACATCTGGTGCGCGCAAGGCCATTGGTTGAACCAACCTGAATTGCGCGAGGACTGGGTTATGCGGGGGTATTTTGCCGTTGGCGTGTTGGAGATTTCCAAGTCGCGGAACATGGGTGCCTTGATGCGCACAGCCCACGCCTTTGGCGCGGCTTACACCTTCACCATCGGGTCCGAAGTCACGCGGCAGAAAGTGCGCCAGGCTGATACCTCAAACGCTGAGCTGCACCTGCCCTACTTCGACTTTCCGACGCTCGACGACATGGCGCGGCCCCGAGGGATGCAACTGGTTGGGGTAGAGCTCACCGATGACGCGGTTGAGTTGCCCTCCTTCAACCATCCTTTGCGCGCGGCTTACATCATGGGTCCGGAGAAAGGCTCGCTGACCCCGGATATCCTCGAACACTGTGACCATGTGCTGAAGATCCCGACTAAGTTCTGCGTCAACGTCGCTTTGGCAGGCGGAATCGTCCTCTATGACCGTCACCTGCAGCACGGCCAATACCAGCCCAAACCGGTCAGGCCCGGCGGACCGACCGAGGCCAGGGAGCAGCACGTCCACGGCGGTCGCTTCTCCCGCACTGGGCGCACCAATTGGCGGTCAAGCTAGTTTCAGGTGGCCTCAAATAACAATCTTACTAAACGAAACCTTTTTCTATTTTCTGCTAGTATTTCCTAAATTGTTCTGACTGAATTATTTCCCCTTGAGCCGCTGGTCTGGTGAAACCAAAATCCTTATCCGCTGCTGCATCTTGTTTAGGCAGAAATGGGATTGCGAACTTCTGGTGCCTTTACACTCTTGGTCAAGAATGCCTTCATTGAGCATCAAGAGGCAGACCAATTGCTGTTTTTAACTTCATTTGGCTGCAATTTTACTGTGGTGCAAAGGAAGACAAACCATGTCCATGTTCGACAAAATGACCCAATCCTCCGAAAACCGCGATGTCGATGCTTACCTCGACCTGCTGCACGACGATTACGTCTTTGTGCGCCATCAGACCGGGGCCGAGATGACCAAGGCGGAATGGGGTCCGGCGATGCGCGCGATGATGGAAAGCGACGCGCTGGAGATCTTCACCAACCGGTGCATTTACGAAAACGATGACATCGTGGTCTCGCACCAGACCATGGCCTTTCCTGACGGCACAAAGGAAGCCGTGCTGATCGTTAACACGCTCAAGGACGGCAAAATCATCCGCACTGAAACCGGCGCAACGCCACTGAGCTAAGCCCTGCGCCAAGGGTCATCAAGAAGGAATAGCACGATGAAAATGCTGGTAACGGTTCAAATCACCAAGGGCTTTGACGCATGGGTTGAGATGTCAAAATCCATCATGCCAGAGGCAGAACAGCACGGGATCCACATGATCTGGGCTGGCACGAACCCCGACGAAAGTCGGGTGTACGTCGTCATGCATCTGAAAGACCCAGAGCAGATGAAGACCTTTGGCGAGCGAGAGGATATCGCTCAGAAACGGGCGGCTGCCGGGGCTATTGTTGAGTCGACGGAAGTCATTTCGCCCATTGGCAAAGACTTCATGCCGGCTTAGGCGGCTGACGCGACCATGACAGTCATGTTCATGTACCTGATCGGCCCGGTCTTCGCGCTCGGGCTGATCGCATGGGTCAATCGCGACAAAATACGGTCTTTGCTGAGTGGAAAGTCAGAGAAGGACACCGATCCCAAGGATGGGGCCTAGCTCCCACCCAGCGCCTTTTCGAGCGCGCGCCGCATAGCGAAGACATCGATGTAGGTCGCGACGGGCTGATTATGCTGATCAAACAGCCGCAGCTCGACCGGATCTCGCTCAAACCGTGCCACCTGCTCAAATCGAACAACCGGCGGGTACTCGCCCCAGCACATGATGCGCGTGGTCATCATCTGCGGCGGATCCAGCGCGACCCTGTCGCCCTCAGCGGGTCCAAAACTGCCAAAGTAGCTGTTGCAGGCCGCAAGCGTGTTGATCTCGCCGGAAAAACGAACCTCCATGGTGATGGTCTCATCCAGCGCGTCACCCCTATTCGCGCCGCCAGACCAGACAGGCTCGCCTGTGTCGTCATAGATGGTTTTGAGCCACCACAGGCCGGACAAGGGGTGCACTTCAATCGGCAAATCGCCAATGGTGGGCTCCTTGGAGTCTGCCCGCGCCAAAGGCGCGAAAAACAGAACTGCCACCATCGCTGCGGCCATGAGGCGACTAAAGCGCAAAATACAGATCCGAGACACAGTAACCTCCCATAGGTTCGACCGAGCGCGTCAATTTTCACCTAGTCCGTTTACAGGATTCGTCTACGTCAGTTACAGCGCCAGAACAGCGCCAAGACCGGGCAACACAGCACAGCGGACGCACAGCAACAGTGCTGTTCGTTCAGAAAACGTATTTTCGGCTGGCTTCGTCTACTTCCGCAAAAGAAGTAAATGGAGCGGGTGATGAGATTCGAACTCACGACACCTAGCATGGCAAGCTAGTGCTCTACCCCTGAGCTACACCCGCGCCGGGGATGGAGGGCTGTTTATCGCCCTCCCTCACATAGATCAAGCGCTTATTTTCGTTTTTGGCGCGAGGGCCAATGCCGGGGCTTTGCTGGGTTGCGAGCGTCGCGCAACTCGCTCTGAGATTCCTGCATTCTTCTGGCGTTCTTCTGGTTCGGGCGGGGTGCCACAGTCACTTTCGTTGCTTGCAAAGAACCCGGCAAATCCATCTGAAAATTCAGCTTTACGCGCTCAATCACCTAAGCACGGCGCGGCCTTACGACTCGCTGGCACGCCACACACGGCGCGCTAATACCGTCCTGTGTCGCGGTGCACGGCGCTCACGGTGTAGCCCAGTTCCGACAACCACTCGGCAGCCATCTCCGCGAAAAAGACAGAACGATGCTTCCCGCCCGTACAGCCAAAGGCAACGGTGAAGTAGACCTTCCCCTCTTGCTTCTGCCGGTCCACGGTCAGGGTCAACAGACCGCGGAGATAAGAGATAAACTCTTCAAATTTCTCATCGGCGCGAATGTAGGCCGCGACCTCGGAATCCTTGCCCGTTCGGGGGCGCAAGTCCGGGTCGTAATGCGGGTTTCGCAGCCAGCGAACGTCGAAAACCATATCGGCGTCCATGGGGATCCCGGCTCGGTAGGAGAACGAAAGACTGCGGATTTGCAATTGGTCGGTTTTCGGCTCTGCCAGGGCAGCGATGGTTGCGCGAAGGTCTGTGAGCTTCACGCCAGTGGTGTCGATCACCTCATCAGCCATGGCGCGGCGCGGCTCGGAAGCGGCCTTTTCAGCCTCCAGCGCATCCAGCAAGCCTTCGCCCCGGTCAAAAGGATGCACGCGCCGTGTTTCGTTATAGCGGCGACGCAGGATTTCCAGATCAGCGGTCAGAAACACGTGACACAGGCTCAGACCGTCGGGCAAGACCGGAATGGCGGGCTGTTGGTCCTGCTGGTCGGGTCGCAAGGGCCAGCCTAGCGCAACATCGGATTCACCGCTCTGCGCAAGAAACTCGGGCCACAGCTCAACGGGGACAGAATCACTGGCGATAAAGCCAAGGTCTGACAACACGGCCAAGGCCGTAGTTCGCCCGGCACCGGAAAGGCTGGAGAGGATGAAAACACGGCGGGCCATCAGAGCCGGAAGTCCGCTGGCATTTCCGGCAGGCGCAGCACAACCCGGCCCCCGGAAATTTCACCATTCTGGTCGGCGTTTTCAGCCCAGATCTTACCGCCATGCGCGTTTACGATCTGCTTGGAAATGGAAAGGCCCAGGCCAGAATGCTTGCCAAAACCGTCCTGTTCTGGCCGGTCGGTATAGAACCGGTCGAAGACTTTGTTCAGCTTGTCAGCGGGGAAGCCAACGCCCTGATCTTCCACCACGAGCAGAATATCGCCGCGCTCTCGCGACAGACGGACCCAGATTTTGCCGTCAGGCGGTGAGAACGTTTGCGCGTTGGTGATCAGGTTTACCAGAACCTGCCCCAGACGCAGCTCAGCGCCAAGAATGTGAAACCCTTGTTTGCGCGGTTCAGCGGGTTCGAGGATGATCTCGACATCGCCTTCTGCCAGTTGCCGCTGAAGCGAGACAACATCCTGTGCGAGCGCGTACAGATCCATTTCCTCCCAGTGCGACCGCGCCAATTCAGCATCTAGTCGGGAGCTGTCTGAAATGTCGGTGATCAACCGATCCATGCGGTCTACATCGTGGGTCAGAATATCCAGCAAAACTTCCTGCTGCTTGGGATCCTTGACCATCGACAGCGTCTCAAAGGCCGAACGCAGCGATGTCAGGGGGTTTTTGAGTTCATGGGCCACGTCAGCGGCGAAGCTTTCCATGGAATCAATTCGGTCCCACAGGCTCTCCGTCATATCGCGCAAAGACAGCGACAGATCGCCAATTTCGTCACCCCGCTCTGAGAGGTCAGGAATGGCGTGGCGGCGGTCTTTTTGGCGGCGTACGAGGTCGGCGGACTTGGCCAGATGGCGGACCGGCTGCGCGATGGTGTTGGCCAGATAGATGGATAGAAGCACCGTAATCACGAGCGCAATCAGGAACAACGTCAGGATCAGCGTCTGCATGGAGGCGATTCGGTCATCCACAATCGTGGTTTCGCGCGACATCATCAGTGCGCCCAGGACGCGACGATATTCCTGAACCGGAACAGCAGCAGACAGCACCAGCGCGTTACCGTCCGCCGCACGAACGCCATTGGCGAATTTTCCAAACAAGGCGTCAGCGGCTTCGGGGTAGTGATCCGCGCGTTGCGGCATGGTTTCGATGTAGCGCGGGAACTGCCGCCCACCCCGCCGGATGGCGCGCCAGATCGAGCGCGGTGACAGGCTTTCGATCAAGCTCGGCTCATCAAGGGATTGGGCAAAGATCGGCACCGTGCCGCCGCGCAGGGTGCGTGAGTCGGCCAGAATGTCACCGTTGAGGGCAAAGAGACGCGCGCGGGAGGGGCTCTCGATGGTCAGCAGACGGAGGAACAGCGCGCTTCGGTCTTCATCCAGCTGCTTGTCAGACCCCTCGCCTGTGACCGCCGCAGACCCCAGGGCCACAGCAATAATTCGACCCTCAGACCGGAGCGCTTCCAACTCGCCATCAATCAGAAACTGGCGATAGCGGTCGGTGTAGAGAAAACCGATGACCGGGATCAGCAAGGTGATCATGTTGATCGCCAGAATTCGACCGACCAGCGACCGTGAACCGGGGCCTCGCGGACGCCACCGAATGCGCCGGCCCAGAACGACAGAAACCCACCGCTCGAAAAACGGGCGCGAGCGCTGCTGTTTCTTGATGGGTTCGTCAGAAGGTAAAGTGGTCAAGGGATCAGGCCGGAATTGCGATTGTGACGGCCCTAAAATAGGACCAAGTGCCTTGCTTGCCCAGACCCCTTAGTGAGCGTTTGCCAAGCGCTCAAGTGGCCAGACCTGTGTCTTTGTAGCGGTATCCGACGCCGTACAGCGTCTCGATCTGGTTGAAGTTCTCGTCAACCGCCTTGAACTTCTTCCGCAGGCGCTTGATGTGAGAATCGATTGTGCGGTCGTCGACATAGATGTGTTCGCCATAGGCCGCGTCCATGAGTTGATCGCGGGTTTTGACATGACCCGGACGCTGAACCAGCGATTTCAGGATCAGGAACTCTGTCACGGTCAGGGTGATGTCATCGCTCCGCCACAGACACTGGTGCTTCACAGGGTCCAGGCGCAACTCGCCGCGCGTGAGAACGTCGTTGCCGCCTTCGCGCTCTGGCGTGGCGACGGTCATTTCATCCCGGCGGAGCAGGGCGCGGATGCGTTCAACCAGCAGGCGCTGGGAGAAGGGTTTCTTGATGTAATCATCAGCCCCCATGCGCAGGCCCAAAACCTCATCCACCTCATCATCCTTGGAGGTCAGAAAGATCACGGGCACCTGGCTCTGCGTACGCAAACGACTGAGCAGCTCCATGCCGTCCATACGCGGCATTTTGATATCAAGGATCACCAAGTCAGCAGGCTGAACTGTCAGGCTCTTCAGAGCGTCTGATCCGTCTGAAAAAGTCCGAGTCCGAAATCCCTCAGCCTCAAGGGCCATGGATACGGACGTCAGGATGTTGCGATCGTCATCAACGAGTGCGATGGTCTGTTGCACGGTTATCTCCGCGAGCGTGGTTTTTGTTTCTTGGTTCTATGATGCCCAAGTGTGCTCTATTGGCAACAATCTTGCGGCAAGAATAAGGAACGTGGCGTCGAAAAGACGAACAAAGTAAGGCAAATGTCAGCAAATTTAACGTTTGCGCAAGTGTTTCTCAGTACTCAGGCGCGGCATCTTGCCTTTTAAGCGGTGTAGGTCATTTATTGTTAATTTGATATATGGGCCACTTGGCTTTGCTGGTTATCACCGCTTTTATTTCTCGATCAGTCCCTTGTAA
>JBMZBW010000030.1:0-24417 GCA_049612785.1 Alphaproteobacteria bacterium | reverse complement strand
CAGAACAACGTACAGGGCGCGTCTGACGCTGGCCTGATCCCAATGTTCCTGCCCGATTACCAGTCGGTCGAGGACGAAGGCGTTCGCACTGCATTCCACGAAATCTGGAACGACGGTGAGAGCATCGCCAGCCAGCGTGGGTTGACGGTCGTGGAAATCATGGACGCGGTCCATGATGACAAAATCAAGGGCATGTACGTTCTGGGCGAGAACCCGGCCATGTCTGATCCTGACGTCGATCACGCCCGCGATGCGCTGGCCAAGCTCGAACATCTGGTGGTGCAGGATATTTTCCTGACGGAAACCGCGAACTACGCTGACGTGATTCTGCCTGCTGCCGCATGGCCGGAGAAAACCGGAACGGTCACCAATACCAACCGACAGGTGCAGATGGGCCGCCCGGCGGTTCCTTCACCAGGTGAAGCCCGCGAAGATTGGGCCATCACCAACGAATTGGCCAAGCGCCTGGGACTGGGTTGGACCTACCAGCACCCGTCCGAGGTCTTTGCCGAGATGAAGCAAAGCATGAAGTCGCTCGACAACATCACGTGGGAGCGCCTGGTTGACCAGAATGCGGTCACCTATCCGTCACTCAGCCCGGAAGATCCCGGACAGCCCATTGTCTTTGGCGATGGCTTCCCGCGGGCTGAGGGCCGTGCACGCTTTACGCCTGCTAATCTGGTCGCCCCTGACGAGACGCCGGACGAAGAATTTCCGATGATCTTGATTACCGGACGGCAGCTTGAGCACTGGCACACCGGCTCCATGACCCGCCGGGCGAGCGTGCTTGACGCGCTGGAGCCCGAGGCAAACTGCTCCATGCACCCCAGCACCTTGCGCAAGCTCGGCGCGGTTGCTGGCGATATGCTCAGCCTGACCACGCGTCGCGGCACCGTTGACGTCATGGTGCGGGAGGACCGAGCCGTTTCCCCGGATCAGGTGTTCCTGCCCTTCGCCTATGTCGAAGCGGCAGCAAACATTCTCACCAACTCAGCCCTCGACCCGTACGGCAAGATTCCTGAGTTCAAATTCTCCGCCGTTCGGGTGGAGAAAGCTTCAGTTGAAGCATCCGCCTAAGCCCTAAATTGACAGTCTATCCAACACCAAGGCCTTACCATGTCCTACAAGTCTGACATTGAAATTGCGCGCGAAGCCAAGAAACAGCCGATCCAGCAGATCGGCGAAAAGCTCGGCATCGGTTATGAAGATCTCCTTCCTTTTGGCCACGACAAGGCCAAGATTTCCGCTGAGTTCATCAAGGCTCAGAAGGGTAAGAAAGACGGCAAGCTGATTCTGGTGACGGCCATCAACCCAACACCCGCGGGTGAAGGCAAGACCACGACGACTGTCGGTCTGGGTGACGGTCTCAACGCCATTGGTAAGAAAGCGGCGATTTGTATTCGCGAAGCATCGCTTGGCCCTTGCTTTGGCATGAAGGGCGGCGCAGCCGGTGGCGGCTACGCGCAGGTGGTTCCGATGGAGGAGATGAACCTGCATTTCACCGGTGACTTCCACGCCATCACGTCAGCTCACAACCTGCTCGCCGCCATGATCGAGAACCACATTTACTGGGGCAACGAGCTGGGTATCGACGTGCGCCGTGTTGTTTGGCGTCGCGTGCTGGACATGAACGACCGTGCACTGCGCGATGTTGTGACCTCTCTGGGCGGCATTTCCAACGGTTTCCCGCGTCAAGCTGGCTTTGACATTACCGTGGCCTCTGAAGTGATGGCGATCCTGTGTCTCGCATCCGATCTGGACGACCTCAAGGAGCGTCTGGGTAACATCATCGTCGCTTACCGCCGCGACCGTTCACCGGTTTACTGCCGTGACATCAAGGCTGACGGTGCAATGACTGTCCTGCTGCAGCAGGCAATGCAGCCAAACCTGGTGCAAACACTGGAAAACAACCCAGCCTTTGTCCATGGCGGTCCGTTTGCGAACATCGCCCACGGCTGTAACTCCGTTGTGGCAACCACGACAGCGCTCAAGGTCGCTGACTACGTCGTGACGGAAGCGGGCTTTGGGGCCGATCTGGGCGCTGAGAAGTTCATGAACATCAAATGCCGCAAGGCCGGTCTCGCGCCTGATGCGGTTGTGATCGTCGCCACCGTGCGCGCGATGAAGATGAACGGCGGCGTGGCCAAGGCCGATCTGGGGCCTGAGAACGTTGATGCGGTGAAGGCTGGGTGCTCCAACCTTGGTCGCCACATTGAGAATGTGAAGTCCTTCGGTGTTCCGGCGGTTGTTGCCATTAACCACTTCGTGACCGACACGGATGCGGAAGTCGCGGCTGTGAAAGCTTATGTCGAGGAAATGGGCTCAGAAGCCATTCTGTGTAAGCACTGGGAACACGGCTCCAAGGGCGTGATTGATCTGGCCAACCGCGTGGCCGAAATCGCAGACAGCGGCATGTCCCAATTCTCCACGCTGTACCCTGACGACATGGGCCTTTTCCAGAAAATCGAGACTGTTGCAAAGCGGATTTACCGTGCCGATGAAGTGCTGGCGGACAAGAAAATCCGTGACCAGCTCAAGGCATGGGAAGAGGCTGGCTACGGCAACTTGCCGGTCTGTATGGCCAAGACGCAGTACTCGTTCTCTACCGATCCGAACCTGCGCGGCGCACCGACCGGGCACTCCTTGCCGGTCCGTGAAGTGCGCTTGTCTGCTGGTGCCGGTTTCATCGTCGCCATCTGTGGTGAGATCATGACCATGCCGGGCCTGCCTCGCACCCCGGCAGCAGAAGCAATCATGCTGAACGAAGCAGGTGATATCGAAGGCCTGTTCTAAGAGCCCAAATGCTGTCCCCCTTTATTTTAAAGGGGGGCACGCCTCTCTAAACTCTAGCTGTCACGCACCAGATCCTGAATGGCGCGTTTCAAAGCAGGACCCATCAATTTGTCCTGCAGGGCATAGGCCACGTTTGCCAAAACAAAGCCTTCCTTCGACCCGCAATCAAAGCGCCGTCCATCACACAGATGACCCAGCGTCTGAACCCCCTCTCGGATACTCGCATCAATAGCATCGGTGAGCTGGATTTCCCCGCCTGCTCCCCTTTCCTGTCGGTCCAGGTGCTTCAAGACAGTTGGATCGAGAATGTAGCGGCCAAACACAGCCATATTTGATGGGGCGTCTTCCGGACGGGGTTTTTCGACAATTCCTCTGGCGATGAAAGAGGTTTCATCCTCCAGCCACCGGTCGATGTCCAAAACGCCAAATTTTCGGGTCATTTCCGGCTCGACCGCCTCGACACCAATCAGGTTGGCCCCGCCATCAATCCCTAGGTTCTCATACACGTCGAGCAATTGTGCGAGACAGGGTGTATCGCCCAAAATAATGTCGTCCGGCAGCAGAACGGCAAACGGCTCATCGCCGATCACGTGGCGCGCGCACCACACAGCGTGGCCCAGACCAAGCGGTTCCTGCTGGCGCACATAAGCGATGGTGCCGGGTGGAAAATTGGTCGCTTCGACGGTCTGCAAAGCCTCGTCTTTCCCTCTCGCAGCCAGTGTCGCTTCCAACTCAAAGGCATGATCGAAATGGTCCTCAATCGCCGTCTTTCCGCGTCCGGTAACAAAGATCAATTGCTCGATGCCACTGGCCAGCGCCTCCTGCACGGCGTGCTGGATGACGGGCCGGTCCACGACAGTGAGCATTTCCTTTGGCATGGCTTTGGTCGCCGGCAAAAACCGCGTACCAAGACCTGCAACCGGAAGAACGGCTTTACGGACCCGCTGCATCGCTATTCCTTGATAGGCTGGAGAGTGAGGGGAAACATTAGTGTAGCCTGCATATGCGCTCAAGATCCCCGCAATCTATTTTATTGTCAGGACGGGCATAGCACCGCCCTGAGCTATATGGCGAGTCTTGGAACTCGTCCCAAGACCTTACTGCGCCGTCCGGGTCCATTCCTGTGACTGGCAAATCCCGATGATACACCCGGCAACCTTGAGCATTCCGTTTTCCATGAGCTCCATTTTGCCGCCATAGATGTTGTTATCCAGCGGGTTCCAGACCTTACCTTTGCCAAACTTCCCCTCCCCCAGATCTTGCAGATCGAACAGGATGAGCTTTGTCAAAAAATACTCCGGGTTATCGGCATCAGGGGCCGCGACGATTTCCCCGCAATACAGGCTGGCGTCACTCTCGCAGGGTCCGATATCGACGATGAGGTGACGCGGCGGATTGCCGACGTAAGCTGTATCCCACAAGCCAACAACCTCATGCCCCGCATGCCCATCTGCTTGAGTCACAGCCGGGACTAAAGCCGCAAGTCCAAGCGCCATACCGATCCATGCTTTCAGAAAACTTCGCATGCTAAACCTCCCAATTCAGTACAAATCTTCTTTTAGCAAACGGTAAAATAGATCGATTGAGCCCGAAAATAAGGGTAAATTCAGCGTAATTTTCCAAGAAAATGTAAAGAGGTTAGGAATCGCTGTCTTACATGCGCTTCTGCACAGCGCGATGGATGCGTGTTACCAGCGCCTGCGCGATGGGCGGCAGGGGGTATCCATCCAGACGCGCGATGACGCCGGGCAGACTGCCCCTGAATGGTTCACGATGGAACCGGAGCTTCGCAACTTCGTTACGCTTGAGTTGGGTCGAGACCACCTGAGCCGGCAGAACGCCGATGGCATCGGTTTCCGCGATCATTTTGCGCATCAAACCAAGGTCCTGAGTCATCAGGAATGTTGAACGCACGTCATCAAGGGTTTTGAGTTCGTCCGGATAGGTCTGGCGCACGTTTTCGAGGTACCAGATCGGTGCATCGGCTGCCAAAAACGGATAGGGGCGAATATCCTGAATCCGCAAGGAGCGTCCAATCAACGGATGCCCAGCGCGACAGACGCAAATGGGCGGGGCAAGCGGAATGCTGTCGTAAACCAGCGCATCTGTCCGCCGGTCGGGAGCCAATCCGACATAGATGTCGATGGTTTTGTTGATCAGGCTGTGTTCCATCGCCTGCCAATTCCGAGAGAGCACCTTGATCCGGACGTGAGGGTGTCGCCGCATCATGCTGACCAGAACCGGCGCGAGCAGACTTTCGGCAACATTGGGGTCAGAACCGATGGTCAGTACCCCGGTTTCCCAGTTGCGCATCATCGCGACATCGCGTTCGGCGCGCTCGATCTCAACCAAGGCTTGTCGCGCCGCTTCGACCATGCGACGGCCAAAGGCCGTAGGAACCGTTTCCTGCTTGTTTCGAACAAACAGAGGAACGCCATAGCTGTCTTCAAGTTTCGCAATGGCCTGACTGAGCGCCGAGTGTGTCACGCCAAGACGTTCAGCTGCCTTCCTGAAGTTGCCTGCATCAGCCAGAGTGACAATCTGGCGAAGGCTTCGCATACGATCCATTGGGTCTCGTTTTGGTCAGTTAAATTAACGCTGTCGACTTTGAAGGTTAGGCCCTTACATATTCAGCATAGGCTCTAATTGAACGAACACGCAAGCGCAGGTAGGACAATAAGCAATGCTGAAATCCGGTTCCCACTATGAAGTTCTGGTAATCGGTACGGGCTTTTCCGGTCTTTGTGCAGCGATCAAACTTCTGGATCGAGGAATTAAGGATTTCGTTGTGGTCGATAAGGCCAACGAAATTGGCGGTACCTGGCAAGCCAATCGCTATCCCGGCGCTGCCTGTGACATTCCCTCACACCTCTATTGTTTCTCCTTTGCCCCCAATCCGAACTGGAGCCACGTTTACGCCCGACAGCCAGAAATTTTGGCCTACATGCATCACGTGGTCGAGCGGTTTGAACTCTCCCCCCACATTCACTTAGGGATTGAAGTCATCAAGACTGCCTTTGACGAAGAAAAAGGGCTTTGGCGAATTTCGCTCGCCGATGGCGGCGAGATGACTGCGCGCTTTATCATCAACGGCATGGGCGGGCTGCATCGTCCCAAGTTGCCTGATATTCCGGGTCGAGACCGCTTTACCGGGGTCAGCATGCACACCGCGCTGTGGGATTCTGACTATGACGTTGCGGGCAAAAGGATAGCGGTTGTGGGCAGTGCAGCAAGCGCCATTCAGTTGGTGCCACAAGTCGCGCAATCAGCAGCCCATGTCGATGTTTACCAGCGCACCCCCAACTATATCGCGCCCCGCAATGATCGGGCTTACCGGGATTGGGAAAAGCGGCTCTTTGCTGCGTGGCCCTTCACGATGCAACTGCTCCGGGCGGCGTTTTTCTGGCGTCTGGACCTGTTCCTCTACCCGGTCGTGAAAAGCCGCCGGTTCAGAGCCCGCGGCGCTCGGCAAATCCGTCGCTACATCCGGGCCGTTGTTCGGGATCACAGCATGCACCGCGCACTCACTCCTGACTATGAACTGGGATGTAAGCGCATTCTGATCTCCGATGACTTTTTCCCCGCCCTGAACCGAGACAACGTCCATCTTCTCACCAGCGGCATTGAGGAAATTAATGCAAGCGGGATGAAAGACGGCGAAGGCATTCAGCGCGACTACGATCTCATCGTCTATGCCACTGGCTTTGATATCCAGGAGCAGTTTTTCTCACTCGACGCTTCGGGCCGCAACGGTTTGAAACTCAGCGTCGCTTGGAAACAGGGTGTTGAGGCCTATCGGGGGGTCATGCTCGCCGGTTTCCCGAACTACTTCATGTCCACCGGACCGAATACGGGTGTGGGAACAACATCCGTGATCTACATGATCGAACGGACGACAAACTGGATCATGCAGGCCATCGACCATGCTCGGAAGACAAAGTCCTGCCTCGACGTCGCACCCAAAGCGCAACGCGCTTACAACGACCGTATCGCCGAGGAGCTGGATCACACCGTCTGGGCCTCTGGTTGCGATAGCTGGTACCGCAGCCCCAGCGGTCGGATTGAAACCCTTTACCCCGGCAGTGCAACAATGTTCGCCCGTGAGTTGCGCGCGCCGGATTACAGTGAACTCGAACAGAGTCAAATGCCATGACGACACCTTTTGAAGAAAACCCCGGTCTGGGCGGTTTTGCTGCCCCGCAGTTTATGCCTGTGGCTGAAGCCTTTGCTGCCAATTTCCGGGAGCGGCGCGAGATAGGTGCCTGTGTTTCCGTCATCTATCAGGGACAAACCGTGGTTGATCTCTGGATGGGTCATCAGAACCCCGCACGGACCTTGCCATGGGAAGCGGACACGCTCCTGCCCGTGTTTTCCAATACCAAAGTCGCGACGGCGATGTGTCTGCACAAGTTGGTTGACGAAGGCCAAGTTGAGCTCGACGCGCCCGTCGCAACATACTGGCCAGAGTTTGCCGCCAAAGGGAAAGGCGACATCCGCGTCTCGTCCCTGCTCAACCATTCGGCTGGCCTCCCTGCCCTTCGCAGGCGGGTCCCTCATGCTGGTTTTCGGGATTGGGATTTCATGGTTGAAGCCTTGGCTGCCGAGGAACCATTCTGGGAACCCGGCAGTGCCAACGGGTATCATATGGTGACCTTTGGCTGGCTTGTCGGTGAAGTCGTTCGACGGGTGTCTGGACTGAGCCTAGGTGACTATTTTGAAAAGCACTTTCGCCAGCCAACAGGGTCTGAGTTCTATATTGGTTTACCGCGCAGCGAGTACGCCCGCTTTGCGCCGGTGATCGCAGGGCAACCGTCTTTGACCGCTGTTCTGGCGAGCCCTTTTCTGCGGAAAGTGGTCTTTGACAAAAAATCCATCCCCTTCCTCTCCCTGCTCAATACAGGCCGGTTTTCTGCCAACAAACCGATCTATTGGCCTGCGCACATTGGCGGTGCTGGCGGGATCGGCAATGCGCGCGGTATGGCAAACCTGTATCAGCCCTTGGCAGAGAATGACGGTACGCTGCTGAGCACGAATGCTGTTGAGCGACTGCGACGGCCCTCGATGGAAACGAAGAAAGACATCAATCTGGGCCTCCCCACGCGCTTTTCTCTGGGGGCCATGCTGCGCATGGATAATGGGGGTCCGTCTTCCAACGGTCGATCTCTGCGCATCCCGAACGGTGCTTTCGGCCACACGGGTATTGGCGGTTCGATCAGCTTCGCCGACCCGGATAACAGAATCGCCTTTGGCTATGCTATGACGCGGTTAGGTACCGGCTTTTTCGCAAATGAACGTGGACAGACGCTAATCGACGCGGTTTATCGGTCCTTGAGCTGAGTTAAAGACGCCACTCCCGCGAATGAAACAAAAGCTTGAATGTTTGTAACGTTTGTTACATTTACCTCCTCGCCCCACCCCTCAACACAGGGCCTGAACCGCCATGCAAGATATTTGGAACGACCTCACCGCCCGCGCCAAAGATGCCAAACAGCGCCCCATCATCAGCCTGTTTGATACGAACCCAAGTCGTTTTGAGTCTTTTTCAGCGCAACATGATGGTCTGATGCTGGATTTCTCCAAAACCAACCTCGACAGCGATACGATGCAAGCGCTTCACGCGCTGGCCAACGCTGCTGGCGTCCCGGCCCAGCGCGAAGCCATGTTCAGCGGTGCAGCCATCAACGTGACCGAAGGCCGTTCCGTTTTGCATACGGCCCTGCGCCCGGACCCAAGCCGGCCCGTGATGGTCGATGGCCAAGACGTCACCGTGGGAGTTCGCGCCTCTCTCGACCAGATGGCAGCTTTTGCAGAAGGCTTGCGCGATGGGACCATTACCGCTTCTGACGGACAGCCGTTTACAGACGTCGTCAACATAGGAATCGGCGGTTCAGATCTTGGTCCGGCCATGGCCTGCCGCGCCTTGTCGCCGTTCATCGACCAGATCACCCCGCACTTCGTCTCCAACATTGACGGTGCGCATATCGCAGACACTTTGGCCCATTTGGACCCCCAGCGAACTTTGGTAATCATTGCGTCAAAGACCTTCACCACCATTGAAACGCTGACCAATGCAGATACGGCGGTGGGCTGGTTGAAAGACGCCGTCGGCGACCGGTTTGGTGCGCACCTCGCGGCTGTATCCACGGCTGAAGACAAGACTTCCGCCTATGGGATCAGCAGCGACCGGGTATTCGGGTTCGAAGACTGGGTTGGCGGACGATACTCCATGTGGGGACCGGTCGGGCTGAGCATCATGATTGCCATTGGGCCCGAGCACTTCTCTGACTTTCTCGCCGGCGCACTGTCGATGGATACCAACTTTCTCACCGCTGAACCGGACCAGAACCTGCCCTTGATCTTGGCGCTGGTTGGGCTGTGGCATAACAACTTCTGCGGTTACGAAAGTCGCGCTGTCCTGCCCTATGATCAGCGGCTGGGACTTCTTCCGGCTTATCTGCAGCAGCTGGATATGGAATCCAACGGCAAGCACACCACCAAGGACGGGAAGCCGGTTTCAGGCATGACCGGGCCCATTGTTTGGGGGGAGCCGGGAACCAACGGTCAGCACGCTTTCTACCAACTGCTGCACCAAGGGACACGCATTGTCCCGGCAGAGTTCCTGATCGCCGCTGAGAGCCACGAACCGGGCCTCAAGCACCAGCACGACATCCTGAAGGCCAACTGTCTGGCACAGTCAGAGGCGTTGATGGTCGGCACACAGCAAGACGACCCGCAGCCATCGCCGGAGCGCCGCTTTGACGGCAACCGACCTTCGATCACCATCGCTTACCAGCGGCTGACACCCTTTGTGCTGGGCCAGTTGGTATCGCTGTATGAGCATCGCGTGTTCGTCGAGGGCGCGGTCTGGGGGATCAACAGCTTTGACCAATTTGGGGTCGAGCTGGGAAAGAAAATGGCTAAGGACGTCCAGAACGATCCCGATGCACTGGCGCGCATGTCAGGTTCGACCCGCGGCTTGTCGGCTTTCTTGAGCTAAGGTGTTTGCTCGAATCCGGTAAGGGGGTTAAGGCTTAGGGAAAGTCAAATCGAGGAAGTTTTGGAACATGTCCGTTCTCTCCAGCCCCCTTTTCAAACAGCAGTGCTACATCAACGGTCAATGGATGGACGCCAAGTCCGGTGAAACCATTGACGTCACCAACCCAGCAACGGGCGAAGTTCTCGGAACCGTTCCAAAGATGGGCGCTGCCGAAACGGCTGAAGCCATCGAAGGTGCCCGCGTGGCGCAGCAGGCTTGGGCCGCCATGACCGCGAAAGAGCGTCATGCCATCCTGATCAAATGGTACAACCTGATGATGGAAAATCAGTCTGCCTTGGGTGAGCTTCTGACCTTGGAACAAGGCAAGCCGCTGGCCGAAGCCAAAGGTGAAATTGCCTATGGCGCAAGCTTCATTGAATGGTTTGCTGAGGAAGGCAAACGGACCTACGGCGAAATCATCCCCGGTCACCAGCGCGATAAGCGGATCCAAGTCATTCGCCAGCCGATTGGTGTGACGGCAGCGATTACGCCCTGGAACTTTCCCAACGCCATGATCACCCGCAAAGCGGGCGCGGCGCTGGCGGCGGGCTGTTCGATGGTTGTTAAGCCTGCGACGGCGACGCCTTATTCAGCGCTGGCGCTGTGTGTGCTGGGTGAGCAGGCCGGCATTCCAGCGGGCGTGCTGTCCGTGCTGACGGGCTCTTCGTCTGCCATTGGCGCAGAAATCACCTCCAACCCCACCGTGCGCAAGCTGTCCTTCACCGGCTCCACGGAAGTCGGCGCGAAGCTGATGGAACAGTGCGCGCCACAGATCAAGAAAACCTCCATGGAACTGGGCGGCAACGCGCCGTTTATTGTGTTTGATGACGCAGACCTCGACGCTGCGGTCGAAGGCGCGATCATCTGTAAGTTCCGCAACAACGGCCAGACCTGTGTCTGTGCAAACCGGATCTACGTTCAGGCCGGCGTGTATGACGCTTTCGCCGAGAAATTCTCCGCGCGGATCAAGGAGATGAAAGTCGGGAACGGCATGGAAGACGGGGTTGCCTTTGGTCCCCTGATCGAGCCGCAGGCCGTTGAAAAGGTCAAGGAACACGTGGCCGACGCTGTATCCAAGGGCGCAGACATCATTCTGGGCGGCAAGGAGCATGAGTTGGGCGGTCTGTTCTTTGAACCGACCATCATGACCAACGTTGACCGCTCCATGGCCGTTACGCAGGAAGAAACCTTTGGCCCATTGGCGCCCCTGTACCGGTTCGAGACGGATGATGAGGTGATCGAGCAAGCCAACGATACCCGTTTTGGTCTCGCTTCCTACTTCTACTCCCAAAACCTCTCCCGGGTTTACAAGGTCGCTGAAGCGCTGGAATACGGCATTGTGGGCATCAACACGGGCATCATTTCGACTGAAGTCGCGCCGTTTGGCGGGATCAAGGAATCAGGTCTGGGTCGCGAAGGCTCCAGCCACGGCATCGATGACTACCTCGAAATGAAGTACATGTGCCTGAGCGTCTAGCAGACGCTCAGTCCGTTTGGTCAGTTCAGCTCTGAGACCGTTTCTGCGGTGAACGCGCGGTACCCTTCGCTGGTTACACGAAGGTGCTGCGCGGTCATGCTGTGCAGGGCTGGCAATTTATGGAACGGCACAGTTGGAAAAGCGTGGTGCTCGGCATGAAACGGCATGTTCCACGCAAAAAAGCGGATGATTGGCCCGGTGAAGGTCGTGCGGCTGTTCTCAAACATATTGGCGACAAAGGCACATCGACCGTGCTCGGCCATCAGATAGAGCCGTAGAAACGGCTGGCCGAGAATAACGGGCACGACCCAAAGCCACAGCAGAGCCAAACTTTGCAAGGCAACTGAACCCAGCAAAAGCACGGTGTAGATCAGCAGCAGAATTTGGGCTTCGCGCTGGACTTTTGAACGGCCCGATGCGGGCACAAAGCCATCCCGATTTCGCCCCAGAGCATTACCCACGACGACCCTGAACGACGCGATCCACAGCGGAACTCCACTGACGTGACGGATATACTCCCATAGCGTTTCCGGTGCTTTTCCCGCCAACTCGGGGTCGCGTTCGGGGTCTTGGGTGTGGCGGTGATGCTCAAAATGGAAAAACCGGAACCACTCGGGTGGCAAAACCAGTAAAACCCCACAAAACCGCGCGATCCAGTCGTTGAGCCAGCGGCTGGCAAAGACGGTGCGGTGGATGGCTTCGTGGTTCAGGGTGAACAGCATCACCTGCGCCACCCCCAGCGGCAGCATCAACACCCACCAGAATGGGACGCGCACCAAAATCAGCAAGCCAAGCGCTGCAATCACGCCAAGGTGCCCAGCCAGATGCAGCAGGCCTGCGCGGTCTGACTTGGCGGTCAGCTCGCGCCGCTGTTCGGGGGTTAATCCAGCGACAAATTCACGGTGATCCATGCCTGCCTGATCCTTGGTGTCGGTCTGCTGGCTACCCTAGGCTCTGTTTAAGCGTGGATAAAGCGCGGTGTTGTCTCAGTACCGCGGCGGCTCATGAATCGCATGAGCTTCGGCCGTTGAGTCCGGTTCAGGCCCGGTTCGCATGGTCATCCGCACCGCGACAAATATTGCGTAGATCAGACCAAGCGCGCCTGCCGTGTACATGTAAGCCGTCGCGCCGAAAAACTTGGTGAAAACAGACGTAATTGCCGGAATGAGGGTCGCGCCGATAGACCAGATCATCGTGAGCGTCGCCGCCAGCATGACATATTCATCGGACTTTGCGTGGTCGTTGGATTGTGCTGTCGAGATGGAAAAAATGGTTTCCGTCGCCCCTGCCCAAAGCGCAAAAGCCGCAACCAGAACAAGGAAATTCAGCCCCGTGACCTGACTGGTCAGCCCGGCAAATGCCGTGATCATCAGCGCACACACAATCAACACCCAGCGCCGATCCCAGCGGTCAGAAATCACCCCAGCCGGGATCTGAACCCCAATGATTCCGATCTGCATCAGAAGCAGCATGAAGCCAATCTGCGCTGGTGCAAATCCAACCGCCTGACCGTAGATGGGAGCAAAGCCCTGCACCAGCAGGGTCAGTCCACCGACAAAGAACATGCCCATGAAGCCGACTGGTGAGATTTGCCAGGTGCGCTTGATACGGATGGCGGAATCCTGCGCGACATTGACCGTCGGCAAACCGGGGATCAGCAAGGGAATAACGGCCAACGTGGTCAGAACCATCGAGACGCGCGGCGAGACATTGGTGGTCACGTCCATAAAGCTGATACCGTAACCGCCGACCCCCATACCCACGATGAAGCAGGAGTAGAACACGGTCTGCACCCGACCCCGCGCTTGATTGGTCACTGAACCGTTAATCCAGCTATAGGTCACAACGAACAACTGAGAGACCGCAATGCCATAGATCAACCGAGAAACGCCCCACGGCAGTGGCGCTGCGGTCGACGCGAGGATTGCATGGGCACAGAGCAGCATGGCCAACCCGATGATATAGGCCCTCGCCATGCCAAACCGCTTCATCATCGGCCCGGCAACAAAGCAGCCGATGAACCCGCCCACAGCCAGAACGACGATCAGGGTTCCCGCCACGAAGGGCTCGAAACCAAGGCCAGCCAAACGGATGGGTACAAAGGCAAACAGCAAGCCATTCCCCAGCGCCACCAACGTCATGGAGACGATCAGGCTTACCACCACACGCACCCGCCGATCCGCCGGAATGGGCAGGGCCTGTAAAGCTTCGGAGGGGTTGGCGTTGGTCACAGTTGGCGTACCAGTAAAACGGGTTATCACCTCTTTGCTTGCCGGATGGTCGAAACCAGTTCTTGTATTTTCGCGGCACGCACGCCGATTATGAACCACTCTTCAACACTGAATCTGCAGAATCATCATGGCCTCTGACCAATCGAACCAGAACAAGCCGAACCTTGTCCGCCGAACCCCTTTTCCCACGTCCGTTTCTCAGGCTGTTGGAACCCCTTTACAGCCTGCCGTTGTCTACTCATCACCGGACGCCGATGCGCTGGACGACCAATACGAGGGCCGAGCGCATGGTTACACCTACGCCCGTGAAGGACACCCCAATGCGGATGTGGTCGCGGCCAAGATTGACGCGCTCGAAGGGTCTCCCACTCAAGGGCTGGTGCTGGGGTCCGGAATGGGCGCCATTTCTGCGGTGTTTTTGGGTCTGTTGAGGGCGGGAGATCACATCGTCGCTGGCGACCAGCTCTATGGCCGAAGCCTACGCTTGCTCACCCAGGATTTGCCGAGGTTTGGCATCGAGTGCACTTTTGTAGATGCCGGAGACGCAGCCAACGTCGCCGCAGCAATGCGGCCAGAGACCAAGCTGGTTCTTGTTGAAGTGGTCTCTAATCCCACTTTGCGGATTGCTGATCTGGATGGGATTGCAGCCGTAACGGCCAAACATGAAGCGTACCTGATGGTCGATAACACCTTCACCACCCCACGCGCGATCCGCGCATACGACCATGGCGCAGATATTGTCATCCATTCGGTGACCAAGCTGCTCGCGGGGCATTCGGACGTCACTTTGGGCTATGTTTCGGTTGCTGACGCTGCGTTGCGCCAACCCATCGTTGATGCAGCCGTCACCTGGGGACTGACGCCATCGCCCTGGGACTGCTGGATGGCAGAACGCGGCCTTCATTCCTTTGATCTTCGCTTTGAGCGAGCCCAGCGTAACGCGGGCATGATTGCCGATCACCTCGCAGGTCTGGCAGGGGTTGAGGCTGTGATTTATCCGGGCCGCAGCGACCATCCAGACGCTGCCAAAGCTCAAGCCCTGCTCGGTTCCAACCCCGGTAACATGGTCAGCTTCCGCATTGCCGGCGGTCGGGCGCAGGCCAACGCCTTTATCAGAGCGGCGGGCGAAATTCCCTTTGCACCGACGCTCGGCGATATTGGCACAACGCTCTCGCATCCCGCGTCCAGCTCCCATCGTGGCCTGACGGCGGAAGCACGGGCTGAATTGGGCATCACCGAAGGCTTCTTCCGCCTTTCGGTTGGCATCGAAGAACCGGCGTTGCTGATCGCTGAGCTGACCGGGGCTGTGGCAGCAGCGCGAGGCTCGTTCTAGGCTGCGCTGCCGATCCGCTGGCGGGTTTCCCACTCAGGATCAAACCACGCCGGCGCGTTGCTTGGCGGCAGCAGGTCTTTTCCGGCGATAATGTCCGAAGCCCGCTCACCCACCATCATCGACGGCGCGTTGAGGTTCCCGTTGGTGATGACAGGGAAAATCGAACTGTCAGCCACCCGCAGATTCTGAACCCCGCGCACGCGACATTCGCGGTCGAGGACAGCCATGGGATCATCGTCCCGACCCATCTTGCAGGTACAGGACGGGTGATAGGCGCTCTCAACATTTTCGCGCACCCACTGGTCGATGGCTTCATCGCTTTCGATGTGGAAACCGGGCTGGATCTCATCACCCCGGAATTCTGCGAGCGCGTCCTGCTGCAGGATCTCGCGGGTCAGGCGAATGGCTTTGCGCCAGTCTTGAACGTCACGCTCATCGGTGAGGTAGTTGAACAGAATGCTCGGCGCGTCTTCGGCCACCGGTGACTTGATCGCGACCCGCCCCCGGCTATGCGGCTTGTTCGGGCCAACGTGGACCTGGAAACCGTGCCCGTCAAAAGCCGCGCGCCCGTCGTAGCGCATCGCGGCGGGCAGGAAGTGGTACTGAATATCCGGCCACTGCACACCCTTATCAGAGCGAATGAAAGCACAGGATTCGAAGTGGTTGGTTGCGCCAAGACCGGTTTTGGTCAGCATCCATCGCGCCCCGATCCACGCCTTGCTAATCGGGTTCAAACGTCCGTTCAGCGTAATGGGTTTGGTGCAGCGGTATTGGAAGTAGACCTCCAAGTGATCCTGCAGGTTCGCGCCGACCCCCGGCAAATCAACCACCGGCATCACACCGGCGTCTTTCAGCACCTGAGCCGGGCCAATGCCCGAGCGCTGCAGCAGGGTTGGCGAGCCGATAGAACCAGCCGCCAGAACAACTTCACGCCGCGCCGTAACCTGCGCCGTTTTGCCGTCTTTGGTGATTTCCACACCGGTGGCTTTGGTGCCGTCAAGGATCACGCGCTGCGCCATAACGCCGGTGATAATGGTAAGATTCGAGCGCTTGCGGGCGGGGGCGAGATAAGCGTTGGCCGTTGACTGCCGAACCCCGCCGGCGACGTTCATCTGCATGGGCGAAAAGCCCTCTTGCTGATAGCCGTTGTAGTCTTCCGTGACAGGATAACCCGCCTGCTCACCCGCCCGAATAAAGGCATCATAGAGGGGGTTCATCAGTCGATCATTGCCGTTGCCGACGCCAACTTCGCCCTCTCGCCCGCGATAGGCATCATCGCCCCAAGCGGTGTTTTCCATGCGGCGGTAGTACGGCAGTAGGCTGGCATAATTCCAGCCCTCGGCCCCCGCCTCTTCCCACTGGTTCAGATCCCCGGCACAGCCGCGAACATAGGCCATGCCATTAATGGAGGAAGAGCCGCCCAGAACCTTTCCCCGCGGACAGTCCATGACCCGACCATCCAGACCCGGCTCAGGGTCGGACCAGTAGCCCCAGTTGAATTGATCCTTGGTCATGGGGATAGACAGCGCCGTGGGCATCTGAACGAAAATCGATCGATCCGACCCACCAAACTCCAGCAAAACGACGCTAACCGAGGGGTCTTCCGTCAACCGCGCCGCCATGATGGAACCCGCAGAACCACTGCCAACGATCACGTAATCAAATTCCGAACCGGACACGCCCACCCCCTTCAATCTTCTATTTCTTAGTCATCTCTACCATGGGTTTGGTCCAGCGCGACAGGCGACGATTTAGCTGTCCTGCACCGCGCGGGTTTTCTGGATGATGGTCGCAATGATTACCACGGACGTCACCATCCCAATAAGCGTCGCACTCAGCGCGTTGATTTCTGGCGAGACACCCAGTCGGACCGACGATAGCACTTTGATCGGCAGCGTCGTCGAGCCGGGGCCGTTAACGAACTGGCTCACCACAACGTCATCCAGCGACAGCGCAAGCGACAGGAGCCATGCAGCCGCAACGGCGGGTGCGATATTGGGCAGCGTGACCCGCAGAAACGCCTCGAAACGACCACACCCCAGATCCATCGCGGCCTCCTCCAGACTCGTATCAAAGTCGATCAGACGCGAGGAGATCACCACCGTTGCAAAGGCCATCGTAAAGGTAATGTGCGCGATGATGAGCGTTTCCATGCCCCGGTCGATGTTAAAATTCACAAAGAACAACAGCAGCGAAATACCAGTGATAACCTCTGGCATAACCAGTGGGGTGTAGACCATGCCAGTAAACAGGGTTCGGCCAAAGAACACCTTGGCCCGCACCAGAGTAACCGCCGCAAGAATGCCAAAGACGGTCGCAACCGTGGACGAGATCAGCGCGACCCGGATCGTGACCCAAGCCGCATCCCGGAAGCCGCGGTTGGCGAACATTTCGCCGTACCATTTAAAGGAAAATCCGGTCCAAACGGTCACCAGATCGTTCTCATTGAACGAGTAGACCACCAGCAGCATGATGGGCAGATACAGGAAGGCAAAGCCAAAAGTAATCGCCACCACGTTGAAAGGGGAAAAGCGAGACATGGCCTACCCCTCCTGCCGGCGGAGCTGATCACGCTCCTGCACACGTTGGAAAATCACAATAGGGACGATCAGCACGACGATCATGCAGACGGCAACGGCTGCTGCAACCGGCCAATCGTTGTTGTTGAACAACTCCGTGGCCAACTGCTTTCCGATCATCAGCGTGCCTGACCCCCCCAGCAAATCTGGGATCACCCACTCGCCCATCGCCGGAATAAACACGAGGAAGCACCCCGCGATAACACCGGGCAGCGACAGCGGCACTGTCACCCGCCAAAAGGTTGTAAACCCGCTCGCACCCAGATCCCGCGCCGCTTCATTATAGCTCGGGTCAATCTTCTCCAGACTGGAATAGACCGGCAACACCATAAACGGCAGATAGGTGTAGATGATGCCCAAATAGACGGCAAAGGGCGTACTCAACAGGGTCAGTGGTTCGGTGATGATGCTGAGCTCCATCAGCACGTTATTGAGAAACCCATTCTTCTGCAGGATTGCTTTCCACGCGTAAATTCGGATGAGGTACGAGGTCCAGAACGGCAGGATCACCGCCATTAGCAAAATGGGCTGCAGCCCGCGCGGCGCTCGTGACATGGCGTAGGCCAGCGGATACCCGATCAGCAGAGCAAAGAACGTCGCCACCGCAGCAATGCGCAGAGATGACAGGAAGGCCTTCCAGTACAGATTATCACTGAGCAGAATTTCGTAGCTGTACAGCGTCATCATCTGCAGCTGATCCACAAAATCGCCGATCCCCTCTACCTTCCGGAAGTTGGGAACATAGGGCGGTTGTCCATATTGGAACTCGGCGAACGATATCTGCAGCACGATAAAGAACGGCGTCAGAAAGAAGATCAGCAACCAGAAAAACGGGATAAGAATGGGCAGACGCCGCGTCAGCCCGCGAACCGCGCCCATCACGAGGCAAACGCCACGCCGGAGCGAGCACGCCAGCTGACCCAAACTTCATCCTCCCAAGTGATCGAGGATGAAACGAGCCTGAGCCGGTTGGTGTCCAGCGCCTTGATGACCACCCCCGGTGCCAACTCGACGTGGTAGATCGACTGGCTGCCCGTGTAGGCGATGTCGACGACCCTGCCCGCAAAAGCGTTGGGTACGTCTGTCGGCTTTTCACGGCTGACCGAGACCTTTTCCGGGCGTACGGATAGGACTTTGGCTTCCGAACTCACCGGCGAGTCATCGACAGTGCGCAAGTAAACCGGGTTGTCTGATCCTTTCCACTTGGCGAGCGTGTAATCCCCCTCCGTACCGTCAATTTCAATATCAAAGAGCGATGTATCGCCGATGAAATCAGCGACAAAACCGGTTTGGGGGTATTCATAGACTTCGCCGGGCGTCCCGATCTGCTGCAACTGTCCGGCGCGCATGACGCCGATCCGACTGGAAACCGTCATGGCTTCCTGCTGATCGTGGGTCACGATCAGAAATGTCAGGCCAAGCTCTTCTTGAATGTTCATCAATTCGAACTGGGTTTGCTCGCGCAGCTTCTTGTCCAGCGCAGCGAGCGGCTCATCGAGGAGCAGGATTTTTGGTGATCGCGCCAAAGCACGGGCTAGAGCAACCCGCTGCTTTTGACCGCCGGAAAGCTGGTTGGGTTTCCGTTTGGCAAAGGGTTCAAGCTGCACCAGCTTGAGCATTCTGTTCGTCCGATCCTCAATTTCCGACTTGGCCGGTCCGCCAGAACGGTGCAGCCCAAAGGCCACGTTCTGCTCGACCGTCATATGCGGGAACAGGGCGTAGGATTGAAACATCATGTTAATGGGACGCTTATCCGGGGCGACATCGACAATGTTTTTTCCGTCAACGATGATTTCACCGCTGGTGGGGGTTTCAAAGCCGGCGAGCATGCGCATCAGCGTGGTTTTCCCGCACCCGCTCGGGCCCAGCAGCGCGAAAAACTCGCGCTGATAGATATCAAGGTCAACGTTATCGACCGCAACAAACGAACCAAAGCGTTTGGTGACATTGCGGAATTGAACCAACGGCTCTTTGCCCTGCTCTTTCCACGGCGAAAAGCCAGTTGTGGGTGCAGGTGAAATCAATCTGTCGTGTTGGGTCACGGAAACCTCTCCGTCCAAAAAAGAAACCCCTTCCCCGCGTTCATCGCGACGAAGGGGTTTCGTATCAGGCAATCGCGTTATGGCTTAGGAGCCGGTTACAACGCGGGTCCAGGTGCGTGTTACGACGCGCTGGATCCGTGGTGGATACGGCGCCAGAACGTACAGAGACTCTTGAGTCTCCGCTGGTGGGTAAATCGCTGGATCGTCGATGACTTCAGAGTCCAGCAGCGGCTGAGAGGTGATGTTACCGTTCGCGTAGTAAACGTAGTTGGTTGCCGCAGCGATGTTCTCTGGATCCATCATGAAGTTCAGGAACACGTGTGCTTCTTCAACATTTTCTGCGTCAGCTGGGATCGCCATTTGGTCGAACCACATCAACGCGCCTTCGTCCGGAACGATGTATTCAATCGTTACGCCGTTATCAGCTTCGTCTGCTTCGTAGAGCGCGATGAACACGTCACCGGACCAACCCAGAGCGAGACAGATTTCACCGTTAGCCAGAGCGTCAATGTACTCAGAGCTGTGGAACTTGGTGACGTAAGGACGAATGCTTTCCAGCAGCTCGCCACCGGCAGCAATATCATCTACGTCCTGACTGGTTGGGTCGAGGCCGAGGTAATTCATCGCCGCAGGAATAACTTCAGTCGGCGCATCCAGAATATGAACGCCACAGCTGGACAGTTTGGAAATCTTGTCAACGTCGAAGATCAGATCCCATGACGAGCCATAGTCATCACCAAGACGCTCAGCGACTTTATCAACGTTCACACCAATACCCGTGGTGCCCCACATGTAGTTGATGGAGTAAGCGTTGTCTGGGTCAGAGGAAGCGGTTGCCTCTTTAATCTCGTCCCACAGGTGAACGCTGTTCGGCAGTTGGCTCTGATCGAGCTTCTGGAACACACCAGCTTGAATCTGGCGCGCGAGGAACGACGCTGACGGAACCACAACGTCATAGCCGGAATTACCAGCCAGAAGCTTGGCTTCTAAAACTTCGTTGGAATCAAAGAGATCATAGGTGATCTTGATGCCGGTTTCTTCGGTGAACTTTTCAAGCAAACCTTCGTCGATGTAGTCAGACCAGTTGTATACGCGGACTTCCTGAGCCTGCGCCGTGCTCACAGCTACGACAGCAAGCGCGGAAGCCGCGACGAGTGCAAACTTTTTCATGAGGCATTCCTCCTAGATTTGAAGGGACACCCAGACCCGAGCTTTGCCGGAATTCTGAGCATCAAGTTTTATTACCGGCGAACGGTGCCACGGGATTATGCAAGAAACAACTATTAGACGCGCCTAAGATACGAAATTAGCCGAACTTTTGGGACATTTGCCCGATTTTAGGGCCTTCCCGTTTTGTGTGCATAAAATCCACGTGGCGCAGGAATCAGGAAGCTTGTACCAGCCAAGCCCCTAGACAGCTGTTTGCAGTCATGGTCACCTGCGCCACCGTGCATGGGAGGGGAGACCTAGGCAGCTTATGTCCTTTTTTTCTGATATCTGGCAGGCCATTGGCCCGAGCAGCCTGACGCTTTGGCTGATTGGTCTTGTGGCGGCTACCGTCGCTGTTGCGTTTCTGGTTGGTCGGTTCTTCCGTTACGGCCCTGCGCGTGTTCTGTTTTTGGCTCCGGCGTTCCTGCTGTTTAGTGTTTTTGTTCTCTATCCCATCGCTGGTTCGACGTGGATGAGTCTGCACGACGTGCGAGCTGACCGCATGATTTGCTCGGACGGTCGTGAAATCGCCAGTCTCGAAGAGGGTGAGAAGTGCCGGCGGGTGCAGAAAATGGAGTTTGTCGGACTGGCCAACTACAAGCGCTTCTTTGCCAAAACGCCGCGAAACATCGAACGCATGGGCAAGGAAGTCGGTAAGCTGGTGACCTTCCAGTACCTGAACCCCACTTTGACCGAAAAAGAGCGCAAAAAAGCCAAACCGTCCTATCCTCGACTGACCGACGCGGGTGAAGCGCTGCTCAACAACGTGATTTGGCTGATTATGTTCCAGATCGCCATTCCCATAGGCTTGGCGCTGGCCGTATTGCTCAATCAAAACCATTTCGCCACCCGGCTTATGAAGCCGATGTTCTTCTTTCCCTTTGTCCTGTCGCCAACGGTCATCGCGTTTCTGTTCCAGTTTTTCTACAACACGTCGGACGGGTCACCCCTGATGTGGTTCTTTAACGCTGTTGGCTGGGGCAAGGACGGGATCTTGGGAACCAATGGCTGGTCGAACATCGGGATTATCATCGCCGCATGGTATCCACAGATCGCCTATTGCGTGATCATCTACCTCGCTGGCCTGACCGCGATTAATGCCGAGCTCATTGAAGCCGGAAAGCTGGATGGCGCGGAGGGCTTCACGCTGTTCCAGAAGATTGTTCTCCCCCAACTCTGGCCGGCGACCTTTATCTGCGTTGTCGTAACAACCATTGGCGCGCTTCGATCGTTCGACCTGGTCCACGTAATGACCGTGGGAGGGCAAAAATCGGAAGTGCTTGCCAGATTAATGTACGAGGTCGGGTTTGGTGAAAACGGCGGCAACTACGGCTATGGAGCGACCATTTCGGTGATCCTGTTCCTGATCATGCTCGTATTCATCGTCTTCTTCGTTACCAACATGATCCGCCAAGCGGACGATTAAGGGAGGGCTTTCAAATGTATCCAAGTCCTGAGAATACCTGGCGTCCAGGTGCGCGCACGTTTTACTGGTCCTGCGTTGTGGCCGTCACGCTGGTTTGGCTCACGCCCATCTTCTTGCTGCTGTTAACCGCGCTGAAATCAAACGAGCAGATCAACGCTGAACAGGGCGCAAAATTCACCATGCCTGCGCCTGTTTTCCCTGAAGGGTTCATGACCATCCTGACCGATGTGCCCTTCTGGTCGTCCATGATGTACAGCTTTATGGTGGTGCTGCCGGTCGTTGCCATTGCCGTCGGTTTCGCGACCTTGGCCGGGTACGTGCTGGCCAAGCACAAGTTTCTTGGCCGGACGTGGCTGTTCGCTATCTTTGTCGCCGGCAACTTTGTGCCGTTTCAGGTGCTGACCTTCCCTGTCCTACGCATGATGCAGGATCTCGGCTTTGGCGATTGGTCGCCTTACAACTCTCTTTGGGCCCTGATCATCTTCCACGGCGCGTTTCAGACCGGTTTCTGCGTGTTTTTCATGCGGAACTTCATCGCAGCGCTACCGACCGAGCTCATTGAAGCCGCACGCATCGAAGGGGCGAACGAGTTTCAGGTGTTTTCAAAGATCATCCTGCCCCTTCTTCGCCCTGCGCTCGCGGCGCTTGGTCTGCTGATCTTCACGTTTGTATGGAACGATTTTTACTGGTCTTTGGTCCTGACACAGGGCGATCTGATGCTGGTTCCACGACAGCTTGTCAACCTGGCCAGTGGTCAGTGGCAGAACCGGTGGAATGTCATGGCCGGCGGGTCGATTATCGTCGCCTTACCGCCGCTGGTGTTCTTCTTCTTCCTGCAGCGTCAGTTCGTGTCCGGCCTGACCTTGGGCGCGCAGAAGGGCTGATTTTGGGTGGGGAAGAGCGTTGTTTGATCAGCGCTCTTCCCGCTCCAGATTAAGCCAAGCCACCTCAGCCTCCGTTAAATCCAAATCAAGCGCAGGCAAGGTCGTCTCAATTTCCTCAATCGTCCGGGGCCCAATCAGCGCCAGTGACGGAAACGCCTGCGCCAGCACCCAAGCGGTCGCGATGTTGTGGGTCTTCACCCCACGTTCTCGCGCCAGACTTTCCGCGCGGCGTCGGCGCTCTTCATTGCCAAGCGAGGAAAAGCACGTGTCGGGAGCCGTATCCGCAGGCAACTCCGTGCGCTCGCTTTCGGCAATAAAATACCCCCGCGCTTGTGAAGACCACGACAGGTGGGTCGTGCCGCTCTTCCGCAAGTACCCCAGCATCTCTGGTGAATTTGAGGTGATACAACCTGCCCAGACCGGCTTCTCCATCACCGCAAGAGACAGATTGTTGTTGAGAATACTCAAGGGGCGCAGCCCGCGTTTGCTGGCATAGGTCTCAGCCTCGACAAAGCGTTCCACCGACCAGTTCGAACCGCCAAGAGCGCCAATCAGCCCCTTATCAACCAGCGCATTCAGCGCATCCACGAATTCGCCAACCGGCACTTCCGGATTATCCCGATGCATGATGTAAACCGGCGCATGCCCCAGGCCGAGGCGATCGAGTGAAATCTCCAGCTGCTCCGCAATGGCCTCTGGCACGCAATGGGGCGTGTGGGCCCCTTTGACGATCACCCGAGCTTCTTCGCCAACCCCGCGCTGCCGCAGCCATTGCCCCAACACCTGCTCATGCAGCCCCTTTCCATAGACAAAGGCTGTGTCGAAAGCATTACCGCCCGCGTCCCACCATGCGTCCCAAAGCGCTTGGGCTTCATCCAGCGAATTCTTGTTGTCGCAACCAACGATGAGCGTGCTGATTTCACCCTCCATGCCATTAAGGGCAACACGGGGAATCGCAGCGTTAAGTGCAGAGGCCATCAGACAATACCTTTGGGTCGTTTCCTTAACCCTCAACAGCTGCCGTTAAACCGTCAAGGGGACAAAAAATAACCCCGGCGGATTTCTCCGTCGGGGTTATCAGCAGCGGCCCTGAAAAGAGCCGCTGCGAACAGGGTCTCTAGACCTTAGAGAGCGCCGAAGATCTCTTCGCGAGCGTCTTCGAGGTCTTCAAGAATGTCGTCGATTGCGGATGGGTCGAGCATGAATTCAACCATGCCCTTCATGCCAGCAGACGCCATTTCAGGGGTCGTGTCACGGTCGTAGAACTGAGCCGTAACGGACTTAGCAAGCATCTCAGCACCAGCTTTCATGAAGCGGTCAGTCGGTGCTTCGGAGCCGGAGTGTGGTGACAGCATGCCGGTCGCGGTCTGTACAGCGTTCAACGCTTCTGCAGAGCTTGCGAACGCC
>JBMZBW010000029.1:0-24439 GCA_049612785.1 Alphaproteobacteria bacterium | reverse complement strand
TGGTTGGCCTGAAGCTGAAGCATCCGACTTTGAACCAGATCTAGCTGTGTTTGGAGTGCCTTTAACTTCGCATCTTTTTGCGGATCGTTTGACGCTTCAAGCCGCTGCATGAAGTTCTCAATCTTCTTCATGCGCACCTGCAGAATTTCAAATTGTCGGTCAATCATACTTGGCGTGCCGCCCTTAACGGACACGCTGGCAGTCGTCCGAAGGCTAACGCTGACCGCTTCCTTAGCGTGCTGGATTTCCTCGTCGAGCCGCAGGATGCTGTCTTCAACCCGCTTGCACTTCGGGGTGAGAGCGTCTTCATCGCAGTTGGCATCGAAATAGTTAATGAGCCGGTCGAGCTTTGTTTCGAGTTTTGAAATCTGTGCTGCGGGGTTAGCGGCGGCTGAGCTGGCAAGTGCGAAAGCCGTGAGACTCAGGCTCATCTTCAAAATGTTTTTCATGCAAATTGTTCCTCTGAACATCGAAAAATTCTTCTTTGCCGAGGAAAGAGCCAAGGGCGTGCCAAAAGTACGAATTTAACTAAAAAACGGAAGGGAGCGTTGAATTCTCGCAAGCGCTGGACCTGCTGTGTCCAATGGGCGTGATGATCCTGTGCAGCTGCTCACATCGTTTCAGGCTTAGGTCCTAGCGAAAGCACGGATGAGATTGACAGGCGTGGGCAGTTGGGTTGGTTAAAGGGATGATGATAAAACAGGCTGACGGATCATTCCTGCAAACGAACATCAATGATTTTGCTGCCATGCTGGGCCAGTCGGTCGCGTCAGGGGCGAGCATTGGTTTTGTTCAGCCCTTTACCCGATCTGATGCCGCCGCGTTCTGGCTCGAGCGGGTCTTACCCATGGTCCAAAGTGGGTCGTCGGTGCTGTTTGCTGCGCAGGCGGAGCAGGGCGGGGCAATTGTTGGTACTGCGCAATTGGTTCTGCCAACGATGCCAAACCAGATGCACAAGGCTGAAGTGGCGAAGATGATGGTTCATCCGGCTTATCGGCGACAGGGTATTGCCGGTAGGCTGCTGGCTGCGTTGATCCAGGAAGCGGAAAGGCGTGGCTTTCGACTTCTGACGCTGGATACCCGAACCAATGACAGCGCCCAGCCGCTGTATGCAAAGTTCGGCTTTGAGAGCGCTGGTGAGATCCCTGGGTTTGCAATAGCCCCAGACGATCCAGAAAGGCTCGACGGGACAACGTATATGTATAAGTGGCTGGGGTCAGCGGTTGGGGTCGAAAGCGACAACGGGTAGGCCCGTGCCAATCCATCCCGGCCCAGCCTTGGACCCCATCATTCCTTCAGAGACATCGTATACTTTGGAAAATCCAGCTTCCGCCATGACCTGAGCCAAATATCCAGAGCGTCCGCCCGAAGCGCAGATCAGCGCAATGGGTCGGTCGCGGTCGTTTTCGATAAGGCTCATTAAATCTGAGCCGAAGGAGCTTTCGCGCATGTTGAGCGTTGTCGCCAAAGGTGAGACGCCGGTTTGTTTCCACTCTCGCGGGGTTCGAATGTCCAGCAGCAGGACATCACCCGTCTTTGCCAAGGCTTGCGCTGTTTCAACATCAATCTTTTCCTGCGCTCTGGCCGAGAAAGGCACCAGCAGGGTCAGAACAACGACGGCGATCAGTCGGGCCAGAAGGGGGGAAGGTTTCATGGTTCTGCTTTCACGACGGTCCATGGCACCAGATCCATGGGATAAAAGGCTTCAATTGCCGCCGTCGCGACAACACTAACGGTTTGGTTTTCAGTATCCACAACGTTCATGCCGCCTTTGACGGCGGTTACGACCGCTTGTCCGCGCGGCAAGCTCGCGGCGACGGCGGCGCAATCAACGGACTGTGGTCTTTCCACGCCGATGGTAACCCGCACCTGCATGAGGCTTGAGTCCAACTCAAGCGAGCGGAACAGGATCAGAGATGAATGGTGCAGCGCATCCTGAACGGCGCGCAAGGCGGCTTTGGTGTAGTCCTCGCCATAGAGATCGTTGCCCATGCCAATTTCAAGGATGAGCCGCTGCAGGTTTTGGTCGGTGGCCTGTGTCATGCTGAGGCTTCCTCCACCATGAACGAGACGACCACAGCAGCCAGCGCCACAAGCGTGCTGCCGCTGCCATCGGGCTTGGGTATGTCCAACCCACCATGACGGGCACTGACCGAGACGGTGCCATAGGGAAAAATCTGAGCCACGGCATCGCAATCGACTGCATCCGGTTCTTGGACTGCAATTTCGACATCGACGATCATCGCGTCTTTGGGCGCGCCGAAGGCCTGCGCCATGTTCAGGGAATTGTGCCAAAGCGCGTCTTTAACGGCTCGTTCCGCAGCCCGCGTGTAATCACCAGATCGCAAGGAAGTGCCTTGGCCGAGTTCAAGGGCAACCCGTTTCTTCAGGGCCAACTTTCAGTCCTCCTGTCCCATATCAAAATTCAGAGATCGCAAGGGCCGATTTCTTCTTCTTCCATCACGAAGATTTCCTCGAACGTATGCTCCGCCCAAGGTCCACATTCTGTATCCTGCTCAAACAGTTTGTCTGGTTCAAAATAGCCCACATCACCGAGCATGATCACAACTTCATCCTGAGTATCAATGAACCAAAACCGTCCACCCGGTGTTGCGAGATAGCCGTCAACGCCTTCCTCCATATCACCGCGCAGATCGTCGCTGCTTGGCAATTCGTAAGAGACGTCAGGCTCGTTGGGGTCGAGTGCGCCGTGGGTGTGATAGCTGGCGATCAATTCCCAACTGTAGGGGACCTCTGGCGGAGTACAGGTTTCCACTGACCCTTTCAGCGGAGCCGTGAAGCGCAGGCGGTCCGCGCCATCGAAGGCGATGTAGCCGCAGTATTCGCGGTTGTGCTTTAACGACAGGGACTGCGCGTTGTCCAAAGCCGCTTCCGCAACCTGATCCAGTTTTTCAAAGGTCAGGCTATCCCACGGGTCTTCGGCCTTTACCGGCGCAGCCGTAAGGAGACTGAGGCTTGCAAGACCAAGCAGCAAAGAGCGGATCAGGGGCATAGTTATTCTCCAATCCAGAGGACAGTAGCGAACGATCCATCCTTTTAGGGTCAAAACTGCGCGATTGATAAGCGCGTTTCTATCCTTAGCGGAAAAGCAAGACAGGAACTCGGCAAGAAATGAGCATTTCCGTAGTCGTTGATCCGATAAACATGGACCGCAAACGCCCGCCACCGTAAGCGCCCATGACCAGCAAGTCGAACTCATCGGTACCGGCTCGCGCGCTGATGACATCCACAGGCTGACCGGAAACCAATTCCGAAGAAACTTTCAGCCCCGCATTTTGGAGCAGTTGAACCGGTTCTTCCAGACGCACACGATTGGTCTCATCATCGTCGCCAACCATGAGCAATTTGATTTCCAAACCCTTGAACAAAGGGTCTGTACCAATGGCCTCAACAGCCTTTCGTGCCGGTGAGTGGCCATCATAGGCGATCATCACGCGCTGGATTGGCTTGAATGTGCGGGACGCAACAAAGATCGGCTTTGAGCTGGAACGCACCATGCGCTCGAGGTTTGAGCCAAGATGCAGGCGTGCGAAGTCGGCGGCTTCTCCCCGCTTGCCGATAACCAGCATAGAAGCCTCAGTCAGGGCGTCGTTGCTTTCTTCGATCAGGTCACCAATCCGAAGTCGTGTTTCCGGACGCTTGATGCCTTCCGCCGCAATCCGGTCAGCAGCGCCGTCTAACAGGGCGCGGCCATGTTGCTGGGCAACGCGTGCCATGTCGCCTTCCAACCGCGTGAGCTCCTCCAGCATTGAGGAGCGAGCACCAAGGGCCAGCGTGCCGGAGACGTCTTGCCGTGCCGCCTGTCGGCGTCCGATGACGTGCAACAGCGCAATATCGGCCTGGTTCCTCTGGGCGATCCAGCTCGCGTGGTCACAGACGCTTTCGGCGTAGACTGATCCGTCGATCAGGGTGATGAGCTTTGGCTTTGCCATGGTCTAGTGCTCCAACATTTTTTCGAGCGCGCCGGGCTTGTCGGCCTGACCCAGTTTCAGAACGATGGTCTCGCTGGCTTCGTTCATGCCCAAAACCTCGACTTCAGCCCCGTCACGACGGAACTTCAGTTGGGTCATATCGAGCGCATGCACGGACGACAGATCCCAGATATGGGCGCGGGTTACGTCGATGGTGACCTTTTCCAGCGCTTCACGGAAATCAAAGGAGGAATAGAACTGCTCAACCGACGCAAAGAACAGTTGGCCTTCGACCACGTAGGTCCGATGCTTGCCGTCTTCGGATAGGGTGGAGGTCACGCGGAATATCTGCGCCATTTTCCAGGCAAAGAAGATCCCCGACAGCAACACACCCACAAGTACGCCAATGGCGAGGTTATGGCTCAGGACGACCGTAACGACGGTTGCGACCATGACGACGCTGGAAGGCCATGGATGCTCGGCCAAACTGCGAATGGACGACCAACTGAAGGTTCCAATCGACACCATGATCATAATGGCCACCAAAGCGGCCATCGGTATCTGCTTTACCCAGTCGCCCAGAACCACAATCATGAACAGCAGCAAAACGCCCGCCGCAAAACAGGACAGTCGCCCCCGACCGCCGGACTTCACGTTGATCATCGACTGACCAATCATAGCGCAACCCGCCATGCCGCCAATAAAGCCGGTCGCCGTATTCGCGACGCCTTGACCGATGCACTCCTGATTCTTGTTTGACGGGGTATCGGTCAGGTCATCGACCAGCGATTGAGTCATCAGACTTTCCAGCAGACCCACAGCCGCCACAGCCGCCGACACCGGCAGAATGATCATCAGGGTTTCAAGGTTCAGCGGAATCTGCGGCAACAGGAAGATGGGCAGTGTATCCGGCAACTCGCCCATATCGCCCACGTTGCGCAAGTCGTCGATGTTGAAGATCATCACAATTGCCGTCAGCACAATGATGCAGATCAGCGGGGAGGGGACGGCCTTGGTAAAGCGGGGCAGGATGTAGATGATCGCCAGACCAAGGGCGACAAAAGGATAAGTCATCCACGAAACGTTGATCAGTTCAGGCAACTGGGCCAGGAAAATCAGAATGGCCAGCGCGTTCACAAAGCCTGTCATCACCGAACGCGATACAAACCGCATCAGGTAACCCAGCCGCAGGAAACCAGCACCAATCTGTAGCAACCCAGCGAGGATGGTCGCCGCGAGCAGATATTGCAGGCCGTGTTCCTTCACCAGCGTAACCATGAGAACAGCCGTTGCAGCTGTGGCCGCAGAAATCATTCCCGGACGGCCACCAACGATTGCGGTGATCACGGCAATCGAAAAAGAGGCGTAGAGCCCAACTTTGGGATCGACACCTGCGATAATGGAAAATGCAATCGCCTCTGGGATCAGGGCAAGAGCAACGACCAGGCCGGACAACAAATCCCGACGCACATTGCCGGTCCATTGCTCGCGATAAGCGGCCAGAGAAGACATAGAAGGTGTTTCCTGTATTAGAGGCCGTCCCAATCGGCAGGTCAGCCAATGTGGAGGGGAGGTCATAGGAACGGCGTTTCTTCGACGTTGTATGTCAGCCGCGTAATATGGCTCAAACGCTTAGGCTGGTCAGGAGCCTTGCAGGAAGTGGACTTCGGCCCTAGCGTCGGGCCAAAGCAAAGCAATGAGGTTCCCGTGACAGCGCTTTATCCAGTGGTAACTGACATCAATGGTATTTTCCGTGGCAAGAGACTGCCTGCGCAGTCGGCTGACAAGGTCTTCAAGGGAACGATGAAACTGCCGGCGTCGACCCTGCATGTTGATGTTTTTGGCCGGGATGCGCTGGAAAGCGGCTTGGTTCTGGAGACTGGTGACCGGGATGGGACCCTTAAACCCACCGGGCGCGGACCACTGCCACTGACGTGGGTGGAGGACGATGTATCTTTGCTGCCCTGCCAGATGTACCTGCACGAAGGCGAAATCAGCCCGATTGACCCGCGCGCCCAGCTTGAATCCGTTGTTGCGCGTTTTGCAGAAAAGGGCCTGAAAGCGGTTTGCGCCACTGAGTTGGAGTTCTACCTCTACGATCCAGCCTCAACCGGCATGCAGCCACCGTTGATCCCCGGCACCGCGAGCCGCATGTCTGCGGGGTCGCTCTATTCCATCGACCTGCTCGAAGCCTTTAAGGGCTTCACCGACGATATTTATGCCGCGTGTGAGGCCTGGGACGTACCGGCTGATGCCGCTATTTCTGAAAGTGGGATGGGTCAGTTTGAGGTTAATCTGCTGCACTCGGACGACGCTGTGAAGGCGGCGGATGATGCATCGCTGTTCAAGTTCATCGTGCGCGGTGTCGCCCGAAAGCACGGTTTGGGCGCAACCTTCATGGCCAAGCCCTATGGCGAAGACGCGGGCAACGGTTTTCATCTTCATGCTTCTGTTCTGGACCAGAGCGGCAGCAACATCTTTGACAATGGTACGGATTTGGGCTCGGACGCGCTTTCTTCAGCCGTCGCAGGCTTGCTCGACGCCATGGCGGACAGCACGCTGCTGTTTGCGCCGCATCTGAACAGTTTTCGCCGCCTGCGAGAGGGGACGCACGCCCCCACGACGGCGTCATGGGGTATGGACAACCGCACAGCAGCCGTTCGGATACCAGCAGGTCCAGGTGTTGCACGCCGGTTTGAACATCGGGTTTCCGGTGCCGACGCTAACCCTTATCTGGTCATCGCCTCGGTCCTGTCCGCAGCCATCGGGGGGATGCAGGAAAAGGCGACGCCGCCTCAGCCCTTCACCGGCAGCAGTTATGATCAGGATTTGCCGCGACTACCCGCGTCATGGGAAGAGGCGTTGGTCCGGTTCGAACAGAGTGCGTTCATCGAAGAAACCTTTGGTGCCGCTTTCCGCCGAGCCTTTGTTGCCGCCAAGCGACAGGAAATCGGCACCTTTGCTGAAAAGGTTACGCCGTTCGAAATCCAGACCTATCGAGACGACGTGTAATCAGTCCAGCAAGCCGAGCGCGCGTTGCTGGGCTTCGTTGACCTTCACACCATCGGATTCCGTGCTGGCACGGTTGTTTTTGCGCCGATCACCGGGCACGCGCGCGCCGTCCTGATCCCGGATCGTACCGAGCAGGGTTTCAACCTGCGTGAAGAACGCGTCACCCGAGAAGCTGGCCGGATCAAAGGCGATAAAGCACTGGCCCGTTGATGGTGGACCGCCAGCCGTACCCGCAAAGGGCGAGGCCTGTGTCGACAAAACAGCGCCGGCCAGACACGATGCCAGAAGCTCGACTGTCAGGCCCATGCCGACGCCCTTGTAGCCTCCGCTGGGGGCCATGGTGCCTTTGAGAGCAACGGCGGGGTCTGTTGTCGGCTCACCGTCGGGACCAAAGGCCCAACCTTCTTCGATGGACTCACCGTTTTTGTTGCGCAGGACGATTTCGGACTTGGCGACCACCGAAATAGACTGGTCGATCACCATGCTTGCGCCGCCCTTGCCATCAGGTACACCCAAGGCAAAGGGATTGGTCCCCACAACCGGCTTTTTGCCGCCTGTTGGCGCAACCGAGGCCGGGGCATGGGTGAAGCAAAGCCCCAGCAGACCGTCTTCTGCCAGTCGCTCAGCGTGGTGACCCAGAATGCCGCAGTTGTAGGAGTTGTGGAGCGTGAGCACGGCAACCCCGTTTTCCCGCGCAGCATGGGTAAAAGCATCCCACCCGGCATCAATCGCGGGATGAGCAAAGCCGTGCTTGGCATCAACGGAAATGACGCCGGATTTTGGCTGGCTCACAACCGGTTGCGCATCCCCAACAACCTTTCCGCAGCGCACATGTTCCGCGTAGATGGGGACATACATAAGCCCGTGCGAGCGGATCCCGTCACGCTCTGCGCGCCACGTGGATTTTGCGACAGAGGCCGCATTGGTCTCACTGGCTCCTGCATCTTTCAGGGTGTTCAGCGCCAGATCGTAGACCTGATCGAGGGTCATCGTAATGTCCATGGGGGCGACTTTCTGTTCTGTACTAGTCGTTGTCGTTGGTCCCGGCACCAGCACCAGCCAAGCGGGACTCTTCAGATTCTGGCACGTAAGTCAGATGGCTGAGATCCAGCGCCTGTTGCCAGCTTTCGGCGCTTATGGCGCATGCCCGGTCTCGTGGGAAGGGCTGTCCCAGAAGTTGATCCGCAAGTCGACGCTCAAGCTCACTCTCGAGCTTTGCGTCCTCGTTCGCGCCGAGGCTTGTTTCTACGCGGTAGAGCAGGGCCAAAAGAGCGTCATTGTTGAGCGCGAGAACGGCTTTGATCCCATCAGCCGTTGTGCCGGAGCTTAATCGCGCACCAACAGCGCCGAAATCATCCGCAACCCCAAATGCCAGGCCGCGCCCACACAGGGCCTTGCGCAAAGTCATGTGGACTTCGTTGAGCGAGAAACTCATGCGACGGCGTTCACGGGTTTTGTAGAAAGCCACCAGTCATCGCCGCGGGTTTGTAACTCGTCCCACAGCGGCGCGCCTTGGAACAAGGTAATCCGGGTCCATAGATCGGACTTCGGATCAAACTTCACCGCGCCAAAGAACGCCAACTTACAGCGGAGCAGATCGATAGGGCGCATGGTCTGGTCGATCAGATTGTCTCTGACCTCTGCAAAGGGCCGTTGGGCCGAAGCCTGGATGCGCTTGGCGATGTTTCGATGTTCCGGATGCTGCGCCAGAACGTCTTTGAGGGGGACTTCATCCGCAAAATTCTGCAAGGAAGCGACAAAGGCCTGAACCTGCCGAGCGATATCGAGCGGCTGTTCCTTGTCCGCGCCTTCTTCGGCGTAGCGGTCACCCAGACGCGGTTCCAGCTTGGCTTCTGATACGTACCAGAACTTTTGCTGGCTGGTTTGCTGTTGCAGGTCGATGGACTCGCACCATTGATACTGATGGCCTATGAGCGTCAGGGTTTCGGCGACGGTTTGGGCGGCATCAAACGCTTTTGGCGCGTTGAAGGCCATGTCGTCGGTCAAGGCATCGATCATCTCGCCAAAAGGCTCAAGACACAGAGCAGCGATCAGTTCCTGACACTCCACCGACTGTCCAAGGCTCCAGTCCAGCAAACGCTGGAGCGGGAACTCGCAGCCCAGATCCGGTTCCGGCATTTCCGCGAGTTCTGCATTCAGAACCTCAAGCCGCGCAGTCTGTATCTCATCAGGGACGCGCCACTGGCTCACGTGCATCTTGGCGCGGTCCAAAAGGTCTTTGATGCGTTGCTGCTGACCCTCGTCGATTGACCGGATCGACCGCACCCGCGCGATGGCTGTTTCACGGGCGGTCAGCCAGTTGTGGATCAGCTCAGGGTGATGGATCAGAAACGGAGCCATCCCCAAACCGGTAGAATTACCAATACCCAGATGCCGTTTGATATCGGCGTTCAATCGAACAGCTTTAGCGCCACCCAGCGCTTGAGCCACGTGCTCAACCAAGTCGTGCGTGAAATGGCGAATGAGCCAGACCGTGAGCATCTCAGCCGCAAAAGGTCCACCCAGTCCGGGGCGGTCAGAAAAGACAAAGCGATCCGCGATCCCGAACTTTCCGTTCCCGTACACCGCCGTGGTGCGCATCAGATAGCCAATGGAATCAACAAGCTCGATGTCTGGTTGCTTGCCCTCAGCCAAAGCTTTGGCCACGTGACCGAACAGGCGGACAGACTTGTTGGAGCGGCTGATAACCAGCTCTTTTTCGGAATATCGTCCGGCTTCCTGCTTTGGAAGATTGGCTTCGAGGCGGTCGAGGTCGCTGTCTTCTGGAACCCCGTCAAACAGGGCAAAACTGGCGTCCCACGCTTCTGCAATCACGCGATCAGATCGATCTGCATCATCCAGCGCATTCGAAAACGCGATCAGGGAGTAGGTGTGTCCGCCCAGTTCCAGCGTGTAGGTGGCGCGGCCAAAGCCGTTCGGGTCCATGGTCCAGCGGGTGCGCCTGACCTCAACGCGATCAGCAATCAGGTTGCGGATCATCGACCGCCCAAAGCTCAGGCGGGTCGGAAAGGCCGAGCCAAGGCGCTCGAGGCGCATGACTGTATCGGGTGACCGCAGCTCTAATCGGCTATCGCTGTATGAAATCGAACTCATGACGATGATAATGGCACAAAATTCGTTTCGAAGAACCGATACCAATTGCCGCCCATGACACCGGCAATTTCTGCTTCGCTCATCCCGACCTCGCGCAGGCCCTCTTCGATGCTGTCAAAGTGCCGGTTGTCTTCAAACCACGATGGCATGGGCGGAAAGCCGGGATTGTCAGCGGAGCCTTCGCCGTAGTCGATCTGCTTGGACCAGCGGCCTACGCGCATCCATTCAACCACGCTATCTGGCTGGTCCTGACACAAGTCCGTCCCAATGCCGATATTCTCCGCACCATAGCGCGAGGCACACTCAGCGATCATCCCGCAAAAGCTTTCCCGGGTACAGTTGGAGCCGTCTTTGAGATGATGCGGATAGACAGAGAACCCCAGCATCCCACCACGACCGGTAAGCGCCCGCAAAACCTCGTCTGACTTATTCCGTAGCGCCGGGTGCCACCAGTGCGGGTTGGCGTGTGTGATGGCGATGGGGCGGCTGGAAATATCGATGGCTTCCAGCGTTGAACGCTCGGCGGAGTGGGACATGTCCACAACCAAACCAACGCGGTTCATCTCTGCAATGGCCTGCTTGCCAAAGCGCGTGATGCCGGGGTCTTCAGCCTCGTAACAACCGGTCGCGAGGAAGGACTGGTTGTTGTAGCTCAGCTGCATGAACCGAGCGCCCAGCGTATGACAAATCTCGATCAGGCCGATATCGTCTTCGATGGGGGAAGGGTTCTGGAAGCCGAAGAAAATCGCCGTGCGGCCCGTGGCCTTGGCCGTATCGATATCGGCTGCTGTACGGCCCATCATAATGCGATCCGGGAAACGCTCGAACCAGCGGTTCCAAGCTTCGATCTGCAGCACCATTTCACGAAAGGTTTCGTGGTAAGCGATGGTGACGTGAACCGCGTGCACACCCCCTTGCGCCATCTCCTCGAATATCTTCGGGGACCAGTTGGCGTACTGCAGGCCGTCGATGCGATAGGGCGTGGTCATGGGGTTTATATTCCTTTGGGCGCGAACGCCTCTTGTCTATGGCTTCGTTTATCTGACCTGAGGACTGCGCCAGCAAGTCAGCTTGCGACCATGCATCGCCAAACTGTGCCGTTTCGAGGACTCCCAACGCGTCGCGTTAGCGCTTACACTCGCGTCCATGAAACAGTTCGAAAAATCATTTACCCAGCAGGAAGCCATCCCTGCCAAGGGCATCGAAGACGCGGTAGCCATCCTGCAAAGTGGCCGCATTCATCGCTACAACACCGGACCGGGTGAATTGGCAGAGACCAGCTTGCTCGAGCAAGAATACGCAGCCTATCAGGGCGCGAAGTATTGTCTTGCTGTCACCTCCGGCGGGCAGGCGATGCAGATCGCTTTGCGTGCCGCTGGCCTCCAACACGGCGACAAGATCCTTGCCAACGCCTACACGCTCGCACCCGTACCCGGCGCGATCCATGCGTGCGGCGGTGTGCCCGTGTTTGTGGAAATTGGCCATGACTGGCTAACAGACATCGATGATTTGCGCGCCAAAGCCCAAAGCAGTGGGGCAAAGTTCTTCATGCTGTCGCACATGCGAGGGCACATCGCCGACATGGATGCGATTGTTGCGATCTGTGAGGAATTTGGCATCACGCTGGTTGAAGACTGCGCGCACACGATGGGCGCGAAGTGGCAGGGGAAGCGCTCCGGCAACTTTGGCAAAGTGGCTTGTTTCTCTACTCAAACGTACAAGCACATGAACTCGGGCGAGGGCGGTTTCCTGACCACCGATGATGAGGAGCTGGCCGCGCGTGCCGTTATTCTCTCTGGGTCGTACATGCTGTATGAACGCCATGGCGCAGCCCCGGGAGATGAGGTGTTCCGACGCATTCGGCTGGATACCCCCAACTGTTCAGCCCGGCTGGATAACCTGCGAGCCACCATTCTTCGCGCGCAGTTGGACCATCTCGACCAGAACTGCAAACGCTGGAATGACCGCTATCAGGCCCTTGAAGCGGGATTGCGCGGTGTGGCAGGTATCGACGTGATCGAACGCCCCCAGCACGAAGCCTATGTCGGCTCTTCCTTCCAGTTTCACGCCCATGTTCGGGATATTCCAGAACTGGTCGCTGCTTGCGGCAAACGGGGTGTTGAGCTGAAATGGTTTGGCGGAGAGGAACCCGTAGCCTTCACCAGTCGCTACGACAGCTGGCAGTATTTCGGCAAGGTCGACCCCTTGCCACAGACGCTAAAGACGCTCTCGACCACCATTGATCTCCGCGTTCCGCTGACCTTCAGTCTTGAGGACTGCAGCGACATCGCCGACATCATCGCTGACGAAGCCGCCCGGCTCGCTGCTTGAAAGCAAGGAGAACGCTGATGCCACTCGCTGATCCCGTCGTTATTGTGGGTGGAGCCAGAACGCCAATCGGGAGCTTTCAGGGTGCGCTCTCTGGCTTTACGGCCTCCGAGCTTGGCGGCGCAGCGATAGCGGCGGCGTTGGACCGTTCCGGCGTGAAGCCTGCTGGCGTTGATGAAGTCATCATGGGATGCGTTCTGCCCGCGGGACAGGGGCAGGCTCCGGCACGTCAGGCAGGCTTTCATGCCGGCCTGTCAGAATCTGTTCCTGCGACAACGGTGAACAAAATGTGCGGTTCGGGCATGAAGGCGGTCATGCTCGCCATGGACCAGCTTCTCGCCGGTCATGCGCAAGTCATCGTTGCAGGTGGTATGGAAAGCATGAGCAACGCGCCCTACCTGCTGCCCAAGATGCGGGGCGGCGCTCGCATGGGTGAAACAACCGCGCAGGATCACATGTTCCTTGATGGGCTGCAGGACGCCTACGAGGAGGGGCGGTTGATGGGCTCTTTCGCCGAGGATTGTGCGCAGAAATATCAGCTGACCCGTCAGGCACAGGACGCTTACGCGCTGCAGTCGCTCGCCCGTGCGCAGCAGGCGCAGGCAGACGGCTTGTTCGCGGACGAGATCGTAGCGATGACGGTTACGACCCGGAAGGGCGACATTCAGGTTACAGCTGATGAGCAGCCCGAGCGGGCTATGCCGGACAAAATTCCGCTCCTCAAACCGGCTTTCAAACCGGATGGGACGGTGACGGCTGCCAACGCTTCGTCTATCTCGGATGGCGCGGCTGCACTGGTTCTGATGCGCGAAAGCACGGCGCAGGCCCAGGGGCTGACGATTAGAGCGCGGCTGGGCAGTTACGGCACCCACGCCCAAGAACCCGGCTGGTTTACCACGGCCCCCATCGGCGCAATCAAACAGGCGCTCAAGCGGTCTGATCTTACCGTAGATGAGGTCGATTTGTGGGAGATCAACGAGGCTTTTGCCGTCGTTCCCATGGCCGCGGCACACGAGCTGGGTTTGAACGCTGCTCGGCTCAATGTGCGCGGCGGGGCTTGCGCCGTCGGTCACCCGATTGGCGCTTCAGGGGCTCGCATTATCGTGACGCTTTCGCACGCCATGGAAGCGGAAAACGCGCAAACAGGTGTCGCGGCGCTCTGCATCGGCGGCGGCGAGGGCACGGCCCTCACGCTACACAGGTAAGTCTAAACCTGAATCCTATGGGCGTAGAGGTGCTGATAGTGCGGCAAGACCTCGGCATAGACCTCCTGCACCCGCTGCGGCATCTCTGAAACGGGTTTGGCGTCTCGGCGAGGCTGGGGTTTCAGCCCGTCGGAGTTGCGCAGTAACTCGTGGAAAGACCCGCCGTCCCACCAGCTGACTTCGTCCCGTGGTCCCGGTTCCCAACTCAGTGCGCTTTCGATAAACGGAATTCCTACGGCCTCGCACCAAGCCCGTACCACGCCAAAAGGATTGGCCAGAACATCATCACTGTCGATGACCGCTGGTGGCCTTCCACCATTGCGTTCAGTGATAATATCAAACAGCTCTCGCTGCTCCTTGAAGCCAGTTTCCTTAATGTGAAAATCCGGCCAATGCTTGAACATCGACGAAATGGTCTTTGCCGGGTCTCTGATCAGGAAGGAATGGTTGAACATGTCGAACAGCTCGTCATTCCACATATGGTCGATGTAGAGCGGAAAATCTTTCGAAAACACAGGCCCTTCAGCCGCAAGGGTTTTCAGGTTTTCGTGCACCCCTGCGAGCGTCAGTCCGGGCGTACGAACGCTATCGGCGGTCAAACGGGGCCACAGGGGTTCATCACCCTGATACCAAGCTTCACCATAGGGTTCGTGCAGACAGTTGAAGTCCCCGCGTTGTCGCATCATCCATTCAAAAGCCGTCGACGTTGAACGCGGAACCGCCCAAAGGGCCAGTATTTTGGTCATGGGTATCAAGCTTTCAGCGAAGAGAGCAATTGGCCTTGCTGGGTCTCCGGCGCCAGGCCCAGCGTGCGGTAAATGCGCCAATACAGGGCGTTATCATGGGTAATCACGGGCTTCCCCAGTTGTGCCTCTAGCGCGACTTCCAGATGGACAAATCGCTGGGCTTGCCCGTTGGGGCCAGAGCGGAAATTGCACATGCCGTTGGCCAGATAAGCATCGGCGTTCGGGGCTTGTTCGGCGACATAGGCCATGGATCTCGACGCCAGATCACCGTCAAAGCACCAGATCGCCGCGTTGCATTCTTCTTGACTGCCAATAAAGCCCTGATCGACAAAATTCCCGGCGTAGAGCACGTCAAAGCCTGCTTCCTTGAGGAAATCCACCGTTCCTTGCCACCACGTTGGCCAGTGATAAACGGCGTTCAGCGCAACCTTTTCCACGTTCATCGCGCGGAGCGCTTCAACCATTGCGTAACCGGCCATGTGGAAGGGGGTTTCATACTTGTCAGACAGCATTTCGCAGTGCTGCCGTATCCCTTCGACGCCCAAGCCGCTGGCGTGGACCCAGTTTGACCCGACCTGGCCGCAAACGTCAGCGCCGTTATTGGCCATGCACTCTACAAATTCCTCGAGCAGCCCGAAGTTACGTTTGCGTTGATCGAGTTGGTGCTCGTAGTCCGGCACATGCAGCATTCGACCATGCACACCCACCGAACTCGGCGACATGCGAAGAAAATCTGAGGGCGCAGCGTCAAAATCATGAGGGGGACACGTGAAGCCGACTTGATGCGGGAAAAGCTTGTTTTTCGGCTCTGCCCAGTGAGCAGGTTTCTTGTAGTCTGACAAAATGAACGCCTCCTGATTTGCGTTCCGGTCTAAAGCAGACAGCATTAGGCTCAATCGCCCGTGCGACTTGAATGTCGCTTTTGAAAAGTGCCTAGAAGGAGAAATTCTGTGGGCAATCCGACATGATGCCTTCAACGCCCCAATCAACCATAGAGCGCACCTTCTCCGGCTCGTTGGCCGTCCAGATGTTCACGCTCAGACCTTTGGACCGTGCGCGCCGAACGTTTTCGTGAGAGAGCGTTTCCCACCATAGGTTCAAAGCTTGGGAGCCGGTCTCCCGCGCGACTTCAAAGACTTCATCACTGGCTTCTTCCGCAATAACCGCCAGTGCCAGATCGGGAAGAGCCTGCTTCAACAGTCTGAGGACTTCGAAATCAAAGCTGGATAGCAGGATTTGCTGCGTCGGGAATGTGTGTTCTGAGAGAACAGATGTCACCGCATCGACCAGAGTGGCTGGCTCGACATGCTCATGGAGTTTGAGCTCAAGGTTCACTCCCATGCCCAGTCGTTGAAAGCAGCTTAGTGCTTCTGCCAAAGTTGGGATCGCATGAAACGCTGTTTCTGGAAACTGTCGATTGGCGTTGACGGATGCTAAGTCGGACGCACGCAGGGCCGTGACCAGCCCTTTATGATCTGTGCACCGGTCAAGCGTGGAATCATGAAAGATCACAGGCGTCCCGTCGCCGAGCACACAGACATCCGTTTCTGTCCATAAAGCCCCTGCATTGAAAGCGGCCTCAAAGCCTTGAAGCGTGTTTTCCGGAGCCAGCGAGGGCGCGCCGCGATGACCCATGACCTGGGGGAGTTTGATCTTCATTGGCGTGATGGCTCAGGCTCTGGACGGCGCACTAGGCCGAAAAGGACAAAAAGCTTTGAACCCAAACATGCCAATCGCGCTCGCTATCAGAAAGTTTAAAAAGTGAAAGTGCTTCACGCCTCTTCCAAGAACTCAACAGCGACGTCAATAGGGAACCTTCGACGAGGTCATAGGATCGACATGATCAGGCTTGACCTTGATGCTCGCAAGGGCGAGACCAAAGCAGCACTGAACAAGGGGATATCATGCGTCTTTATATCGACAGCGCGCTTTCCGATGACTGGGAAAAATGGGCCAAGCGTGGAATGTTATATGGCGCGACGACCAACCCGATGATTTTCAAGTCCCAGGGTGTGGAACTGAGCAAGCGAACGATTTTTCGCATGATCGACCGAGCCAAGGATTTCGATCTCAAGTCTCTTCAACTGCAAGTCCACGGCCTCAATCATCCCAAAGAAGCGGCTAAGCAGATGTCTCGGTTTTATGATCGATGGCAAGATGGTGTGGTGGCCAAAGTGCCGCTCACGGCTGAAGGTTTGAGTGTTTTACCACTGCTTCCCAAGGGCTTACCAATCACCCTGACCGCGGCATTTGATGTCCGCCAGTCCCTGCTAGCAGTCAGCCACGAGGCGCGATACATTGCGCCCTACTACGGTCGGCTGAAGGAATCCGGACAGGACGCCGATGCCATTCTGGATGCTATGCTCAGGGTCTGTCAGGGCAAAACGCGCGTGCTGGTTGCCAGTTTGCGCTCAATGGAACAGATCGTGGCACTCGCCGCGCGCGGACACGACACCTTTACCATTGCGCCAGCCGTGTTTGATGCCTTTATGGACGTGCCGCAAACCCAGCAAGCAACCGCCGAATTCGAAGCGGCGGCAAGCTTGCTGCGGAAGGAAGCGGGCAACAAGACCGGGTTCTTTAAGCCATGACACTGAACCTGCCTTCGCCCACTGATCGCCTCTACCGCATTGTCGAAGAAAGCCTCTGTATCGGCTGTGGCCTGTGTGAGTCGTTGGCGGGGTCGGACTGCGTGAAAATGCAGGTGGTTGAGAGCGGCTTCGAACGTCCTGTGGTCGTGGGTGCCTTAACCCACGAAACAGTAGACGCGATATACGATACCTGTCCCGGCACCCGTGTTGAGGGCCTTCCCGACGCCATAGCAAAAGAAGCAAGCCATCAGGATCTGGTCTGGGGACCGCATGAGTATTTTGTCGAGGCGTGGGCCGGTGATCCGGCTGTCAGGCATCAGGGGTCAACCGGTGGTGTTCTAACGGCCTTGGGACAGTTTCTTGTCGATACCGGAGAAGTCGAATTCATCTTGCACGCCAAGGCGGGTGGCAATGATCCCACCTTTGGTCAGCCGCATGTGAGCGAAACCGCCAGTGATGTCCTGGCAGGCGCAGGCTCGCGCTATGGTCCAACAGCGGTTCTGCAAAGGGTGCATGAGCTTCTCGACAAAGACCGTGTTTTTGCCTTTGTCGGAAAACCTTGTGATATTTCCGCCCTGCGTTCTTTGGCCCGTCGCGACCCCCGAGTGAACCGGCTTATCAAGTACTTCCTGACGCCTGTATGCGGCGGTTTTGCTTCACCCAAAGCGACAGAAGCCTTTATCGAAAATCATCACGGCGTGAAAAAAGCCGAGATTGAGCAGTTCCGTTACAGGGGGTTCGGCTGTCCCGGACCAACGACCTTCGTAACCCGGGAGGGCAAATCCCATACGGCGACCTATACCGAGTATTGGGGCGAAGACGAAAAGAGTTGGAACGTACCTTGGCGATGCAAAATCTGTCCGGACGGCATTGGCGAAGGCGCTGATATTGCGGCGGCGGACAACTGGCCCGGTGGCTCGCCTGATCCTGCGCTGGAAGCCGATGATCCGGGAACAAACGCTGTAGTCGTTCGCACGAAGGCTGGATCAGACCTTATGGATCGCGCGGTGCAGGCTGGTTATTTGTGCTTGGGCGAGCGGCTTGATTCTGCCCACATGAGCACTGTTCAGCCGCACCAAGTGAAAAAGAAGCAGGCAGCGCGTGCCCGCTGGGACGGCATTGCCAGTCAGGGCCGCATTACACCGCGATCTCATGGCTTGCGGCTTGATGCGCTGCGCGAAAGCATCAGTGACGAGGTCTATCGCGCCCAAAGTGAGGGAACGGTCGCGCGCATTCAAGCGGGTCGAGCGTCCGAAGAGACGCCGAAACCAAAAGTCTGAATTTGTCTGTGGCGCTGCAGAAAAAAAGCCCTGCCTCAACAACGGTTTGTCGGGCAGGGCGGAATAAGAACGTTGAGGCGTTATCGGAGGATTTCCTCAACCTTCTCCAAAGCTAATGACACCGTTTGCGACCGTGTGCCCTACGAAAGGGAGGGACTTGGAGGTCTTGCCCGCAATAACGCGACCTGCAGTGTCAAAAGAGGTCCGGTGACAGGGGCAAACAAAGGCTTTCTCCGCTTCTCCGGTGTAAGCCACGTAACAGCCGCGGTGCAGACACTTGAGTTCGGCGACAAGGTATTCCGTATCTACTGTGCGGTCCTCATCGGTCTCACCCGAGAGCGCTCCAGCCGTTGCTGCGGCTGTTGCCTGCTGCTCTTCGGTCCGGCGCAACACACCGACGAACGTGCCGTTCATCGCAATGACTGCCAGCTCACCAGGGTTCAACGCGCTGACATCAACAGAGGTCGCATCGCCCAGTTCGATTGTTTGAGTCTGGCCAATGGGTTGTTCGCCCTTTGCATGGGCCAAACCGGCTGGCAACAAAGCCGCTGCACCGGCCGCAAGCCCGCCTCGGATGACGTCTCGGCGATCAATAACAAGGCGGCCATTTTGGATTTTGCTGAACACAGGGGGATACCTTTCGAATGCTAATGCTTAGGATGGCGGAAACACTAAACCGGCGCCTTGTCCTAACCTAGGCTGGATTGGACAAAGTCAAAGGCAATCAACGAAAGGTGATTGAATGGGAAGTCCTCAGAAACTGCGTCCCATGGCGTAGAATTCCGGGTTAGGCAGCATCCCCGTTGCGTTGGCCATTCGATTGGACATGCCGAAGAAGGCTGTGATGGCTGAAATGTCCCAAATATCCTCGTCATTGAAGCCGTGAGAATGCAGGGCGGCGAAGTCTTCTTCGCCCATGGTCGCAGACTTGGGGCCTGCGAGCTTTACGGCGAAATCCAGCATGGCACGCTGACGCTCGGTGATGTCCGCCTTGCGATAGTTCGTTGCAATCTGATCTGCGATGACGTTGCTCTTTTCCCGAATTCTGAGGACGGCACCGTGTGCAACGACACAATAAAGACAATCATTCAGCGCTGATGTTGCTGTCACGATCATTTCCATTTCACCCTTGGTGAGGCCGGACTCAGGCCGCTCCATCAGGGCATCATGATAAGCAAAAAAGGCGCGGAATTCCGCCGGACGCCGTGCAAACGTCAGAAAGACATTCGGCACAAAACCTGCCTTTTCCTGCACGCTCAGGATCTTTTCACGAATGTCTTCGGGAACGTCGCTCAGGTCGGGGTGGGGGTAACGTTCAGTTTTGGCCACGTTTTGCTTCCTTCAGGTGGGTTAGACCCCCTTTTTGTAACACGCGGTTCGGCGAAGGCGAGTAGGGGGATGCTGCACATTCCAACTCAAACCGGCCATGCGCGCTCAAGCCGGGTTTTGCTCCACGTGAGCGAGACCGCTGCATTGAGTATCACAAACGGATTGAGGAAAGTCCCTTTCAGTACAGGAAAGGAACCAAGCCATGTTGGATACCCCGTCAACTCAGGAAATGCGCCAGTGGTCCTATGAACAGGCGCTGGCTGAGCGTTTTGCTCTGGCTGTAACCCAACTCAATCGTTTGAAGGGTGTGCTCATCCGGATCAACGGTCGGGTGACGCTGGGTGGTACGGCGAACGATATGATCATCGCGCATCGCGCAGCGGACCTGGATTTGGAGCAGACGGTTCCGGTTCTGGAGGGCTTGTTAACGCAGTCGATCAAACCCTGCCGACTGGATGTTGGTCGGATCGTGGTTGAAAACATGGACCTCGCTGGCCAGATCGCTGCGGCCAATGCGCAGGATTTGCCCGAGGAAGCTCAAGACGTTGTCCTCTACGGCTTTGGCCGCATTGGTCGCCTGCTGGCTCGCAACTACATCGAACGCTCTGGCCCGGCGGCCATGCTGAACCTGCGCGCTGTTGTATGTCGTCCGAGCAAGGATCCAGTCGCTGATTTGCGCAAGCGGGCGTCATTGCTGCGGACTGACAGCATCCACGGTGCCTTTAATGCGACGGTCGAGGTTGATGAAGACAAGCTGTGCCTGATCGCGAACGGCAACCGCATTCAGTTCATTTACGCGCCTAACCCTGCTGAAGTCGACTACCGCAGTTTCGGCATCCAGAACGCTATCCTGATCGACAATACCGGTGTTTGGAAAGATGAAGAGGGACTGGGGCAGCATTTGGCCTCGGATGGGGTTGAGAAAGTGCTGCTCACCGCACCGGCAAAGGGCGCGATTCCGAACATTGTCTACGGGGTCAATGACGAAGAAATTGGTGATCAGGCCATCATGTCTGCGGCCTCCTGCACCACCAATGCGGCCACGCCGGTTCTGAAGGTTCTGGATGAGGCCTTCGGTGTTGAGCAGGGGCACATTGAAACCGTGCACTCCTTCACCAACGACCAGAACCTCATCGACAACTTTCACAAAGCGGATCGTCGGGGCCGTAGCGCGGCCCTGAACATGGTCATAACCTCCACCGGTGCCGCCAAAGCCGTGGCAAAGGCCTATCCTCCGCTGGCCGGAAAACTCACAGGCAACGCCATTCGTGTTCCAACACCCAATGTCTCGCTCGCGATCCTGAACCTGACCTTAAAGCAGGAAACGACTGTGGATGCGCTGAATGAGGTTTTGGAGCAGGCTTCCATCTCAGCGGCTTATCAAAAGCAAATTGGCTTCCGCTGGAGTACAGAGCTTGTTTCTTCCGATCTGGTCGGCAGTCGTCACGCCGGTGTCATTGACGGTGCAGCGACCATCGCGGAAGGCCAACGCGTCGTTGTTTACGTTTGGTACGATAACGAATTTGGCTATGCACAACAGGTGTTTCGCGTCGCTCAAGCGATGGCCGGTGTTCGTCTAGCGACTTTGCCCGCTTAGTCGCTTGACGCGATTATCTTCACGCTTCATGGGGGTCTTACGACTCATTTTCGGAGGCCCCCATGACCGATCAATCGAAGTCTTCGGATACGCCTATCGGACGGAATGAAGCCAAGGGCTGGCTTCACAATCCCGATCTCCCCATCGACATGTCTCCGATCTTTCATTGGCCACCCCGACCGGTCGCTGCTTTGCAGTGGTTGGGGCGGTCATGGTTGCGGCTTTCCAGCGTCCTGATCATCTTTGTTTTTGCGGTGCTTGGCGCATTCTTGTTGCCGTCCTACGAGACCATGAAGTCTCTCCAGCCGGGTTGGATCATTCAGGTTTGGCTGCGCCACGTGATCTTTCTGACTCTTGTGGCCGGTGGCCTACATCTCTGGTTCATCACGTTGAACGGGCAGGGTGAGGCCTTTAAGTTCGACCCTCGCAAACAGGCTACCAAGAACCGCCAGTTTCTGTTTCACAATCAAGTCCACGAGAACGTCTTTTTCTCACTGGTCAGCGGGGCTGGGCTGCTTGCCGGGTTTGAAGTGTTTTACTTCTGGATCGCTGCTAACGGCTGGGTGCCAACGTTTAGCCTATCGTTAAGTCAGCCTCTTTGGATCCTGTGGTTCGTGTTCGCGCTCATCGCCATTCCGATCTGGAGCAGTTTGCATTTTTACTGGGTTCACCGGCTGCTGCACTGGCCGCCGCTCTACAAGATTGCGCATGGTCTGCACCATAAAAACATCAATGTTGGTCCTTGGTCAGGTGTCTCCATGCACCCGATTGAGCATCTGCTTTACTACTCGACTTTGTTGATCCATCTGGTCATCCCGAGCCACCCGCTTTTGGTGGTTTTTCATGCTTGTCTGCAAAACCTCAGCCCGCCGTTTTCACATTCGGGATACGAGCAACTGGTTGTACGGGATAAACAGCGCATGAAAGCTGGCGATTTCTTCCATCAGCTTCATCACCGCTATTTCGAATGCAACTACGGAACGATCGACATGCCATGGGATCGCTGGTTCGGTAGTTTCGACAACGGCACAGCCGAAAGCAGGGCGCGCCAGCAAGAACGGATGAAAGCGCTGAAACGTCACACTTAGGCGGTTTTGGTGGCTGATTTCTTGACAAAAGGAGTTGCCACGCATGAACTGCTACTTAAAAGCGACCCCGAATAGGATACGCCCTGTCGCACCTGCTGAAGCGAAGGTCGGTCTTTGGACGCCATAGCTTTTCATACGAGAGTTTGACCGGGCCTCGCCGAAGACGGCGGTGCGCCTGCACTAGGAGACTATCATGGACCTGCAGTACGAGAACGACTACTCCGGCATCGTCGAAGCCGATCGCGCCAATGTCTGGCACCACCTGACCCAGCACAAGAAGTTCGAAACCACTGATCCGCTGATCATCATCGAAGGTAAGGGCAACCGGGTCTGGAACCAAAAGGGCCGTGAGCACCTTGATGCGACTTCAGGCGGTGTATGGACGGTGAACGTCGGTTATGGCCGCACTCAAATCGCCGACGCGGTTCGCGATCAGCTGGTCAAGATGAACTACTTCGCTGGTGCGATGGGAACCATCCCGGGTGCAAAGTTCGCTGAGCGTCTGATTGAGAAAATGCCGGGCATGAGCCGCGTGTATTACTCAAACTCAGGCTCTGAAGCGAACGAGAAAGCCTACAAAATCGTGCGCCAGATCAGCCATAACAAGTATGGCGGCAAGAAACAGAAGATCCTGTACCGCGCGCGGGACTACCACGGCACAACCATCGCGGCCCTCGCATCCGGTGGTCAGGATCAGCGCAAAGACCAGTACGGCCCCTTCCCAGAAGGTTTTGTGGAGGTTCCACACTGTCTGGAATACCGCTCGCAGTTTGGTGATGTCACCGACTACGGCGTACGTGCGGCCAATGCGATTGAAGACGTTATCCTGCGCGAAGGGGCCGATACCGTTGGCGCTCTGGTGCTTGAGCCTGTAACCGCGGGCGGCGGTGTGATTACGCCGCCAGCTGGGTACTGGGAACGGGTACAGGAGATTTGTAAGAAGTACGAAATCCTGCTGATCATCGACGAAGTGGTCTGTGGACTGGGCCGCACGGGTACATGGTTCGGCTACCAGCAGTACGGTATCGAGCCCGATATGGTCACGATGGCGAAAGGGGTCGCGTCTGGCTATGCCGCGATTTCCTGTACCGTCACGACTGAGGCCGTCTTTAATCTGTTCAAAGACAACGCAGACGACCCCATGTCCTACTTCCGCGACATCTCCACCTTCGGCGGCTGTACGGGCGGCCCCGCTGCGGCGCTTGAAAACATGAAGATTCTCGAAGACGAGAACTTGCTCGAGAACTGCACCCAAATGGGTGAGTACATGTTTGGTAAACTCGAAGAGCTTGCGGCCAAGTATCCTAAGGTGTCCGGTCAAGTGCGCGGCAAGGGGCTGTTCCTGGGGCTGGAGCTGGTAAAAGACGTTGAGACGCGCGAGCCGCTGGACGAAACCCTCGTTCAAGGCATCGTCGCAGATTGCATGCAAAAATCTGCGGTGATCATTGGCGCGACCAACCGTTCCCTGGCCGGTTTCAACAACACGCTTTGCCTGTCACCGGCCCTGATTTCAACCAAGTCCGACCTGGATGAAGTAGCCGCAGCAATAGACGGGGCTATGAGCCGCGTTCTGAGCTAAGACCGCTCTCGGTTTCTTTGAAAAGGCGGGTCGATGACCCGCTTTTTTTTGCTCTTATGCCGACCATTAGAGAGCTTTAATATTAGAACCTTAGGACTTTTGAATGTATGCAGTAGATTCATACACTCTCGGATTGACCGAAAAACCGTTATACTATAACAAATTTATTGAAATTGATTTGATAATACCGAGGTAATGCCTTGGCTAACAATGAGTGAAACGATGAGCTTTAGAACTGTCACCTCCGATTTTTCCGCTTTTGGTCAGGTCACGGCCAGTGACTTGCAGCAGGCTGTGGATGAGGGCTTCAGGTCGTTGATTATCAATCGCCCGGATCACGAAGACCCAGGCCAGCCAACAGCCCAGGAAACCACGGAAGCGGCAGAAGCCCTCGGTCTGGATGTGCGTTTCATCCCGCTGATTTCCGGACAGCTCACCATGGAGCATGTCGAGCAAACCAAAGCAGCGCTGGCAGAAATGCCCAAGCCGATCCTTGCTCACTGCCGCAGCGGTATGCGCTCAACGACGCTTTGGGCACTGGCCAGCAAAGGCAAACTTTCCGCCGATGACATCATCTCCGCGGCAGCCAACGCCGGTTATGACTTGAGTGGTCTTCGTCCTAATCTCGCTTAGTCAGT
>JBMZBW010000028.1:0-24535 GCA_049612785.1 Alphaproteobacteria bacterium | reverse complement strand
GAGTTGTTTGAAGTCCTGCATCGTCAGACGATTGCGGACAGGCTCTAACGCACCGTAAATCATCTGTTGAATGGCGGGCAGGAGCCATTCTGGTCGCTCGCCTGGCTTCCGGTAGTGCTGGGTCATCAATCCGCGCAAGAAAGCACCGTTCGTTTCAATGATCTGCGGCAGAAGTTCAGCCATCCGATGAATTCGCACCCGAACATCAGCATTATCGAGAATGACTTGCTGAACAGCCGCTACGAAATTTGCACCTCTTTCAGCGCCCAATTCGCTGAGGAATGCATCCCGCTCAATTTCTTCAGGAGAGTTGTAGTAGCGGTAAATCGTTGGCTTAGAGACGCCAGACTGGTCAGCAATAGCCTGAACAGTCATTTGCCGGCCTGATTCGACCAGTTCGAGCGCTGCACGCAGAATATCTTTCCGTGTCCGGGATCTTCTGTTCGATGTAACTCGGTCTTGCGGCGTCACGCTGATCAGTTCCTGATACATAGTTCCCTCCCAGCACCTTTCGATGCGGGGCCTTCTCTCATAGTGCTCATCCCGCAGACCCGAATGCACCACTAGTGCGTTGGGACTGCAATAAGACCAAGACATCAACTAATTGCTCGAGGCATCAAGGGGGTTTTCACGAGAGCCATGAAATTGTTTTTGTGCCTGTCATTTTGAAATGAATCCAAGACTTCTCCACCAAAACACGCTCGACATGACAGTCAATTTGATAAAAAAGTCAGAAAGATTAAAAAAGATCAGTAATGAGAAAATAGTTTTAAAAAATAATCTCAGAACGAACTGCGATTCGCGATGTTGTATTTTTATATGAATAAAATCACATAGGTTGATGTTTGTTGCAATTCTATCCAAACGCCGGAGCAGGGTTCATTTCGGCGTAATTCTGCTAGGCGGTAAGGTGTACAGAATTGTATCTGGCCAAAAAAATAACCCCGCGAGCGGCTTGCTCGCGGGGTTACTTTTTAAGGGAGGAGATTCTTCTGAGAGAGATTTGAAAAACGGCGGGAGAAGAAAACCACCGTTGATGGACGTGGATTTAGCCCAGCTCCTGCTCATCAAAAAGTACCTGCAACGCCAAGCAGTCTTGCGCTCAATGCAAAGATAGAGGCTGTATTACCCCTATATTCGCACTGATATGCTATTTTTGCATGTCTTTTTCAGAGTCGCAGGAGTCGTTGCGGGTAAATTGAACCGTTTTGTACAATCGGTTCCTTGGCTATACGAGAGGCGCTGGTTGATGCATGGCTAGCATTTGAAGAAGGTTGCTGTGTCTATGTTTTTCGATCCCAACGAAAAAGCCCCTGAACTCACTCACAATCCACTCAAAGCTTTGGTCGCGCCGCGGCCGATCGGTTGGATATCGACCCTTTCTTCAACAGGTATCGCAAACCTGGCACCGTACAGCTTCTTCAATCTGATTGCGGACGCGCCCTTTATGGTGATGTTCTCAACATCTGGTCATAAAGACAGTTTCAACAATGCTGTGGCCACCGGTGAGTTTGTCTGGAATCTGGTGACGCAAGACCTCGCTGATGCAATGAACCGGAGTGCCAAAACAGTTGACGCCGGCATCGACGAATTTGAATTGGCAGGGGTCAGCAAGGCCCAAAGTATGACGGTACAGGCCCCCCGAGTGGCGGAGGCTGCAGCGGCGCTCGAATGCACCGTCGATCAGTTCATTCCCCTCAAATCAAACCAGTTTGGACGCCACAACTCCATGATCATCGGAACGGTACAGAAGGCATTCATTCGCGATGACATGCTCACCGACGGCATGTTTGATAATTCTCGCGCTAAGGCACTGGCCCGGATGGGCTACATGGACTACTCCGTCGCCGATCAGATTTTTCAGCTTCAACGACCAGACTAAAGGTGCTGTCCACAGGGGTCGGGGCAGTGAGATTGGACACCATCCTGATGCGAAAAGTTCTAAGATCCTGTTACCAAATCATTTTTCACTTGATGTTCACGTTTGTTCTCATTATACCTCTTTGAGAACAAAACGGGATCATCTGTGAGGCTCAATGAAACAGCGCGACGTGGCCAGGCTGGGGGACCAGCGTCTGGTTTCAGCTCCATCAAGCGGAAAATCTGCCTCGGCGACGCCGAAACTGGCGTTCAAACCAGCCAGAGCGGATGCCTACCGCCATCGGGTTAACAAGTCACAAAGCGAGGCGGCACGAGCCAAGGGTTACCGCAAAGGACGAGGTGTGGCGGAGGGGCCGAAAGGCCGCTTCGAGGTTACGGACTACGTCGCGTTCGATGATGGTTGGGGTAGTGGCCAAACGCGGTTGGAAGACTTGATTCAACGTCCCACGACTGTATCCGAGGACCGCGCAAAGTCAGTTCTGACCTTCAATCAGTCTCCCGATCTGGGCTTTGACCGCTCTGTAAATCCTTACAGAGGGTGCGAGCATGGTTGTACTTATTGCTACGCGAGGCCAAGTCACGCGTTTATGGGCCTTTCGGCAGGTTTGGATTTTGAAACCAAACTGTTTGCCAAGTACGACGTGGCAGAACTGCTCGAAGATGCCCTGAGAAAACCTGACTACAAAGTGGCGCCCATCGCCTTGGGCACCAATACCGACCCCTATCAGCCAATCGAGCGGGAGTTGAAGCTGACCAGTGCAATCCTGAGCGTTCTGGACCAATGCAACCATCCTGTGACGATTGTGACGAAGTCTGCGGGAATTCTTCGTGATCTTGATCGACTTAGCGGTATGGCGCGGCGGGGTTTGGTTCATGTGGGCATATCGGTCACCACACTCGACGCGTCATTGTCACGACTGATGGAACCGCGCTGTTCCTCGCCTGAACGCCGGCTGGACACAATTCGGCAGCTTTCAGAGGCGAAAATCCCGGTTCGGGTCATGGCATCGCCAATGATACCGGGACTCAATGATTGGGAGCTTGAGGGGATCCTTGGTGCCGCATGGCAAGCCGGTGCTCGGGCTGCGACCATGATACCGCTGCGGCTGCCTCTGGAAGTAGAAACCGTCTTCCGCGATTGGTTGGAAGCGAACTTTCCGGATCGGGCAAAGAAGGTCATGAGTCAGGTTATCTCGATGCATGGCGGCAGGGTTTATCGCTCTTCTTTTGGTGAAAGAATGCGCGGCAGCGGACCCTTGGCGCACGTTCTGAAGCATAGGTTTGAGGTGGCCTGCGCCCGTAATGGCCTGTCTGCTCACCTGCGCCCACTGGAAACGGAAAACTTCTGTCCACCCGAACGGGCGGGTGATCAGCTTTCTCTACTTTGAGAGATGAGCGCGCGGATGCCGGAGCGCTGAATCATCGAGCCTCCCTCTTTCGGTAAGAGAGAGGCCACCATCGCGCCAGTGGAAGACTGGGAGGATTTTCCGCTGGCGCGATTGATTTCGAAGCAAAGGGTCGAAAGGCCCGCCAACTTCAAGGAAGCGAAAGATGCTAGTTGCGTTTGATGCTCAAGGTTCCAAAAACAGCCGCTTCGTCCGAAGCCGAAGTCAGGTTCAGATCGGGGTTCAGGTACTGGATCGCTGCTTTCGGACGGCTCTCCTGATTTGGAGACGCGAATGCAACGCCGCTATCCGTGCCCGCATCCTGCGCCATCAGCGGGAGCTGGAGGTTATCGACCCAAGCAGAGCCGCGACATAGAGAAATGCCATCGACGCCAACAAACCAGTCCGGAGAAGGTGCGATCATTGAAATCATTGTCAGGTAAGGCTGGGCAGACGCCGCGCTCAGCGTCACTGTATCGGTGCCGACAGCATCGTTAATCAGGGAGCCGGTGCGATAAGCGCGCACAGTGCCGGTTGCAAAAAGAGCATCCAACTCAGCTGTAATCGGACCGCGCCCACCGGTTTCAGCGACGGTTTGCACGCCCGCGGTTGATCGTTCACCGATTGAGAAGATTTCACCGGGGTTGGCGTGTGTCGCAACAACCATGGGCGACCAGTGGGCGTTGCTCGGCACGTCATAGTTGGTCACGCCTTCAACCCAGTTGGGCATGAAAGTAACCTGGTAGCTTGCTTCACCAACGCATTGCGCAAAGGCGGCTGAAGCAGAGGCGGCAGACAGAATAAAGGCAGCAGAAGCAGTAAGCAGAACCTTTGGGGTAGGGGCGGTTGAGCGTTTCATGGCAAGCGTCTCTCAGTCGGTCGTTCTCAGGGTGTGAAGCCGACTGTGAAAGCACGGCTTCGACTCCCATATGCCGACGCACCCGATCACTCACCACTAACAAACTAGCGAGCAATTTGACGCAAAATTGCGAGGTTTCGTGAGCAATTGTGATCGGGTCGACGGGAGGGGCTAGGCCAAGGGATCCTTAATGATCCGCATAGACTGCGTTCCCAGCACCGGGCTCGACAGCTCGATTGTATCGCCCGGGGTCAGGTATTGTGGCGGCTTCATCCCCATTCCGACACCCGGCGGGGTCCCGGTGCACACCAGATCCCCCGGCTCCAGCGTCTGATAGCAGGAGAGGTGTTCGATGATGGCCGGAATGTCAAAAATCATGGTGGCGGTTGTGCCGTTCTGTCGAACTTCGCCGTTCACCGTGGCTTTCAAGGGGTGGTTCTGTGCGTCTTCGAGCTCGTCTTTGGTGACCAAATAGGGTCCCGTTGGACCAAAAGTGTCAAAGGATTTGCCCTTACTCCACAACCCGCCCCGGTCCATCTGAAACGTGCGCTCCGAGATGTCGTTGACGAGGGTATAACCGGCAATGTGGTCCCACGCGGCTTCACGGCTGATGTACCGCCCGCCTGTGCCGATGACGAAGGCAAACTCCACTTCGTAATCCAGCCGATCCGCACCACGCGGATGCAGGATATCGTCCGTCGGACCGCTGATACAGGAAGCGGCTTTATAAAAAACGATGGGCTGTTCGGGGATGGGCAATCCGGCCTCTTCAGCGTGATCGGCATAGTTCAGGCCGATGCCGATAAATTTCCCAGGCCGAGGAATGGGCGGGCCAAGGCGCACGTTATCCGGTGCCTGTGGCAGACTCACAGGCTCTATCGCCGCCAGTCGGGACAACCCTTCGGGCGACAAGGCGTCCGCATCGAAATCTGCCACGTGCGCAGACAGGTCTCGGATATGACCATCATGGTCCAGCAGGCCAGGTTTTTCCGCACCTGGTGAGCCAAATCGTAGTAACTTCATGGATGCCGTTCTCCCCCCAAAAGGTTTCCTAACTCATGGTTTCGGAGAATGACAGTTTCCGCTAAGAGTGTCACCTGCGGTGGGTGCATCTTGCGGACCGTCAACATCTTGAATATGTATAAATTGCATCAATATTTTTGTACTTTGCGGGGCGGGCTTTGAACAATTCAGATTTGAAGATTGGTACACGAGGTTCCGTTCTGGCACTGGCGCAGACTGACTGGGCTTTGGGAGAAATGCGTCGCCTGGCACCAGCGCGAAATATTGAGCGGGTGGTTATCGAGACTCAGGGTGATCGGGACCGGACGTCTTCACTGGCCAGCTTTGGTGGCGTTGGGGTCTTTGTCGCCGAATTGCAGTCGGCCATACTGGATGGTCGGGTCGATGCAGCCGTCCATTCTTACAAGGATATGGCCAGCCGACCGACTGAAGGTCTGAAACAGTATTTTCCGCCTCGGGAAGAGGTGTGTGACGTGCTGGTTGGCTGTCCCCTCGATGAACTCAAAGAAGGTGCGACTGTTGGGACTGGTAGTCCTCGCCGGGTCGCACAGCTCAAGCGACGGCGGCCTGATTTGGTTATCCAGCCGCTGCGGGGAAACATTACGACACGGCTCAATAAGCAGCTGGACGGCACTTTTGATGCTGTGGTGCTGGCCAAGGCTGGTCTCAAGCGGTCGCAACTGTTTGACCCTCTTCGCGATTTTGACCTCGATCCAAAGGACTTCACACCGGCCACCGGCCAAGGGCAACTGGCGCTGGAATGCCGGGTGACGGATGAATTGCCCGTTGAAGAAGGGGTCCTGACCAGTGCGCTAGACCGCCGTTTGGCCGTGGTCGAGCGCTTTTTTGCCCAAGAATTGGGTTTTGGCTGTCACACGCCAGCAGCGGTCTGGGCTCGCGTTGAAGGGCGGCGCATCGCAGCCGTCATCGACATTCTGTCCCATGATGGCAGTGAGAGCCTGAAAGTCGAGGTTCCGGTTTCGCTGTCGCACAAAGATGGTGACTTGCAGTCCGCTCTTAGACTTGCCGAAGAGAGGGGCATCCGGGCCTTTTTGGACTGCGTGGATCAGGAAGCAAAAACAGTCGCCTAACGGGTGAGACTGGCTTTCACGGCAACAAGATATTCGGCCAACCGTTGACGGGCGCGCCAGAACTCTGCGGTCAGGCTGAAGACGAGCATTTTCTGCCGTCCCCGGTAAAAGCTCTGCTCTAGTGTAAAACCGAGGTCTTCAGCCAAGGCTTGGCTGGCTTTGTTGTCGTCACTCAAAACAGCGATGATGCGATCCAAGCCGCCGTTTTCGCGCAGGGCGAAATCAACGATTTCCGTTACAGCTTCGCGCGCAAACCCGCGACCGCGCGCGGTGGGAAGGAAGCTGTATCGCAACGCCAGACCCAGTCCATCGGGGCGAAGCATGATCCCGGCTTCACCAATGAAGCGATCATCTTGACGCGCGAACACGCCATACATGCCGATCCCCTGCGTGCTCCAAAATGCTTCAAAGTTCTTGAGCGTTTCAATGGCAGCACGGCGGTCCTGAACCCCCTCCAGCATACGCTCCATCGCTTCCGGATCACTGCGCAGCGGCAGCACCGTGTCGACATCAGCGGGGCCAAGGGCGCGCATGTAGAGGCGCGGTGTGGTGAGGACGGGACGCTTTGCATTCATTTGGCTTGCTTAACGGCTCTGTGTCGAATTGCCAAATCCTGCTGTTATTTCGACCTTGGCTGAGACCCGATTTCCAGCATTATCCAAAACAGCGATATCAAAGAAACCCGTGCTGCTGGGGATCCAAGTGATCTGGCGGCCCACAGCCTGCGCCTTTGGCGTCCCATCGACGAACAGCCTGAACGGTCGCTGACCACCACTGAGTTTCAGCGCCACACCGCTGTTTTCTTTGAGCGGCATGACAGCGCCGTCGGTGGGAAAGGTCAGCCGGAACGGGTCGGCGGCATCGTTTTGCAGTCCAGCATGGTTCAGCAGTGCGACGGGTGTGTCGGCAAGGATGGTCGTCAGACTGCCCGCCGGCAGGGGCAGGGGGCGCGTTTCCTCCAACTCGCCAAAAGCATGAAACAGCAGTGGTCCGGCATCAACCAGCCCCACCAGCGTTTCCGTTGGTTGGTTATCTGGCCGTCCGAGCCAAACCGCTATCACGTGGCTTCCATCATATCCAACGGCCCAGGCATCGCGATTTCGCGCGGATGTTCCTGTTTTGAAGGCAATGCGAGGGGCGAGGCCGTGGTTAAAGGGGTGCGGTTTGGCAGCTTCGCTCAGAATGGCCGTAATCTGGCCTGCGGTCTGGCTGCGGATGAAGGGGCGTGGACGGTTGCCGGCGCAGGCCTCCGCCGTCTCGCAAAGAGGCCGAACGCGGCCATCAGTCGCGAAAGCAGTATAGAGCTGCGCGAGGTTTTCCATAGTGACACTCACGCCGCCCAACACCAGCGAAAGCCCTATGCTGCCCGGCTTACCCACGTTTGCGGGCGCGACACCCGCGCGTTCCAGTGCCTCCAGAGCGCGTTCAGCGCCGTATTCGTTCAGCACAGCAATCGAGGGCGGGTTGAGTGACTGCTGAAGCGCTGCATAAGCCTGCACGCGGCCTTGGCGGGTATCGGAAAAGTTTTCCGGCTGATACCCGGCGAAGTTTCGCCTATCGTCCGGCAACCATGTCCCCGCGTGAGCCTGTCCAGCGTCAAAAGCGAGGGCATAAATCGCTGGTTTTAGCGCTGATCCCGGTGAACGGAGCGCGCGGCTCAGGTCTAATGTCGCACCGGCACGGTCCTCAAAATAGCCCGAAGAGCCGACACGCGCCTTGACCGCGCCGGTCTGTGCATCGAGCACCAGAACAGCACCATTGATGCTTGCGTCGTAAGAGCTGACATGGCGGTCCAGAAGCCATTCAAGCCGGCGCTGCGTCGGGCCGTGGATGGTGGTCTGCACCTGAGCTGTCGGGTCGTTGGCCCAATAGCGCTCCGCCGTTGTGGGGGCGTAGAATGGCAGGTCAAGGCGAGCGTTGGGGACAGGTTCCAGCTTGCCTCGCTTCGCCTGTTCCTCTGTCATCAGGCCGCGTGTTACCAGAACATCCAGCACCCGATTGCGCGCAGCTTCGGCCCGGTCGGAAAAGCGGTCCGGCCTCCGCCTCGCCGGGCTTTGAGGCAAAGCGACAAGCAGTGCACTTTCCGCCCAGGTTAGATCAGCAGGCTTTTTGCCAAAATACCGCCAAGCCGCGGCACCGGCCCCTTCGATGTTGCCACCAAAAGGCGCAGTCATCAGGTAGAGATCGAGGATTTCCTCCTTGGTATATCGACGCTCCAACTGCCAAGCTCGCAGGATTTCCATGATTTTCGCGCCAACCGTCCGGTTGGGGCGGGGCTCGAGCAATCGCGCGGTTTGCATACTCAGCGTCGAGCCGCCCGAGACCAGTCGGCCAGCCTGTATTGAAGTCACAACGGCCCGCACCATCCCACGGTAATCAACGCCATCATGGTTAAAGAAGCGTTGGTCCTCAAAGGCCAGCAAAGCCTGCACGTAGTGTCCGTCTACGTCTGACAATTCAGTGGGCAGACGCCAGAAACCGTCCGGCGAGGTACCAGCGCGCAGCAGGCGGCCTTCGGCATCCATGAGGGTGGGACTCAGGTCCAGAGCGCGGTTGATGGGTGGCGGGAGTAACCTGTCAGCCAGAATAACCCCGCCCAGCACCAAGGCCGCTATCCAAAACGGCATCCACGCAAGGAAACCACGTAGAACGTTCAAGTTGCTCGATCCTCTCCGCCTACTGGAGTGTCTTGGATACAGACCGTGCGCGGCGGTCAGGGCGATACATTGCCTCTACGTAAGAGCCGGGTTGCGTGACCTGACCCGCCTGCGTCCTGCGCATCACGTAGTAAAGGGCAAAGTGCTGCTTCTGCGCTTCAAAGCCAAACAGCACCCGATCCGCGCGCGCTTCGGCGTAGTCGGTGCCGGTTTGCTGAAAGGCTTTGCCGGTTTCGGTGTTACAGATGCCAGCAACCAGCGAGTTTTCACCGAGCTGGCAATCACCAACCCGACCACCTGCGATCATAACGGTCGATGGTAATCCGGTTTGCTCGACCTCAAAACCCGCAGGCAACAGGTCGGCGACAACGTAATCGAGCATCTCATCACCGAAGGCTGTACCGACGACACCAACCAGAACGCGCTGACCCGGTGAGGGGTTTGCAACGGGTTGCAGTGTGTCCAAGTCCAGCATCAGCCGCTCGATGCTGATCCCATCGCTGACAACGGTGGTGGTGTCGGCTGGGGCTCCGGCCTGCCAGAGGGAAACCAGCATGGCCGCATCACCGGTGTTGCTTACCCCCTTGGCACCATCAAAGTCTGCAACTGTGAGGTTTGGTTGCTTTTCAGCTGACCAGTTCAGGTCGCCAAAAGACTCATAGGCAACGGTCCCGGCGCTCAAATGCTCTGACAGGCGAAGCGCCCAGGCCTCTTCCTGCGTGGTCAGGCGACGGTCTGCCAGCGTCAGCGACAGAACCGGTAGATTTGCCGTGAGATAGGCTTCGACTGACGGATGATCGAACAGACCCGCCTCTCCCAGCAGAGCCAGCGCTGCGAGCTGATCACGGAAAGGCGTGCCGTAGTCTTCCAGATCGAGTTTGGAGACCTGATCCGGCGTTTTCGACATCTGTTCGAGCAGTGTATCGCGATCGGACTGATCACCGACAGCATCCGCCGCGACAGCAAGAGCGGCTTTGGCCATGATTTCACTGTCCTGACCGGTCAGTTGGTCAAACAGCAATCGCTGCGCCGCAATATCCGCCTCACCAGCGCGAGCAAGCACGGCAAGACCGTAGGCCTCGGCGCGAAGGGAAATATCGTAGGAGTAGTAGGGGTCTCGAACCCGTGCGAGATACTGCTTGAGGCTCTGCACAAAACTCGCGCGCAAGGCAGTGGCGGCCTCGTACCCTCTATCGCCCGCAAGACCAAGGAAATCGGTCGCGTAGGCATGGAGATACAGGTCGCCTTCCGCGTATCCGGGCCACAGATTGACGATCCCCGAATAACCACGGCGGTTCTGCAGTGTCACGAAAGCATCGTTCAGTTCACGGTCGCGCTGGGTTTCGGACAGGTCGAGGTTAGTGCCCAACAGCAAACCGGTTGCCCGAGATGTCGTCTGCTCGGAGCAGCGGAAAGGGTATTGTACGAGGCTGTTGGCGAGCGAGTTGGCGTCAATGGTGTTCATTGACGTCACGCTCATTCGGATCACGGCATCGCCTAAGTCCGCCAACAATTCCGGAGCGAGCGTGAAGCTTTCACCCGCTTCCAGCACAAAAGTGTCTCGCACGACTTCTCGAGGCGCGACAGCGCGGATTTCGATGGGGAAGTGACGCGAAAGGGTCTCGTCTTCCAGCACGACCTTGACCGTCACACCGGTTGCGCCCAACAGATCGTTCGCAGCCAGACGAAGCGGGATGGTCTGCTGGCCTTTGCTGGTCAAAGTCATGGACATGAGGCTTGCGCCCTGGGCCAGAGACAGACCGTTATCCATGGTCAAACGCACCTCAGTCACGAGATTACGGTCCTGCGTGTTGCTGAGCAGCAGCTTGACATCAACTTCATCGCCCGGCGCGAGGAAGCGGGGGAGGAACAGGTCTGCTACGACCGGATCCCGGATAACAAGGTTTTCACTTGCGGCACCCAGACGGCCCTGATCGGTCCAGACAACCGTCATCAATCGCCCACGGCCAACAAAATCGGGCAGGTCGAAATTCAGGTCTGCCGTCCCATCAGAAGCAAGCGGAACAATCGTCGAGGACAGGGCCAGCGTTTCTTTAATGCGCGTCGTCAAACCCTGCGCGAGGGAAAGTCCGGCAGCGTCCAGCGACATGGTGCGCATCGCCATGGCAAACTCGCCATCATAGCCCTGCTGCAGAGGCGCTGCGGTCAGGCCCACAGAGGCAATCATGGACGCGAAAGTATCACGCAAATCAGCGGGCAGTGCATAGGCTGACAGAAAGTGTGAGGCAGGGTTGGGCGACTGGTAGTTGGTCATGCGGAGAACACCGTCATCCACGATCCACGCCAGCGCAAAACCCTGTTCACCGTCGTTCAAAGGTCCGACTGAAACTGGCACGCTTAGTGTTTCGCGCGGACGGATTTCATCGTCAGTCGTGGTCGCGACGGTCAGGAGAACCTGAGACTGATCCAAACCAACGAAGTGCGCACCAACCGCGCGGCTTGGCAGTTGATCGACCCCAACGGCTCCCGCACTGTAGACCACGGGCAAGACCCAGAGGCCCGCAACATCGGTCCAGTCTTGCGGCACGGTCAAGGTCAGGGTGTTGGAGCCTTTTGCAAGGGTGCCCAGATCAACCGCGATGGTCTGCGAGCCAACGAGATAGGCCAAGCCGGAGCCTGCGTGCGGGCTGTCGATGACCAGATCAATCTGATCACCCGGACGCGGGGAAGCGCTGCTGACTGTCAGTCCCAGACGGCCCGGAGCGCGATCAACCTGTGGCCGTGCGCGCCATCCGGCATCGAACCGGTATGAGGTTGCGCTCAATCCATCAGAGCTGACAATTTCAACGCGGTAAGCACCCCAATCGACATTCAGCACAAGCTCAGTTTCGTTGCTCAGATCCACAGATCCCTCAGAAACCGGCAGGTCGATATAGCTGCTTTCGTAGTTCCAGCGACCACCGTCAAAGTACCAGTTGTAGTCATAGACTTCGCGGTACAGCACCCAGTCTGCGCGGGCTGATACAAGATCACCCTGACTGTCGAGCGCAGCAGCCGTGAAGCGAACCTCGCTGTTTTCCGCGACGGGCTGATCGGGGTCAAACTGAGGTTTCAGGCCGATAAAGATCTGATCATTTTCGATTGGCGTGCGAAGGTTTGTCCGCTCTTGGCGTCCAGCGGCATCGGTCACAACCGCTTCGATGTTGACATAGCTCAGTGCCGTTTGATCTGGCAGTTCGAAGGCCGGGATGGTGAAGCGTGCGACGCCATCATCGTCCGTGTCGAGGGTCAGATCAAAAGGCCGCGTGAGGATGAATTCTTCCTGCGTGAGGCCCACGTCATATCCGGCCAGTTGAGCTTCTCTTGATAACGAGCCAGAGAGGGCAACCTGCAGGTCTTTGGCCGGTGCGCCATAAAGGTAATCAACTTGCACGTCGATGCTGTCCGTGCCGTCAAACCGGAGCGGTGCAACTTCGGCAATTTTGATCTCCACAGAGGGTGGAACAAAGTCAGCCACCCGAAGCGGAACGGACTTCAATACCGGCATGCCGGGGCCAAAGGCGAGATCCAGCGACCATCGTCCCTGACGCGCACCAAAGGGCAAAGCAACTTGCACTTCGAAGCCCATGCCATGTTCAAGGCTCACGTCGAAACGGTCCACCACGTCACCACTGGGGTTAACAACTCGCGCTTGCAGCGTTTTGGGCAACAAGACGTCTTCACTGGCGTTTGTCTGGCGAAGCAGGCCGACCACGCGCGCGGTTTCGCCTTCGCGATAGGTGCCACGGTCAGCTTTGGCCCAAAGTTCCAGAGCCTCGGACGGCAGCGAAGAAAGCCCGGACTGGGTATCGATCTCAATCGGCGCGCGTCCCAGCGCAAGGAAGGCATCACCAAGGTCGGGATGACTTGCGTACAGGTAAAGCGGTTCATCGGCGTTTTTGCCGTTGAGTTGGGAGGCGGTGAAGAACGCCGTTGTCGCATTTTTGGTTTCAGTGGCCTCGAAGGTCCGGTTGCCACGGGTCACCATCTGCACGTCAACACCGTCAAAAATGGGTGTGCCCGTGCGGGTGTCGATGGCGTTGATGAACAATCCTTCTGGGGTGTCTACCGTGGTCAGGGCAAGATCACTGACCATGATCCATTTGACAGAATCCACGCTGTCTTCGGGGGCTTCCTGCAAAGTCAGCAGGTACAAGCCACGCTTGGCCGGTTCCCGAAGCATTTCGCTGATGGAAATGCCGTCACGTCGGCGCTGATGCTTCAGGGCGTCTATGGAAAGCGTGCCTTCGAAGACCGGGCTAACGCGATCCCGAAAGGTTCCCGTACGACCTTCAAAATACTCGTAAGCGTCGCGTGGGTCGGCGATATCGTAGGTATCTTGCGCCAAAACCCCTTGGCGCAGGACCTGAGAAATACTGCGCTCATCGAGATGGTATAAGCCGACAATCAACCGGTCGATGTTCACGGTTTCCACTGGGACCAGCTGTTCGCCGGAGGCTGGCAGGACATAGCCCCGTCCGGGCAGCCGCATTTCGGGGTTTCTGCCCGGTGTCGTGATTGAAAAGCTGACAGCTTCCCGCAACCGCTCGCCTGACTTTCCGCTCAAGCCGTCCTTAACCGTTACTTGGTAGGTCTGCTCGAAATCCGTGCCGACAACGCAGAGGGTGTACCCCTGATCCAGCACGGCAAAGCGTTGCACGACAGGGGCGGGCGAAATCGTAATCAGGTCGCGATAATCGACGCGGTGTGACGCCTGAACAGGGCGTGAGAATTCGAGGCACAGGCGCGTGTAGTCACCTTCTTGCGCAGAAGAAGAGGCATAAGGCCCGAACAGGCCGACCTGCCGACTCAGCTGCCACAGGCGATCCCGCGCTGAGTTTGGGTAGTCTCGGCCATCGTCTTCGAGAAGCATTTTCAGGATCGTGGCCGCGAGTTGCTTGTCGCGTTCGCTTTCCAATGCGATTTGTGCTTTCAGCGCCAGGGTCGTGGCGTGGTCATCGCGTCCGGCATTCATGGCTGCAGCGGCTGCCAGAACTGTTGCGATACCCCCGTCGTCCTCATCCATCGATAGGGCGAGAAGCAGGCGGTAGGCCTTGTTCATGACTTCCCAGTCTCGCGGGTAACGTGGGGGCTGAAAGAACAGACCATAGGCCTCATCACCGATGACTTCCGACGCTCCGGCCAGTTCCTGAAATGTATATTTTCCAACTGTCTCGGCGCGTGCCGTTTCCAGATCCTTACCGGCAAATAAGGACTGAGCCATGGCGGGCAGGGACGTGGTTAGAGCGATCAGAAGGGCAACATTGATTGCGATTATGCGTGCAACAGAAAACACGGTGCGGTCTCCTCGACGGAAGGTGATCGGGAAATGCTGAAATGAGATAGGTTGCTTAGAGTACCATAAATTTGGGCGCAAAAACGGCAATTAGCATCAAGTTTCCAGCGCTTTCATCGCAATCTTTGGTCAGTTTAAGTCCGAGGACGTGCACAAATGGCAGTCAAAGTTACCGAGATTTCCGGTCATCCGTTGCACCGCCCTGAGCAAAAGCCTAGTGTCCGCGCAAGAATGCTTGGAGGAGCATAAAAACGTAAATTAGGCGGGAGGAGAATTCGCCATGTCCAACACGATTCCTGCGGATATCAATCCGAAGGGCTATACCCATATCCTCGACATGCTCGAGGACGCGGTCGCCACCTATGGCGACAAGCCAGCATACACGTCCATCACGCAGGCTTTCAGCTACCGTCAGTTTGCCAGCATGGTCGATGATTTCGCCAGTTATCTGGCCAGCTTGCCGGGTATGGAGCCGGGTGACCGGGTGATGGTTCAGATGCCGAACCTGATGATGTCACCGGTAACCTTTCTGGCCATTTGGAAAGCAGGTTTCGTTCCGGTTCCGGCTAACCCGCTCTACACGCCTCGCGAAATCCGTGTTGTGCTCGAAGACAGTAATGCCAAGGCAATCGTTGCTTACCGCAGCGCGACGTTCACCGATGAAACGTTGCAGGGAACGTCGGTCCAGCACCGCATCGCCGTTGGTCGAACCGATTGTCACCCAACCCCGAAGAAGTGGCTGATTGATTTCGTCCTCAGCCGGTCCGGTGCGCCTGCGCTGAATGATCTTCCGACCGGTGCGGTTGAGTTCCGTGATGCGATGAAGCAGGGCCGCTCGCTGCCCACGCCAAACCATGAGCGTGCATCGGACCAGCTGGCGCTGCTGCAGTATACCGGCGGTACGACCGGTGCGCCCAAGGGTGTGATGCTGACACAGGCCAACATCATCTCCAATGCTCTGCAGAATCTCGCCCTGACGCCCGGCGCGTTTGAGTACGGTGGTGAGACCATGGTGGGTTGTCTGCCGATGTACCACATCATGCCGCTGTACGCGCACATTCTGCTGCCGTTTGCGATTGGTGCTCATACGTTGCTGATTGCTGACCCACGGAACAACAAAACCTTTGTTACTGCGCTCAAGTCCACGCCGTTCACGGTGTTTGTGGGCATCCATACGCTGTTCAACAATCTGCTGGCGGATGAAGAGTTTCAGAAACTGGACTTCTCCAGCCTCAAGTTCTCCACGTCTGGCGGTATGGCCTTGCCCAAGGCAACAGCCGAACGTTGGCAGGAAGTGACTGGCTCACCAATCACCGAAGGGTACGGCCTGTCCGAGACCTCACCGGTTCTGACCGCCAATCCGATCACGGCCATTCAGCTTGGCACCGTTGGCGTCAAGCTTCCTCACACCGAAGTTCGGATCATCAAGGAAGATGGCTCGGAAGCAGGTATCGAGGAGCCGGGCGAGCTGCAGGCACGCGGGCCGCAGGTCATGCGGGGTTACTGGAACCGCCCGGATGCGACCGCTGAAGTGATGACCGAGGATGGCTACTTCAAAACCGGTGACGTGGCTGTGATTCAGGATGACGGTTATTACCGTATCGTTGACCGGATCAAAGACATGATCCTCGTTTCCGGCTTTAACGTTTACCCGAACGAAATCGAAGACGTGTTGTCCAGCATGGACGGCGTCCTTGAAGTCGGCGTGATCGGTGTCATGGGCGATGACGGCAATGAAAGCGTCAAAGCCTGCGTCGTGCTCGATCCCGGTGCATCAGTGAGTGAAGAGGCGATCAAAGCCTTCGCCAAGGAGAACCTCGCCGGATACAAATGCCCGAAGGTGGTCGAATTTATCGAAGAGCTGCCCAAGTCGGCAGTCGGTAAAATCCTGCGCCGAGAGCTGCGCTAGACCTCATGAAAACAAAGCGGCATGCGGTGGTTTTCGCATGCCGCTTTCCATCTTTCCCTGCGGGACACTCTTGTCTAACCTCAGGGCATGAAAACCGCCATTAAACTTTCCGCCTTTCGAGAAGAACTCCGCCGCCAAGGTTTGAATGCCTTTTTGGTTCCCATGGATGACGCCCACATGGGCGAATATTCGCCCAGTTCTGAACGTCGGATCACGGCGCTGAGCGGGTTTTTGGGCTCCGCCGGCTTCATTGTCGTCACGCTAGATACGGCGATCATCTGGACCGATGGCCGCTACCTCATCGCTATTAAGGCTGAAGTGGATGAGGCTGAATGGACGATCCGAAACAGCAACACCGATGCACCGATGACCTGTGTCGCGGACTACCTCAAGGCCGGTGATGTTGTCGGTTATGATGCGGCCATGCAGACGATCCGAAGCGTTGAAGCCTGGACCAAAGCCATCACGCCTGTGGGGGCTAAACTGCAGGCGGTGGAGACCAACCCCGTCGATGCGATTTGGACCGACCAGCCGCCGCCGCCGGCGACCACGGCGCTTCCGCATGCGCCTGAATTCGCCGGTAAGAGCAGCGCGGACAAGCGGGCTGAACTGGCGGTGACGCTGCAGCAAAATGGCCTGAAGGCACAGGTGTTGAACCAGTCTGAGTCCATCGCCTGGCTGCTCAATACCCGTGGCGACGATATCGCTGGTCTGCCTGTCGCGCGGTCGTTTGCAACGCTGCACGACGATGGTTCTGTTGACTGGTATATTGCCCCGGATCGGGTGTCGGACGAAATACATCAGGCCCTGGACAATCAGGTTGCGATTTATCACCCCAAGGAGATGCTGGGGCGTTTGACACAGTTGAAGGGTCCCGTAGGTCTTGATTACGGAACCTGTAATGCCGCCATCGCCAATGCCCTCAAGGGCGCAGAAATTACGGTGCAGAACAACGGTGATCCGGTTGTCCTGCCCCGGGCCATAAAAAACGCAATCGAGCAGCAGGGTGCCCGTGATGCGCAGCGTCGAGACGCCCGTGCTGTCGTTCGGTTTGGCCGTTGGCTCAGTCAGCATCCGAACATCAGCGACGAAAGCGAGCTTTCCGTCATCGACAAAATTCTAGCGCTGCGTGAAGAAAACGCTGACGCGGTTCCGATGAATGGGGCCAGCTTTGGCACCATCGCGGGTTATCGCGGTAACGCGGCCATGGGACACTATTCCGCCAATGCGGAAACCAACGCCTCGCTTGCTCCCGGCGGTATGTTGCTGGTGGATAGTGGTGGTCAGTATTACAACGGCACCACCGACATAACGCGAGTGTGGGCCATTGGCGGACAGTCGACCGAACGCCAGCGACGCGATTACACCCTTACGCTTCAGGGGCATTTGGCGCTGGAGCGGGCTGTATTCCCGAAAGGCACCTGCGGCAGCCAACTCGACGTTTTGGCGCGCCAGTATATGTGGGCGGAAGGGATCGACTTTGACCACGGCACCGGCCATGGCATCGGCACCTATCTCGGCGTTCACGAAGGCCCTCACCGGATCTCCAAGCGACAAGGTGACGCGGCGTTGGTTGCAGGCATGATTGTTACCAACGAACCGGGCATCTACCGCGAAGGCGAAAGCGGCGTCAGAATTGAGAATGTCGAGCTGGTTTACGAGCGCGAAGACGGTTTCCTCGCCTTCGAAACCCTCACGCTCGTACCCTATGACCGCGCGCTCATAGAAGTGTCCATGCTCTCGAATGTTGAAATCGCACAGATAGACGCTTACCACGCTCGTGTACTGGCCGAAGTGGGGCCAGACCTCGACGGCGAAGACCTCGCCTACCTTGAACAAGCAACGAGCCCTCTTGCATGACCCGTACACGACTGGAACAGCTCCGCGACTATACCTATCGAAAGGTCGCTGGTGTCTTAGGTGAATGTCAAAGTGATTTGCCCCAACTCAATCTCTCCATCGGTGAGCCAAAATTTGGAGCCTACGAGACAGTCGCTGACGCGCTCGCTGCAACGGATCCGGCAGGCTGGGGGAAGTACCCCCCGGTAAACGCCGGGCCAGCGCTGAGAGAGGCTATGGCGGACTGGTTGCGGTGGCGATATGACCTTCCAGACGGCATGCTGGATACCGAAGCGCAGGTTCACCCGGTTTTTGGCACCAAGGAAGGGCTGTTTTCTGCCATTTTGACCGCTGTTCTCCGCAAGGAAGATCGGTTGGAGCGCGCTGGAAAGGGTCATCTTCGGCCCATCGTGGTGCTGCCAAACCCGCTTTACCACGTTTACGTTGGGGCGGCTCTGACCTCAGGCGCTGAAATTGTGTTCGCGCCCTGCACTGCGGCGACGGATTTTGCGCCGGATTTGTCTGTTGTGGCCGAGGATGATTGGGATCGCGTGGCACTGGTGATTGCGACCAACCCCGGCAATCCAACCGCAAACCTGATTTCCGCAACCTTCATGAAAGCCGCGATTGAGAGAGCCAGAGCGCACGATTTTACCTATATGTCGGACGAATGTTACAGCGAGCTCTACTTCGAAACCAAGCCGCTGGGCGCGATGGAAGTGTGCCGCGACATGGGGGGCTCTTTGGACAACGTCTGGGTTGTGAATTCCTTGTCCAAGCGGTCCGGCCTGCCGGGTCTGCGGTCGGGTTTCATCGCGGGTGATGCTGATCGACTGGAGGATCTCTATTACCTGCGCGCTTACGGTGGCGCACAGACCCCGGTTGCGCTGCAGGAAGCGGCGATCCAGCTTTGGCGTGACGAAACGCATGTTGAGAAATTCCGCGCGCGGTATGCTGAAATCAACCGCATCGCCCGCGAAGTTTTCGGTGAATTGCCGGGGTTCCGAGCGCCAGAAGCCGGTTTTGTGCTTTGGCAACCTGTTTCCAGCGGGAATGGCGATGCCGTCGCACGTCGCCTGTGGCAGGAGCAGGCGGTGCGCACGCTGCCGGGTTCGATTTTGTCACGCGCCATGCCAGATGGATCGATGCCGGGGCAGGGCTTTGTACGCTTTGCTCTGATTTACCCCGAAGATGTCACGCGTGAGGCTTTGAAGCGTTCAGTCGATATTTTGGCGAGTGACAATCGACATTAGGCGGACGCAAAAAGAACCGTCGGTCAAAAAGTTACCCCAAGAAATCATCAACCTGCCGCGCCAAGGCCGTGGATTCACCCCGAGCCCTCGCGTTAAGGATTATCCCGTGACCGCGCATTATGCGCCAAACAGGGGAGATCGAACGATGCGAATGGGTCTAATTGTGATGCTGGCAACCTTGGTTGTTGGCTTGGCCGGATGCAGCAAGCCCGACAATCGGGTACAGCATGGCCGACAGGTTGCAACAAAGCAGGTTGAACGCCTCGATATGCGTACCTGGTCCGTAGCGGGCTTTGGAGGTCTGGCTGAGGGGACTAACCCGCCTATCCTTGCCTTTTTCCGAGACGACTACGTGTTTATGAAACGCAAATCCGGGGAAGTCGAAAAGCTCGAGTTCTTTTCCAATTTCCAAGGCTCGGAAATCTGCCTCAAGGAAATTGGCGATTGCTATGCCTTCATGCCGATTAACCTGCTGCAGAAAGTGCTGGCCGCCAATGTTGGCGTTGCCACGAGTTCGGAAATGGCCACGAACACGCATTCTCGGCAGCGCTCAGAGCCGATGGGACCCGTTTGGCCGTGCGCAGAAGGCAGCCCGAACCTCGCTGACTGCCCGGAGCGTGCCTCGCTCACCAAGATACAGCGCAGTGTAGCCAAGTTCATTGATCGTGACAGCGCTGAGGTCTCTCACATCTTGGTCGCTGGGGACTTTGACGATCCGGATCGGCCACCCAAATTTCTGATACTGGGTCGTGGCTTTGAGGGCGACGCGTTCGAGCTGCGCAAAGCCAGCCGTCAGGCGGGCAACAGAGAGTTCATCGGTGGTTCATGGGATGCTGCGTTGGATGAGGGGCCAGCGGTACTTGGACTGGCGAGCGCTGCGGTAACGCTTTGGGCGGCTATTGATCGGCTGACACGCTAATTTGCAGCCCGTTTGCTGACTTCGGGGAAGGGCTGGATTTAGCCCTTCCAGCCTGTCCGCCGGGCGTAGATGGCTTTGATGTCTTTGGACCATTGAGCGTTGGATGGGCCTCCATGGGCTTCGACGCAATCACACAGTAGGTCTTCGAGCCGCACGATCTCAGCGATCAGCGCCTCGCTCTCCTTCTGGTAGTTGGGGTCAATAGGGCTGTTCTGCTGGCGAAAAGCCACCAGACCGTTTTCCAGTGTCGTTATCTGCTCAACCAACCGTGGGAGTTGTTCCACCGGGTACAGCATATTTTTTTCCCCTCACTTCCTGCACACTGCAGGGGATCAAATCAGGCTCAGCGCAACCAAACCTCTTTGGCCTTCTGGTGCATCTGATGACAGATAGTGCAACCATGTTGCACCCGACCCTTTTGCTCTAAATGAAGCAGGAAAAAAATGCCCACCCCACTGATTTCTAGCAATTAATCGCGAATTCTTGTCAAAATAGCTCAGCCTTGCGTCGAGTGTCTCAATCGCTAGAGAATCACAGTCGTAAAGTGCCTTGAATTCAGAGGGATGCTCTACCGTCGAGATAAACTCCCCCCCAATCACCAGCATGCGGTAACCAGATTCGTACAGTACACCTAAGCCTTGAGACATGAGCCCATAGATTTCCCGTCGGCGGGCAGACCACACAAAGGTGTCCTGAAAAGCCGCCAGATCGCAATGATGCACGCCACCGGGCAGCAGACCATTGGTCATAAACGCAGGCAGCATTGGGATCCCCGCTCGGTCAAAAACTAGGTGTTTGCTGGGGGATGACACCCCGTAACAAACAGGCTCACGCCGTGTACATCGAGATGTCGACCTTATAGGTCAAGGGTAAAACGCTTTTTTGCGCCTTAAAGCTTCAAAATTAGTCCGTTGACGTTTCCGCAATCTGCAATGGCAGCGGGGAAGCTGGCTGAGGGGGGCGGTAATCCGGCAAGGGCGGGAGCGCGACCTGTACCGGGCCAGCGCAATCTGCATTGTCGCAAACCTGCGATCCCCCAAGACTGCGCCAGATCTTTTGGAGTTTTTTCATCTGGCCGGGCAGGTCAGATGGATTGGCACTCGTGAGCCGAGCCACGATGATTTCGGTTCCATTAACCTGCGCCCCAAGGGTGAGGTAAGCCTCGTCAGGAGTGGCCAGCGACGTCTGTTTCAATCCCAGGGCTTTTGGTGCTTTACGGAGCAATCCTTTCACCATTTTATCAACCCGGTTTTGGGCGATGATTTCGCGGCAAAGAGCACCCGGATCGTTGATATTGCGCGGGTCATGGGTGAGACCATAGGCGATAAGCTCTCCTTCGACCGTGCCCGGACTTGGCATGGGGGCAAACGACCAATTGGGCGTCCCGCCTTCGACCGTTAGCAGGCCCTTGAGAACGAATTCGCAGCGCTCTGTGGCTGACATTGCCGCCCAGTTCTCGTCATGCATACAGATATAAGACCACCGCCAATGCTTGCGATCAGAACAGGAATTTTTGGCAATCGTGAACCCGCGATGGTTCAGATAAGCGAGGGTAAACCGCATGCCCGTCACAATATCACGCGCAGACAACAAGCGATCACCTGTCACGGCATCTTTGTCTCCGGGCCAGAGGTCATAGCCAATGTCAAAACCAGTCTCTTCTTCCATTTCTCGCAAGAAGGATTTCGATGGCGCATTGCCGCCTGGGACATTCAGTGCAATGGGGGCGTTACAGCGGTAGGCGAGGTTATGTTGACTGTGTTCGCGCGTTGCACAACCAAGCTCACTGATTTCCGGCTGGCCTTCATACCCAGCCAGAACCAGCGTTGGCGTCGGTAAGGGTGACCGTATCAGGATCGAGAATTCTTTTGGCAGCACGTCGCGCTGTTTGAGGGGTGGGTGAGGGCGTATGCTGGGAAGCACATCGATGCTCAAATCCCGAAAAGGCGACGGGATTTCATCTACTTCCACATCGGTCAGCGCCGCCAGACGTTCCTTGACCAGAAGATCCAGACTTCTGATGCCAAAAAGCGCGTGAAACTCGGAATCCGAGACGGGTTCAAGAATTCTCGAGGCTTCATATTCTTTCGCCTTCAAGATGATGCGATCAATTTGAGCTTGAGCTTGGGGTGCGGAAATCCAAGGCAGAACTATCAAACTTATAAGAACCAACCGCACAAAGGTTAGCCGAAACATAAATGCCGGGTGCATAGGGTGAGAAATCCGAACAAGCCTCTGAAAACGGCCTGAATTTGTTGCCAAGGGTTTAATGAAATTGTGGTTATGTGTAGGTGCAAATGTATAGCTGAAATAAGACTATGCGTCTTTTAGGCCAACTGCCTGTCATTTTATGCGCCTTTTTCTGACAGTCAAACCACAATTCCGCCAGACGTGATTGGCAAAATAACAACCGGCTTCGCAATATGACGCGAGACCGTTATCAAGATGCGAGAGTAAGTTGTGTTTTCTGGCACTTGGGCAGAAGTGACTTTGGAGCGTATATGCAGCGTTTAATCAAGCGGGGACTGGTGTTTCTGGTCGGCATGACCGGAGCCGTGTCGCTGACGATCGCAGGACCAGCCCGAGGGGACCTGGCGTTGGCGGCTGCGTGCTCTGAGATACCGCTTTCCTCTGGCTATGATCGCGCCGCAGCAGCGGCAGCTTTGCCGACTTTTGTGGGGATCAACCAGATTTGTGTCCTGCAAGCCCTTTTGGCCACGGTTGGGACACTGCCGGGTTCGCGGGTTGTGGATGGTCGTTACGATCGTCAGACGCGCGACGCGCTGAAGTCTTTTCAGGTGTCGAACGCGATTGCCGGAAATGGCCTTTTGACACCGGAAACCATGGACGCCTTGGCCGGTGCCGCGTTGGATGAGATTTATTCCAGTGAGCCAGCAGCGCCTGCACCTGAAACACCGACTGTTTCAGAAGTTCAGACTGACGCCGAAACCGTAGACCCGGAACCGACATCTTCGGATCCAACGATTTCTGAAGCTCTGGCTGCACTGAAAATGGCGGCTCCTGCCGCTGCGCCGGTGCTGAACCTCGCACCGGCCCCCAAGACGATAGAGCTGCCATCGCTTTCCCCCGTGGTTGAACTCGATGAAACGATAACGACACAAACCACGACCGAAACCGTTGAACCGCCGGTCGAGAAGACAACCGTTCTTTCTTCGGTCAGTGATGGAGAAGGGGGGACGATCTCTCGGTCCACTTCAACTGTTGTGGTCGAGACCACGCTTGGTTCGTCGGTGGAAGAAGCGACTGCCGCCATCGAGCAAGCCGTGCGCGCAGGCACTCTGCCAAACGAACCCCAAGTCGTTGGCCAGACAACCACTACGACGACTACCTATGTCGAGACAATCAGCGCGCAGCCCGAAACCCCGTTGGTTTATACCGTAGACCCCCTGTCTGATACGACGGTCGCCGACTTCGTTTCGCCCAGTATTTGCCACGCGCCCAGCTCCGCGCAAGATCGCGACCTGATCCGCAATTCAGACCGCATTCCCCCGGCAACCTGTCTTCGTACCTTTGTGGGCGCGGGAAATCTGCCTTTTCAGGTTTACAGTCTGGAAGTGCTCAATGACGGGCCGACCGTTGTGGTCATGCACGATGGTGATGATGCCACCTTTGACGCTGCCCTTGCGACACTCAATACCTTTGGTGGCAGGTTGGTTGTTCTGAACTCGGCTGAAAGCACAAGCACGACCACCCTCGGCGCAAACCCTGAAATCCTGACGGTTTCGCCCTCATCAAATATCCGCTGTGACTGGTCTCCCAGTGAGCAGTCGCTGGCTTTTGCCATCCATGATTACATCGTCGCAGGGTCAAAACCCGTGTTGCTGTTGCGGCAGAATGAGACCCGGCAATTTATTCTGGATAGCTTCAGTAACGGTGCTGTGCGTTTTGAGTTGAACGCGCTGGGACCGGCTCGCGAACTGTTTGACCCCTTGGTCGATCCCTTGGCAGACCAAGCCTTCGCTGAACTGATGGTCACGTCCGCGACGCGCCGCTCTGCCCAGACGCGGGCAATCGTTCGGACCGGCGTAGAAAGCGGGTTGCCCGTCGCTCTAACCCAGGTCGATGCGCTTGGCATGAGGGACCAATGTGGGTTGGAAGCCCTTGCTCGCCAGACTGATTTGCCCGTGATGCGCGTGTTGCTTGGGCGCACAGAGGGTGTGCAGGCTGAAAACATTATTGCTGCGTCTATCCGTTCGGTCGGTCTGCGGGAAAAAGGTACGCCCGTGGCGCAGACGACGATTACCGGCGTTGGCACTGAGGGTGAAATTCCAGCTTCTGTGCTGGCTCTGGCCGCTGGTGGTTTGGATGTTCAGCTCGAAGACAATCTGACAGCTAACGATCAGTATCAGCCCCGAACGCTGGTCGCCGCACTCGGACCCGGCTTGCCGCCTATGCCGCTTGA
>JBMZBW010000027.1:0-25485 GCA_049612785.1 Alphaproteobacteria bacterium | reverse complement strand
GTTCTGGCACGCGCCATCGACGCCGGCGGGTCTTCTTTGCGTGATTACAAGCAGGTTTCTGGCGAATTGGGTTACTTCCAGCACGCCTGGGCTGTCTACGGGCGTGAAAATGAGGCTTGTCGGGCCTGTAACGCGTCAATTGAGCGAATTGTGCAGTCCAATCGGTCAACTTTCTTCTGCGCTGCTTGTCAGCGATAGGAGCCTTGCCTTGCACTCAGCGTGCTTTGGGCCTATAGACGCGCTCAATCATTTACCAAGTCTTTGGAACCAGAACCGAATGGCACATTCCCGTTCCGCACGTAAGCGCGTTCGTACCGCTGCACGTCGCACAGAAATCAACCGCTCGCGCCGTAGCCGCGTTCGGACCTTTATCAAAAAAGTCGAAGCCGCTGTGGAAGCGGGCGATCAGGATGCTGCACGCGCAGCTCTTGTCGAGGCTCAGCCAGAGATCATGCGTGGCGTGACCAAAGGCACAATGCACAAGAACACGGCCTCCCGAAAGATCAGTCGCCTGAGCGCGGCAGTGAAGCGGATGGCATAGGCCAACGCGCCAAAAAACAATACATGTCAATATGTAAAACCGGGTGGAACGTGGGTTCCGTCCGGTTTTTTATTTTGTGCGATTCGGTTAACAAAAATGAAATTAGGGGTTTATGGGCCCTAAGATTCGCCAATTCAGCGATTTTTTCGCCCCATTTTAACCACCTTCCTCTTGCGGTCGGATTCGCATGGATAAGAATTCAAGGCTGCCTATCCACGAGTGCGTCCACGACTCCACAAACTCCAATTTTTTTGGATCTTGACTCGTTTTCTTGCCTTGCGACGGAACGTCTCGTCAGTAAGGTGAGGCAATCAATTTGGCTTAAGGCCAATCCAAACTGCGGTCACAAGAAACCGCGACGGCCCGCTTCAGAGGTGAGGCGCTCATAACCATTCGGGTGTGTGGTTTAGAGCCGACTTGCGCGAGAACGGCGTCGTAACAGAAGTTTTGAGGAGAATAACCGTGCGAGCTTGCGTTCCCATTGTGGTTCGCGGATCGAGTTCCGTGAATCTGGTAAAAGAGCTTTTGCTCGCACGTTCGGCCACGCCCTCCGGAGGGCGACCGTGAGCGATCATCTCCTAAATTATCAAGACCGTCAGGAAATCTGGTCTCAAGTGAAGGCTGCAATTCGCCGCGAATATGGTGAAAGCACGTATCGCTCGTGGCTGCGCCCGATTGAATTTTCAGAGGCCAATGACGAGCGGGTTCGGTTGTCCGTGCCATCGCGGTTTGTTCGCGACTGGGTCCAGGCCAACTACCTTGAGCGGCTTCGGTCTTTATGGGTCATGCATGAGCCGACCATTGAGTCGATTGAGATCATCGTGCGCCCATCCACGCAGCACGCTGTTCCCGTGCCGCCCAGCAAGCAGGGCGCCGGCCATCTGACAGCCCCTATTGAAGCTGCGACCGGCGGCGGGATGACACCAAGCCCCCTGTCTGCGCCTTCCTATATCGAGCATGTGGGTGCGTCCCAGTATCGGTACACCGTCCCGACCGATGAGAAGCAGCTGGTTAAGCGCTTCAGCTTCAAAGACTTCGTGGTGGGTCAACCCAATGAGTTGGCTTACGCCGCTGCAAGGCGTGTCGCCGAAAGCTCTGATGTCGCCTTTAACCCGCTGTTCCTTTACGGCGGTGTTGGCTTGGGCAAAACCCACCTGATGCATGCCATCGCCTGGCACATACGCGAAACCCAGCCTGAGCGCAGGGTCGCCTATCTGTCGGCTGAGAAGTTCATGTCTTTGTTCATCCGCGCGGTCCGGCATCGCGATACGATGGCCTTCAAGGACGAGTTCCGCTCCGTCGATGTTCTGATGATTGATGACATTCATTTCATCGGTAACAAGGAATCCTCGCAGGAAGAGTTCTTCCATACATTCAACGCACTGGTGGACCAGAACCATCAAGTCGTGGTTTCAGCCGATAAGTCGCCCAGCGATTTAGAGGGGCTGGAAGATCGTCTAAAGTCCCGATTGGGCTGGGGTCTGGTTGCAGACATTCACCCAACCAACTATGAACTGCGGCTGTCGATCCTGCAGTCCAAAGCCGAAAGCATTGCTTTGGACATCCCGCCGCAAGTGCTGGAATTCCTTGCACACAAGATTTCCTCGAACATTCGGGAACTCGAAGGCGCACTGAACCGCATCGAAGCGCATGCCATCCTGATTGGCCGCCCGGTCACTTTGGAAATGGTTCAGGACGTCCTGCACGATCTGCTCAAAGCCAATGATCGTCGCGTGACGATTGAGGAAATCCAAAAGAAAGTCGCCGAGCACTTCAACATCAAGCTCAGCGAGATGTACTCCCCACGCCGCGCGCGTTCGGTCGCTCGACCTCGCCAGATCGCCATGTACCTGTCCAAGCAGCTGACCACACGGTCACTGCCGGAAATTGGTCGGCGTTTCGGTAACCGGGATCACACCACGGTAATGCACGCCGTGCGCAAGGTTGAAGAACTTCGGTCGCTCGACGCAGCCATCGACGAAGATGTCGAACTGCTGCGTCGCATGCTGGAAAACTAAGCCACCAAACCGTTTATGCCGGGAACTGCTTGGCTGTCTGGGAACACCAGACGGTCGAGCTCTGCGCTGCGCAGGTCAAACTGCGCGGCAATAACGCCCTTGAGCAGCTGGCGCGTATCCAGAGTGGGCCGAAGGTCGCGGCCTTCGTACAGCTGTCCTGCGGCTAAACCCGGCCAGTCGGCCAGAACCCGGCCACCCCGAACCGCGCCACCATAGAGCAGCGCTGCGCCACCGGTGCCGTGATCGGTCCCGCCACTCCCATTGGTGGCAACCGTGCGCCCAAACTCTGTAGCCACAACAACGACCGTTTTCGACCAGGCGTCAGGTGCAAACTCGGCTTTGAGCGCAAGAAGTCCCTGAGCCAAGGCGTTCAATCGACGATCGAGGGTGCCATTGGCCAAGCCTTGGCCAGCGTGCGTATCCCAACCGGAAAACTCCAAAGCAGCAATCCGAGCGCCATCGGGCGCATTCAAGAACCGGCCCGTTGCAGCGAACAGCTGCTCAAACTGAGCCAAGCCACGTCGACTGTTGCCTTCAGTCCCCATGACCATAGCCTGCTCTTGTAATGTAAGAGCAGCGGTGAAGGGGTCTGCAAGGACTGGATCCATGTTGTAAAGCTGCGCCAAGTCCTCAATGAAAGCATCGTTCCCCTCACGCAAACCAGAGGGTGCCCACGTCGCAACAGGTACGCGGCCCTGCATGGAAAGCGGTAAGGGGCCACCGACGGCGATGCCCTGAGAGGTGGCACCCCCAAGCACTTCCAAGGTCCGGTTCAACCATCCGGTCGCTGATCCAACGGGCTGACTGAGTCCTGTCTCAAGGATGGATTGCGCATCGAAGTGCGACCGTGTGCGGTACGGGATCGCCAATCCCTGCACAGGCAGCAGCTCACCCGCACGATAACTGGCCGCCAAAGGAGCCAAACCGGGTGCCAGACCGAACATGTTGTCCAGCCGGGTCAGATCTCCCGCAGCGTAAGCGAGCTTCCCTCGGGCGGCGCGGTAGCTGGGGTCACCGACCGGCACAATCGAGTGCAAGCCATCCATCGCGCCGCGCAACAGCACAAAGACAAAGCGCCGATCTGTAGCGGCCTGGCCAAAGCTCAGCGAAGGGGCAAAAGTTGTTGCGAGACCACCGGCACAAGCCGTGCCAAGAAAAGAACGTCGGTTCAAAGCGCCCATGACACTTACCTCCACTGAAAATCAGGACTGGCGATCAATAAAGCCAGTTGGGTTTGATGGGTCGGCTGCTGGTCCAGCAAACGCAGCAGGGCGGTAGGATTTGACACCTGCATGGTTTCAGCCAGCACCGCACCGGGATCGATGGTCCGTCGCATGCGCTTGGTCATGACCTTGGCGAAGTCTGCGCGGCGCAGCAGACTATCTGGGTCCGCCCAGTCAACAACGGTATCGCCGTAACCTGCAGGGGATGACGGCGACCAGAGCGCGTGACGCATGCTCTGCAGAGCCTGCAGCGCGTTGCGACCAGCCTGCTGCAAACCCAGCGCCCGCGCCGCAGCGATGACAAACTCTTGTGGCGGTCGAAACTTGCGCTCGGTCCCGTAAAAGGCAGAATCAAGATCCAGAAGCGCCAAGCTGACAGCGCGCAGATCGCCTCCTGTATTTTGAAAAACACCAGCGACGTAGTCGACATCAAGCGGATGGGGTCGATCAGCCACGAAATGGCGCACCAGCTTGGTGGCAATAAATCGTGCTGTAGAAGGATGCTGGCACAGCAGAGAAATAGCCTGTCGGCCCTCGTTTACACCCGCTTCGGCGAAGCGTCGGTTAAGGAGGACTTTGGTGCCGGGCTCATGCAGCTGATCCATGAAGGCAAAAGGCTTAGGCTCACTGGTATTGCGACCACGGAAGACACCGCCCACTGTCCATCCAGTGAGCATAAGCGCCAGCTGACGCACGTCATCCTGTGTATAGCCCCCATCCACACCAAGGGTGTGGAGCTCCATCAGCTCGCGTGCATAGTTCTCGTTCAATCCACGCTCACTTCTCCGCCCCACCCGTGATTTGGGACCGATTGAGCGGGTCTGGTCGAGGTATATCAGCATGGCCGGGTGCATGGCCGTTGCCAGAACCATATCCTCAAAACGGCCAAAGACATGGGGACGAATGGCTTCACGCTCATAGGCGCCAGCGACGTAGGTTACCAACTGCTCGCCTTGCGCACTTATGGCAAAATGATTGCTCCAAAACCGGACAAGTCGCTCGGCGAAAGGCGCGTTGGTGGTGACGGCAAGATTGAGCGACGCCAGCATTTCATCGCCCATCTGCTTTCGGCCTTGCTTGCGCATGGCGCTGCGCATTTCTTGCGACACTTTTCCATTCTGTCGCGCCGCTGCGATCTGCTCCACGATGGTTTGGGTCGAAGGCAGATCCCCCGCAGGCTGCATCACTGCTGATGTCTGAACCTGAGCGCGGAGCCAAGACTGCGGTTCGATACGGCTCAACTCACCGGGACGGGCACCGAGGCCAAAGCGATTGAGCGCGCGAAGTCGAGGATCTGTCTGCATGTTTTTCTCCCATTGTGTAATGCTTTACGAGAAAACGTCAGCAGCCATCCCCGCTTAACGAATAAATTGTTGGAAGGGCAGTGGCCGACCATTCACCAGCGGCAAACCGCCTTCTGCCGGAAACTCCATTTCAAACCTGAGCTTCCCCCCCTCTTCCCGCACCGCGAAGGTCTGCAGCAGTGTCAGGCCAAGAATACCTGCCGACATGGACTGAGAGATGAGAGGCACGGGCGTGCCGATGGATTGCTGCATACCAATCTGCAGGGGAGCCAAAGGTCCAGTGACCAGCTCAAGCGTTCCCTCAACCGGAATCCGGCCCTGCCGAGGCTTCAATCGTCCGGACCACTCTGCTTCCACCAGTCGAGACCGGTAAAAGGACTCCCCCAAAACCAACTCTAAAGCGCCAAGGTCCTTTGGTAGCGCCCCCATGATTCCCCGAAAATCGAGCGCGAGGAGAGCCGTCAGCAGGTTTTGGATATCGTCAGACTTCAGGCCATCGATTCCCACTGTCAGCGCGGCTTCACGGGGCAGGCCCGGAGTAACGATGGTAGAAGCAAAGGGTTCCAATTGATCCTTGTTCAGCCAATCGATGACCTGCAGCTTTTCCGCCCTTCCGGTCAGTTCGAAATTCTGGGCACCGTTGTCACGCGGCGTGCTGACCAGACTGCCGGACAGCAGGTCGGCGGCGAAGTCCAAATCAATTTGCGGGACCTGCACAGCGACCTTTGCCACATCGACCGCTGCCGACAGGGACACCTGCTCGCCCAGGTCTGGGGCGTCAAAGCCCTCATAGCGATCAAGCAGCAAATCGGCGAGCGCGTCCGAATTGATCCCGCCCAGTTCCAGAACCATGGTCGAGGGCTGCTCGACCGCAACTTTCATCTGTTCCAGCGTTTGGGTCAGTGAGTTTAAGGACGCAATCAGGGTCACGCGGCTTTCGTCAGGTTGGTTATCTTCTTCGACTACAGCCTGCAGCGTAAGCGGTCCGAGTTGACCCTGAGAGGGCGGGACGATCTGTTCCCAGCTTTCGCCGTCGAACTCAAACTTGATTTGCAGACCATTCAGGCTGGCAACAAGCGGCGGATCAGGGGCAAGGGTTGCTTGAACCTCTGTCTCCGTTAGCAGGATCCCGCTCATTCGGTAGGCCAAAGCCAAGAGCACCTGACCGCTCATGGACGTGACCGGTACTGACAGCTCTATGCTCAGGCCCTGGGCGCTTTCCTTACCTGTAAAGCTGTCGCCGTATTCGGCTTCAAAGCCATCAATCTCAAATCGCAGAACATGGCGATCCTCAAGCCGAGACAGGGACGCAGCGAGCTTGCGTGCAGTGTAGGCGATCCCCGCGCCTTTGAAGCGGATGCGATCAACGGAGAGCGCAAAGCGTTCAAATCCACGGTTTTCAATGGACCACACCCCTTCGAACTGAGGGTCGATCATCTTGAGTGACTGTCCACCGGGCATGATGGTCGAGGTGGGTAACCCCTGTACCAAAACATCAATCAACTCGCCCTCTGATACGGTTTTGGGCATGCGGATCGTGACCGGGTCCGGCACTGTTGCCGTTGAACCTGGCAATCCCAGACCGTTAAGAACGATTTGATATTCGCCTCCGTTACCGTTCACAGCAATGTTTTCAGCCTGCAAACCGGGAAACAGAAACAGGGGGTTTTGCCGCGAAAGGATGGACGCGGCCAACTCGTAGACTTCAAGCAGCTCAAGGTCGCGAGCCTGCGCGGGCCTGACCCCCGCTGCCAAAAGAAGCAAGGCGCCCCCAAGGACGCCTGCGAGAGACTTAAACATCGAGGTTTACGACTTCCAATGCATTCGCCTGGATGAAATCCCGGCGCGGTTCCACCTGGTCCCCCATGAGCGTCGCAAAGACCGCATCGGCTGTCTTGCCTTGCTCGATCCGCACTTGCAGCAAAGTCCGCGCGTTTGGATCCAATGTCGTTTCCCACAACTGATCGGCGTTCATTTCGCCCAGACCCTTGTATCGGGATACGTTCTGACCCTTCCGGCCTCGGTCCAGAATGGCTTTACCCAAAGCAGAAGGACCGAACAGCTCAATGGACGGTTCATCGCCAAACGCCAAACGCGACGGCTTGGCAAAAAGCGGTGCGATTTCTGGCATCAGCGCAGACAGACGACGCCCATCGCGACCATCAAGATCGCGGGCAGACAACGTATAGCGCTGCGGCACACCGCGGAGGGTCCGCGCGGAAATCAGCCGCTGGCCTTCCTGGTTGGTGCCCCCCTCAACAAAGCATTCCCAGCCGCGTTCGTGCTCTTCAGAAGCAAGGTTCAGCCGCTCGGTCAGGTTTTGCGCCACACGCTCACCGGCACCATCGGGGAAGAAACCGGCCAGACCTGCCTGCTCCACCACAAAAGCGCTACCGACAATTCTGCCCATCATGGTCACCGACCGTGACGCGCTCAACGATTTGCGGACAACGTCGGCCAAATCAGCACCGGCGCGCTGGCTGCCATCCCCAAGGGTCAGCAAGGCGTCTTTGAGGCCTTCGTTAAGCAAGTATTCATCCAGCGCTGCCTGATCTTTCAGGTAGGTCTCAGAGGACCCTTTTTTGGCCCGGAACAGCGGCGGCTGCGCAATGTACAAATTCCCGCGCTCGATCAACTCAGGCATCTGACGATAGAAGAATGTCAGCAGCAGCGTCCGGATGTGTGCGCCGTCTACGTCCGCGTCGGTCATGATGACGATCTTGTGGTAGCGCAGTTTGTCTGCGTCGAACTCTTCACGGCCAATTCCGGTTCCCAGCGCGGCGATCAGCGTGCCGATTTCCTGACTGCCCAACATCTTGTCGAAACGGGCACGCTCGACGTTCAGAATTTTCCCACGCAAAGGCAGGATAGCCTGAAACTTCCGGTCGCGGCCCTGCTTTGCCGAACCCCCTGCGGAGTCACCCTCCACCAGAAAGACTTCGGCCACTTCCGGATCCCGCGACTGACAGTCAGCCAATTTGCCCGGAAGAGAGTTAATGTCCAAACCACCCTTCTTCCGCGTCAGCTCACGCGCGCGGCGGGCCGCTTCACGGGCGGAAGCGGCTTCACAGACTTTCTGAACGATGCGACGCGCTTCCTGCGGATGCTCTTCAAACCAGCGCTGAAGCTCCTCGTTAACCACGCTTTCGACCACGGGGCGAACTTCGGAGGAAACCAGCTTGTCCTTGGTCTGGGAGGAGAATTTGGGATCTGGAACCTTGACTGACAGCACACAGGTCAAACCCTCGCGCGCATCGTCACCGGTCAGCGTGACCTTTTCCTTCTTGGCGATCCCGCTCTCGTTTGCGTAGCCATTAACCTGTCGCGTCAGCGCACCACGGAAGCCCGCCAAATGCGTTCCGCCATCCCGCTGCGGGATGTTGTTGGTGAAGCACAGGGTGTTTTCGTGATAGGCGTCGGTCCACTCCATCGCGACCTCAACGGTGATACCGTCCTTGGATGCCGTCATCAGGATCGGATCCGGAACCAGCGACTGCTTGGCCTGATTGAGATATTTGACGTAGGCCGTTAGTCCGCCTTCGTAGATCAGATCCGCTTCAACAGGTGTATCCGGACGCTCATCGGTCAGAATGATGCGCACGCCGGAGTTCAGGAACGCCAACTCGCGCAACCGCGCTTCGAGTGTGTCGTAGCTGAAAACGGTCTGGGTAAAGGTGTCAGAAGACGGCCAAAAGCGGATCCGCGTCCCTGTCTGGTCAGCAGGCACTTCGCCAGTCACGGCCAAAGGTCCATCAGCCTCCCCGTGGGAGAAGGTCATCTGATGTTCTTTGCCATCACGCCAGATGGTCAGCTCCAGCTTCGAGGACAGCGCATTCACCACCGAAACACCAACACCGTGCAGACCACCGGAAACCTTGTACGAATTCTGGTCAAACTTACCGCCGGCGTGCAGTTGGGTCATAATCACTTCAGCCGCCGAAACGCCCTCTTCAGGGTGAATATCGACTGGAATGCCGCGACCGTTGTCTTGTACCGAAACCGAGTGATCTTCGTGTAGGATCACCAGCGTGCGGTCACAGTGTCCGGCCAGCGCTTCATCGATGGCGTTATCGACCACTTCATACACCATGTGATGCAGGCCCGAGCCGTCGTCCGTATCGCCAATATACATACCGGGGCGCTTGCGCACGGCATCCAATCCACGGAGGACTTTGATGCTATCGGCGCCGTATTCGTCTTGCTGCTGTTCTGCCATGGTTTCCCACTTTTGTCGGCCTCGCCTTCAGGCTTTGCGACCGGGTCTTTAGGTCTCTTGATTTACGCGTCCATTATGGACTGAAAACAAAGCAATTTCACCGCTTATTTCGCAGAATGTTACCGATTCGGTACCTGTCATCCATATTTGACCACCCAAAGGGATCAAAGCCTCTAACAAAGCGGCTCTTCGGGGCAAATCCAGATGCGCTGCGACTTCATCAAGCAGCATAATCGGCTTCAAACGGCGGGCTGCTGTCAGCAATTGGGCGTGACCCAGAATCACAGCGAGCAACAGGGCCTTTTGCTCCCCCGTCGAACACTGTGAAGCTTCTCGACCGTGGACGGCGTGATGCACCTCCAGATCTGAGCGATGCGGCCCGGACGTGGACTGTCCCACGATCCCATCTCGGACACGAACCTCAGCAAGCTTGCGCCGAAATTGGTCTTCAACGTCGAGCGCCGAGTCTTGTGCCAAAGCGGTTTCAATCCCTGGCTTGAAACCCAAACGCGCGCCGGGAAAAGGTCCTACGCCCTGCTCAATGCGGTCGGAAAGCCGACGCATCAGACCGCGCCGCGCCGCCGCCATTGCCACGCCGTGACGCGCCATGGACTCTTCAAGGCTATCCAGCCACGCGCCATCCGGCGTGGTGTTGGCCTTGGTCGCGTCTTTCAGGATTTTCAGCCGTTGACGCATGACCTGCGTGTAGGCCAGTGCGTTGCTCACGTGTCCGGGGTCATAGGCTGCAACGAGTTGGTCAAGGAAGCGTCGTCGATCCTGTGCGGGACCGCGCCACAGAGCATCATCATCCGGCGTCAGCCAAAGCAGGGGTAAAATCTCGGCAAAGGCCGTAGCACCGTTCTTGTTCTTACCATCAAGGCGAAGAACGCGTTTCCCGCCTTGGGCATCCAAGCCCACACCAAGCTGACGCGTACCAAGGGGGGTTTCGACGCTGGCTGAAACCGCCCACGTCCCCGACGGGTTCAGCAAGGCCCCCTCTGCGTTCCGACTGGCGACATCGGCAGCCGCAGCACCCCGCAATCCACGACCAGGCGCAAACAGACTAATGGCTTCAAGCAAGTTGGTTTTTCCCGCGCCGTTGGACCCCACAAAGGCGACGGGGCCTTGAGGCAGACTGACGTCAAGCTGCGCGTAGGAGCGAAAGTGCGAGCAGGCCAAACGGCTGATCCAGACCGAGCCTGCTGCTTCCACGATAGACGGTTCCCTGTTCCCCGACGTCGCGCTTTAGACGCGCATCGGCATGAGGACGTACAGCACAGACGCGCTGTCCTTGTCCTTCACCAAGGTCGGAGAGCCAGCATCTGCAAAGACAAATTCAGCAGAATCCCCAGAAAGCTGAGTAGCAATGTCGAGCAGGTAGCGTGCGTTAAAGCCAATTTCGAGGTCTGAAGAGCCGTATTCGACTTCGATTTCCTCGTTGGCCTGCCCACGATCCGGGGAATTGGCCGATAGGTTCAAACGACCCGCCGCCACAGCCAGCTTCACGGCCCGACTTTCCGCAGATGCGATGGTTGAAACGCGGTCTACCGCTTGGGCAAAGGTGGCTTTGTCCACTGTCATGGACTTGTCGTTCGCTGTCGGGATCACGCGCTCGTAGTCTGGGAATGTACCGTCAATCAGCTTGGATGACAGTGTCACGTCCGAGAAGCGGAATTCGATACGGGAGTCGGAAAGAGATACGCGGACGTTCTCATCACCGGCATCCAGCAGCTTGGCCAGCTCACCCACAGTTTTGCGGGGAACGATCACACCCGGCATTTCACCTGCGCCGGTTGGCAGCACAGTCTCAAACCGTGCAAGACGGTGACCGTCAGTCGCCACAGCCCGCAGCGCAGCAGACGCCCCCTCGCCCATGGCATGCAAGTAGATACCATTGAGGTAATAGCGGGTTTCTTCGGTCGAAATCGCAAAGCGCGTGCGCTCGATCAGGGTCTTGAGTTCTTCAGCCGGCATTTCAAAGGAGATCGGCATGGGTGCGCCATCGAGTGACGGGTAGTCTTCCCGCGGCAGCGTAGACAGTTCAAAGCGCGCCTTCCCAGCGGTCAGGATCATCCGACCCGTATCGCTCTGGCTGGTAAGGCCGACCTCGACCCCATCAGGCAGCTTCCGCACAATGTCAAACAGCATGTGCGCAGGGGCAGTGACGGCACCAGGGTTCGCAACACTCGCTCCGGTGGTCTCCGTGATGGTCAGATCCATGTCGGTGGCCGTGAGCGTTACCGCGTCGCCTTCGCACTCGATCAGAACGTTGGACAGAATTGGAATCGTGTTCCTGCGCTCCACTACGCTCTGCACGTGTGAAAGACTGCGCATCAGGCTTTGCCGTTCGATACGAAGTTCCATAGCGATCAATCCGTCCAAGTAAATATCAGGACGGTAAGGAATAGCCCTCTGTGCCTAAAGGAACAAGAGCGAGTTAGGTCTTCCAGCAGCCAGCTCAAGCATAGCTTCACGCTGCTCCTTGCTCATGGTCTGCATGACAATCGCCAGACTGCGAAACGCTTCATCGTTGGAACTCCGACGTCGGCCATCGATTTCATCGCGCAGAATGATGATCGCCTCAACGTCCAGCACGTCGGAAAGAATGGCGGCACGCATGGCCTCCTCATTCCTTTTCATGTCTTCGGCGAACGCTTTGCGCGTGTCTCGGCGGGCTTTCATGAAACGACGAAAGGCTTGGGCCTGTTCCTCGTTCAAGCCCAGCTTGTTCCGCACTTCGCGGAAGTCTTGCGGGCCCTTGCCGCCCTTACCATCCCGACGGCCACCATCGAGGGAGTCTCGGGTTTGAATTTCCGTTTTCAGGGCCTTGATGCTGGCCACAGCGTCAAAGCGGCTTTTGAGCAAAGCAGCGCCCATGCCGATGTTCAGTGCAATCATGCCAACAATGACGATAACAAGTAACCGTATCATCCGTTTTCCCCTACTGGAAACTGCCAAAGACCGCCTCGAAAGAGTCGGTGGCATAGAGGTTTGAGTCGCTTGCGGTTGTATCGAAGGCAAAGACTTCAGAACCGCTGGTGTAAATCAATATATCGTCCGAGCTCACGCCGATGTCTCCCAGACCGAGACCGCCAGCCAAGCCAGCCCCGAAACCAAAGATGCCCAGCACAACACCAGCCGCCGCGCCGCGCCAATCCGCGCCCAACCATCCGGTCAGGCTTACAATCCAACCTGCTTCCGAGCTTCTTGCTGTCCCCTCGCCCGCTCTTCGCGCGAGGGGAGTTGCACGCTCGGCCAGCGCGGCAGCCGCGTCGACGTCGGCATGCAGCGAGCTATCCAATCCAGCCGCCGCAACCGCACGCAGCACAGATGACTCCGTCAGGCCCTTAACCAGCTTGGTGTTGCTCTCGCCTTCGAGAAACGCAGCCATTTCCATCGGATCAAAGTCGTCTGGCAAAGCTTCTGGTTCGGTCGACCTTTGGCTGAAGTGCTCTTTCGTCATGATCTCCGGGCCTCCGTTTCTTTTTTGGCCTCATAGGCGTCCCGCAGCTTAGTGAGCGCCTTATGCTTGGCGCTTCTGACCGTTTGGGCTGCGATACCCAACTTCGTTGCAATGTCCTCGACGTCCATGTCTTCGTCAAACATGAGCTTCAGGATCACCCGTTGGCGATCCGACAATCCGGCGTTACCGACTTCCTCTTCCACCGCTTGCAAAGCCGTTTCTGACTGACCGATAGCGTCAAATGCCTGGGTTGATCGCTCATCCGCTAATGCCCCCGCGTGGTCATCAATGTCCTCTGATTGAGGACGCCGACGACGCAGCCAGTCAATCGCAGTTGAGCTTGCAACCACACGAAGGAAAGTCGTGAGCTTGGCCCGCTCGGGATCAAACTTCTTGAGCAAGGCAAAATCCTGCTTGGAAAGCCGAATGAAGACTTCCTGCCCGACATCTTCCATGTCGTGCGGATCGCCACGCAACCCGTACCGCCCGAACGTCTGGCGAACGACGTGCAGAACCAGACCGGCATGATCCTGACAAAAGGTCTGCCAGGCACGTGGTTCACCTTGTCGAAGTGCTTCGAGCATTCTGGCGCGATGTTCCCTTGCTAAACAACCATCTGAAATGGTCGAACAACTGTCCTTCAAGGTTCTTTACGGCAACAATCCGGCAAACATCCCCGCTCATTCAGATTTTGGCGGAAAAACAACCAGGCAGGCTTCTGCATTGCCAAGGCGATAGCAGCCTTGGATCATTTGTTCTGCGCCATCGTAGGGTAAATCAAGGCCCTCAGCCATCGACAGGTAAGCGTATCCGTCAGAGGCCAGCGCATCGAGCAGAAGGGGATAATCCGCTGGCGAACCGGCCAGTTCATGCAAGCGAGCAAACCATCGCCCTCCTTGTGTGGCAAATGCCGGCTCAAGCGACAGCCACGCTCGTTCCGTCATCAAACGGCGGGGCCGGAAGGCCATATATCGCTCCGGCGAAATCGTTGCAGACCCTTCCGGGGCTTCCCAGACATAGGGTATGCCCGTGTGACGATCTGGCAGTATGGCATCGTAAAAGGACCGGATGTGGTCATGGTCCGGCAAGGTCGACATCTCCCACCTGACAAACCGTGTTGCGCCCCAACTGGTTGGGGTCTGCAGCATTGCGGAGAGCAGTGCCCGGCCCAGTCCCAACTGCCTCCAGTCCTCAATCACAAACAGATCGCCCAGATAATACCCCGGCAACTCCGGTGTGGCTGAACCGCGCCCCCCCAGTGATTCCATGCCCAGCACGTAGCCGATTGACTCGTCTTGATGGTAGGCGATGTAAACCGTCAAATACTGCAGTGCTTTGACGAGAACAGCCTCCTCCGTCACGGCGTTTGGTGACTCTCCGCTCTCAACTGCGAACTGTTTGATCAGATGCGTGAGCTTGCGGACATCCTTAATGCCTGCGCGCTTGACGACAACATCAGCCTGACCCGCAGGTCTCATCGTCCTGCAGACCCGTCAAAGACCAAAGCGTGCCAGCCGTTACCTTCACGCCGCAGCGTATTCTTGGCGTCTTCGATATCGAGATTAACGGGGCAAAGCGCCTTGCACTGGGCCCAGAAAGCGGGGCTATGGTCCATGTGCTTGAGGTGAGCCACTTCATGCGCGACGACGTACTCACGGATCGCATCTTCTGCAAAAATCAGCCGCCAGCAGAAGTTCAAACCAGCCTTGGATGAACAGCTACCCCAGCGCGTTTTGGTATCGCGCACACGCAGCGACCGAAAGGGAATACCCAGTTTTTGGGACAACCTTTCTGCGCGTGTTTTGAGGTCTTCGGAGGCTTGCGCAATCAGAAAACGTTGCAACCGCAAAACCGGCTCGCCCCGCGCTGGCAGCCTAATTTCGCCCTGCTCATTCGGGGTGATTGCTTGGGCCTTTTCGTCAATGACAATCCGGTAATCCTGCCCTCGGAACGGAATAACACTTCCCTCCCGAACCACTTGAGCCGAAGGGCGGGTTTCGACCTGACGCTCCAGCCAGGCCCGATTTCGGCCAAGAAAGGCGCGAACAGTGTCCGTATCGACGTGTTGAGGGGCAGAGATCTTGATCAGGCTCTTGTTGGTATCGATGCGCATTGTCAGACGCCGCGCTCGCTTGAGACGGTTTACAGAAACGTCAAAAGTCCGGTTGGCGACTTCTACGGCTTCAGGATCGCGAAATAGCGCTTTGTTGATCAAATCTGTCTCGGAAAAAGGTTAGCTTGGATCTCTCGAGTTCTGCCCTTCTTTTGCACCAATTCGCTGCGTTTCCATAGCTAAAAGTCTTTGCTTTCGCTTCACGCCCCAGCGGTAACCACCGGGGGTGCCATCGCTGCGCACAATGCGGTGACAGGGAATCAGCAGCGAAACCTTATTGGTCGCACAGCCCTTGGCCACAGCCCGCTGTCCAGCCTCCATTCCCATCTCCAGCCCCAAGTCCGCGTAAGAGACAACGCCGCCTGTTGGGATGGCCAGAAGCGCCTGCCAAACCCGACGCTGGAAGGCCGTTCCCTGCACGTCCAAGGCAAGCGCGCGGCTGGGCAATTTTCCTGTTTCCAGATGCGCCACAACATCTTCAAGAACGTCGCGCAAGCCAACTTCATCACGGCTGAGACGGTCTGCATTTTTGAACTCCATGGCCAGTTCGGAACGCAGATCTTCATCGTCTTCGCCAAAGGCAAGAAAGCACAGCCCCACTTCGGTCGTCGCAACCAGCAGCCGCCCCAAGGGACTGTTGACGATGTCGAAACTGATGCAGGCCCCTTGACCGTGCTTGGCATAAGACGCAGGCGACATGCCCAGCAGAAAACCGCTCTGCTCATAAACGCGGCTTGGGCTGCCGTAGCCGGCCGCGTAGATGGCATCGGTCACGCTGGCCGCATCTTTCAGGTTTGCGCGAAAGGCCTGCGCTCGCTTTTCAGCACCGTAGTCCCAGGGTGAGATTCCAACCACGCGCGAAAACGCCTTTTGTAGCTGTGTAGGCGTGGCACCCAGATCAGCCGCGAGGACCTTGAGCGAAAGCTGGCGCGGCCTTTCAAGGTCGGTGACGCGTTGCTCAATCAGATCAGCAGCCTGCTGCGCCAACACAACATCATCGCTGTTTTCTGCACTCTGACGGGCCATTGATCTTCCTTTCTCACGCAGGCGTCCCGTTGATCGGGGTCAACCTAAGTCAGAGCAACCAGCCAAACCCTCCGAATCTTGCGAAAACTAACCGCGCTCGTGATCACCCAGCGCAGAGCCGTTCGCAAAACCCCAGGGTTTTCGGGGGCTAAGATTGACGTAACCGGTGCGCCAGGCGCGCTTGGCTTCCCCTTCACCGTACTCAACCCAGTCAAATCGACTGATCGAACAATTATCCACGCCCACGGAAAGCGCCTTGTCCGGCGACAACCCCATGGCAATCGACGTCATGGCACGAATGACGCCGCCATGAGCAACGCAGACAATATCCTTGCCGCGGTGCTTCTCGGTCCAGTCCAGCACGCCTTGCTGAACGCGTTCGATAACGTCGATGAAGCTTTCACCTTGGGGTGGTCGGTATTCAGCCGTTGTGTGCCAGAACGGATGCTGCTCACCCCCCGGCAACGCCTCGTCCCAAGTCAGGCCTTCCCAGTCACCCAGTCCCTGCTCGGCAAAGCGACCATCTTCTGTGCTTTGAACCTGGGGGTAGCCTTCCCGAATAATGGCGTCCCGCGTTTTATGGGTGCGGCCTGCGGTGCTGGTCAGCCAAACAACATCATCCCCCCGCGGCAAGGCGCGTGCAGCAGGCGTGAACATGTGTGTTTCGCTGACATCGACTGGCATGTCCGAAGCGCCGTAGACGATATGGTTGGGATTGATGACCGGTGCATGTCGCACCCAGAACCAACGCGTGACTGTAGCCATGAAATTCGTTCACCCTTCAAGTCTCAGGAAATCAATGAAAGCGCCGCACCGTAAAAGGCCAACTCTGTCAGCATTTGGGTCGCCCCACACACGTCACCAGTAACACCGCCGTATTGCCACCTTGCAAAAACAGCAAAGGCCACGGCTATGACCACGGCCCAGACGGTTCCGACCAGAACAACCATCCCCGCCAAAGGCACCAAAACCACAAGAATAGCGCAGCCAACCGCCAAGGCGACAACGCCCGTAAACAACGATGGTCGCTCAGCGCCCAGTCCGGATGTGTTGGCAGCAGGAAGAACGGACCAGACCAAAGTCATCAGAGCGCGAGAAACAACACTGGCACCGATCAGGCTGGCAAACACCAGACACAGGTTAAAGCCCTCCGCCAGCGCCGTGAAGAAAGCCAGCTTTAACGCAGCCATAAGGATAAGCGCCAGGACCCCGAATGTCCCCAGACGACTGTCCTTCATGATTTCCAGTTTGCGCTCTCGAGTGCCGCCACCCAAGCTATCAGCGACATCACCCAGGCCGTCCTCATGCAGGGCCCCGGTCGCCAGAATGGACGCCCCCAGCACCAACACCGCTACTAAAACCGGATGCAGCCCCAGCAGGGTTAGCACGCAAAGCAAAGCAGCCAGCACGGCACCAATCAGCAAACCGACCAGCGGAAACCCCCAAGCGGCGCTAGAAGCCGCAATATGGTCGCGAAAAAGGAATGATGGCAGGGGAAATCGCGTCAGAAACGCAAGGCTGGTGCTCAAGCTGCCCAATGCCGTCCGCCAACTCATCGGCTATACCTCTTTTCATTCGATGACTGAATCGTACCACCGCTTTACCGCGAAGTTGATTGCATGACCACAGAACAAAACCCCATCGCTTCCCTCGCCGAAATCCGTGACCTGCTCCCGGTCCTCCCGGCCATCGACAGTGCAGCAGTAGCAGCCGCTCAAGCACGGAATGCCATTCTGACTAAGCCCGCAGGCGCTTTGGCTGATCTGGAGGATCTTGCGATTTTCATGGCGGGTTGGCAGGGCAAGGAACTGCCGGCTGTCAACCACCCGCGCACGGCGGTTTTTGCCGGTAATCATGGGGTCGCAGCTTTGGGCGTCTCTGCCTTTCCCGCTGAAGTCACGGCGCAGATGGTTCTGAACTTCCAGTCCGGCGGTGCAGCGGTTAATCAGCTGGTGGGCGACCTCGATGGCGACCTGATGGTGTATGAGATGGCACTGGACCAGCCCACGGAAGACTTCACCCAGCGCCCTGCGATGAGCGAAGAAGAATGCGCGCAAGCCATGTCCTACGGCATGATGGCGGTAGAGCCGGGCGTTGACCTGCTCATGCTGGGTGAAATGGGGATTGCCAATACGACTTCGGCAGCTGCGATCTACCATGCTCTATACGGCGGAAAGGCCGAAGACTGGACGGGTCCGGGGACGGGCGTAGAAGGCGACGCGCTGACCAACAAAATCAATGTTGTCCGTCGCGGCGTTGAGCTGCACCGTGACGCCGCTCAAGACGGCCTCGAAATCCTGATGCGGCTCGGCGGTAAGGAAATCGCCGCGATTGCAGGCGCTATTCTGGCGGCGCGCATGGGCCGTGTGCCCGTGATTCTGGATGGCTATATCTGTTGCGCGGCGGCGGCCTGCTTGCACGCTTGGGCGCCAGAGTCCATCGACCACTGCCTCGCCGGGCACCTCTCGGTCGAAGGCGCGCACGGCGACGTGCTGGCACGCTTGGGGAAGAAACCCATCCTGCAACTTGGCATGCGTCTGGGCGAAGGGTCTGGCGCGACCTTGGCCGCGCAGGTGGTCCGGTCTGCCTGTAACCTGCACCGCGGCATGTCGACCTTTGAGGACGCCGGGGTCAGCGAAAGCGTTCACTAGGGACAAAGGCCTTTCCTTTTCCGACAATCCTGACAGCTTAAGGGCATGACAACCGTTACGCCCCTCAATGGAATTTCTGACCAACTCGAAGCCACACGCGGGTTGGTCTCCTTCCGTATTGTCACCGCCATGCGCTGGATCGCCATCGCGGGGCAGGCTGCTGCCGTGATGGTGGTGTACTTCGCCATGGGCTTTCAGTTGCCCGTTGGCTTCGCGATGGTTCCCATCAGCATCAACATCATCGTGACCATTTGGGCCTGGCAAGGTCGGCGCAGTCGGGGGCGCGACGCGCTGTGGCTCAGGGATCAGGAAGCCGGTCGTTATCTGGCCTGGGATCTGGCGCAGCTGGGCATTCTGCTGTGGCTTACCGGCGGGGTTTCCAACCCCTTTGCGATCATCATTCTTGCGCCGGTCACCGTCTCAGCGTCCATTCTGAAACGCTCGACAACCTCCATTCTGGCTTTTCTGGCCATCGCCATTGTGACGGTTCTGGCCGTGACCTCACTGCCTCTTCCCTGGTCAACCGAGCCTGTCATCTTCCCGGTTACTTTCACGGGCGCAATCTGGGCCTCGCTGGTCCTCTCGATCCTGTTCGTTGCGCTTTACGTGTCGTGGCTGGCCCAGCGCGCGCGAGATATGTCAGACGCGCTGACAGCCTCACAACTCGCCCTGGTGCGAGAGCAGCGGATGTCCGCGCTCGGCGGTCTGGCGGCGGCGGCAGCGCATGAACTGGGCTCACCGCTTTCCACAATCGCTGTCGTGTCCAAAGAACTCCTGCGCGATCTGCCGCCCGGCTCAGCGCACGCCGAAGACGCTGCACTACTGGTGCAGGAAACAAAGCGCTGCCGCGATATTTTGGTTGAGCTGGAACAGCGTAATGCTGGTCCGCCAGACAGTGATGACCCCTATCACCACCTGCCTGTTTCAACTTTGCTGGAGGTCGCAGCTCACCCGCATCAGCAGGACCGCGTTACAGTGACGATCCTTGCCGACCCCATCCATGAAGACGACGATGAAGACGAACGCGCAACATCAGATATGGATGAGCTTGACGTCTCGTTGCTCGATCAGCCGACGATCCCCCGTCGGCCCGAACTGATCCACGGCCTTGGCAATTTCATCCAGAATGCCATCCAGTTCGCTGACTCCGAGGTCATCCTGCAAGCCACATGGACAGCTGACACACTCAAGATTCTGATCCGCGACGATGGACCCGGTTTCGATGCCGCTGTTCTGGGGCGACTGGGTGAACCTTACGTACAGGGCACGGGCCAGCGGACACGGGCAAAACGGGCACAGCGCCAGCAGGGGCAAGAGAGCGGAATGGGGCTTGGCGTTTTCATCGCTCGCACCCTGCTCGAACACACCGGCGCGACCCTCGACTTTACAAATCGTCGCAGAGGGGGCGCATCGGTTGCTGTTGAGTGGAACCGACATAGTTTAAGCGGTGAAAGTTAATTTCTGCGCAGAAAATCCACGTAACCGGATCGCGCAGAGAACCAAGAGAAAACGGAATGTCTGCGACTATTTCCATAGAGTCGACGGAAGCAGCAGCACTGCAAGGCGATGTTGATCGCAGCCTGCTCATTGTCGACGACGATACGCGTTTTGCCGAACGCCTGGCCCGCGCTCTGGAGCGACGCGGCTTTGAACCGGTGACCGCCAATACGGTGCGAGACGGCAAAGAAGCAGCATCGCTGAGTCCTCCTGCCTTTGCCGTTGTTGACCTGCGGTTGGATGACGGCAACGGCTTGGACGTTGTCACGGCCTTGACTGAAGCGCGCCCAAACAGCCGCGTGGTTGTGCTGACCGGCTACGGCAACATCGCTACGGCGGTTTCTGCCGTGAAGCTTGGCGCCCATGACTATCTGCCAAAACCCGCTGATGCGGACGTGATCGAGGCGGCTCTCCTTTCCGGCGATGGGCTCCTGCCGCCGCCGCCAGAGTTCCCTATGACCGCTGACCGGATTCGCTGGGAACACATCCAGCGCATCTATGAACAATGCGATCGGAACGTGTCGGAAACTGCGCGTCGCTTGCGCATGCATCGGCGCACACTACAGCGGATTTTGAACAAGTACGCGCCTCGCGTTTAGACGAAAGTGCGCTACAGTAAGGAACGCTCGCGGACAAGTCGGTCCGCGGCGTTCGTTGCATATTTCATCAGCAACGCACGTCGCCGAGCACTGGGCAAAGGATCCGTGTGCTTGGGTGGACGCATCTCATAAGCCTCGAAATTGTCAGCCAGAATGACCCCGACGTCGCTTGGCAACTGAGGCAGTGGGAAATCCGGGTCGACCGCAAAACTGAAACGGTCACAGAACCCGAGATACTCCTGCCATTTCTGATCCACGCGATAGTCATCCAGGCAGGATTTGATCTCGATAGCCCAGAACTGCCCCTTGGTGGAAAGCCCCATCACGTCAACCCTCCGACCCGTCGGCAGCGTGAACTCCGGCAAGACTGACCACCCCAAAGCATGGAAATGACCAATAACGCCTTTCAGGATACGCGAGGTAATATCCACGCGCGAAATTCCATAGCCCACGCCCAGGCCAAGTTTGGTTTGAGTCGCCGTTAACAGCGCTTCTGGTTCTTCCGGATTAGACATAATCTCAATATGGACCATTTTTGTTCTCCATATCAATGGTGCAGTTTGCCCATATTTTATTCAACGCCCCTCGAAAGGTGCGGTTTTTGGAAGCACTTGGGGCCGCCTAGCTAGAGTCGGCTCAAACCCCGTCCATATTGAAGTTGTGGCTTTGGAGTATTGGACACGTGGTAGCTGAACATTCCGCTGGAACGCCAGCAGTCGTGAAATGGTTTAATCCAACCAAAGGATTTGGGTTCGTTACGCCAAGTGAGGCGAGCGCCGATGCGCTGCTGCACGCCAGTGTTCTTGCCAAGCAAGGCAAGCGCTGGCTGCAGGAAGGTACACGTGTTGAGGTTTTGCTCGAAGAAGGGCCGAAGGGTCTGGTCGTTTCCGAGTTGCTTGCGATCGAAGAAGCTGATCCCCAAAACGACGACACCGATGATAGCGAATGGATCGAAGCGGAAGTCAAATTCTTCAACTTCGCCAAAGGATACGGCTTCGCTGTTGTCGGCGAAGGCGAGGACAGCTCACAAGACGTGTTCTTTGACAGCCGCGCACTCGCTCAAGCCGACCTCGACCCACCCCGCCCGGGCGATAGATTCAGCGTTCAACTGACCCAGCGACCCCAGGGTCGCGCAGCAGGCCGCATCAAAGCGCTGTAACCCAACCCTCAATTCGGTCTAGCGCTTCGTTGATGTTGTCCATCGAATTTGCGAACGAGAGCCGGATGAAGTCCGAACCCGCATCGCCAAATGATGTACCGGCAATGGTCGCTACGCCCAGCTCTTCCAGCCAAATATCCTGAACCTTTCGCGAAGGCATGCCCAAGGCACTGATATTCGGGAAAGCATAGAAAGCGCCCTTGGGCTGTGCCGCACTGATGCCCGGCATTGCGTTGAGCCGCTGGTGCACCAAATCGCGCCTTTGCTGAAAAGCCTGCCGCATCTCATCCACGGCATCCTGTGGCCCCTCCAACGCCGCCTGAGCAGCAAACTGAGCGGGCGCATTGACACAACTGTGGACATTGATCGCCAATTTAGTCGCCGAGCCAATCATCGAGCTGGGCCATATTCCCCAACCCAAACGCCAGCCTGTCATGGCATAGGTCTTTGACCAGCCGTCCAGCACAATGAGCCGGTCTCTCAAGCCCTCAAACTGCAACAGGGTCTGGTGCTTGCGCCCATCGAAGTGAAGCCGGGAATAAATTTCATCAGACAAGACCGCGCAATTCGGAAACTTTTCCAGCCCATCGACCAGTTCTTGGACCTCGCTCTCCAAATTGGACCCACCCGTCGGGTTGCCCGGACTGTTCAGAATGATCAAACGCGTGTTCGGCGTGAGCTTTTCCAGGATCTCCGACGCTTTAAAGCTGAACCCCAATTCCTCATGCACGGCGTAAGGAACAGCGCTAGCACCCGTGTAAGCAGCCATAGAGCGGTAAATCGGGAAGCCGGGGTCCGGATAAAGGATTTCTCGGCCCTTCTCGCCAAGGAGCATCATGGCGAATGCCATGGTCACTTTTCCGCCGGGAACCACAAGAATATTCGATGATTCAACGGCTTGACCGAAGTGTTGATCATAATAGGCAACCAGACTTTCCTTCAGGTCAGGCAGCCCCGGCGCTGGCGTATAGCCATGATGACCATCAACCAGAGCACGAATTGCAGCCTCAACAATATGCGGTGATGTTTTGAAATCTGGCTGACCAATACCGAGGTTTATTATCCGCCGACCTTCAGAAATTAGCGATTCAGCGCGCGCAAGAACGTCAAACGCACTTTCTGTCTCAAGCATTGAGGCATTATGAGCCAGCATCATTCTTCTCTCTTGTTCCCATTTTTTTAGAATATATCTCTATTTTTCAGGTTTTTGCGTGCATTTTGTCTCATTAGGTGCTCATCTTACCTCAAACAAAAAGCCACCGCTAAAGAGGTGGCACAGCCATTGCGCCACGGCACTCAATCCTCAAGCAAATGAGGTGGCTCAAAGGTTGCACAACAAAGCTGCGGCCTAGCAAGCCGTCCAAAGCAAAAAAATCATTAAGCCGCAAAAATGCGGCAAGGAACGAGTAATGATTGAGTTCAAATTCTGGACCCGGAGGGTGCAGCTGGTCTCTACCAGTGCGCTGCTCTCGGTGGGCCTCTTGGCCTACGCGTCCATTTCAGGTGCACAAGGGATCAATTTATCCCCTGCTGCGCCAAACACTGAGCAAGCGGCCCCCGACGGCGGACGCAACATTCCTTATGGAATGCCATTTCAGATTTCTGTGGATGGTGTGCCAATTGACGGCTCGTTGGGCACGGCCGAGAACGACCAACGCACGGTTGATGTTGCGCTGGATCGCATGGACGTGCAGCTGACTTTTGACGGTTTGAAACTCGACAAGTCCGCGAACATCCAGTCGAACAAAGCGGGTGCAACAGTCGGTGAAGAAGTCGTCTTTACGCCTTACTGGAATTACGGCGCATTTATTGAACGCGCCGAAGTGCGTATTTTCCGCGAAGGCGATTCCACGGGCAGCACGCCGCTGGCGACCCTGCCCCTTCCCGCAGGACGTTCAGTGGGCTGGAAAATCCCAGCGGGAATTGACTCAGACCTGAAGTATTCCTTGCGCCTTTATAACAAGGACAATCGCTTCGACGAAACCAATGCGCAGCGGCTTAAAATCTTCTCCGCTGATCATGGACAGGGCGATAACGAGCCTGTCCAGCAGTCTGGCTATGGTCGCAACTCACTGGTGAAGTCCAATATCGCTGTGGGCGGCGGTACGGTGACGGTCTTCGGTGAAAATGTACCGGCAAACAGCACAGTTTACGTGCTGGGCTTGCCCGTGCCTGTCGATGGTGAGGGCAAGTTCGTGACGGAGCAGGTCCTGCCTGCCGGGTCGCACAACGTGACCATCGCAGTGCTGGACGACAACCGGCGCGGCCTGGAATTTCAACGCAACCTCTATATTCCGGATAGCGACTTTTTCTATGTTGCACTGGGTGACCTGACAGTTGGCACTTCCTCGGTTTCAGGACCGACGGAACTGGTCGGCGAGAATGGTGGGTTTGGTGACAATTTCTTCACCAATGCTCGTCTGGCAGGCTTCCTCAAGGGCAAGGTCATGGGCGACGTCTATGTGACGGCTCAGGCCGATACGGGTGAAGCTTCGGTCCAGGATATTTTCACAACCATTCTGGACAAAGATGCATCGTCGCTGATTGAGCGGATCGATGATGACCGGACCTACACGACTTTTGGCGATGACTCATCCATTACCGATGAAACCCCGTCTCAGGGTAAGTTTTATGCCAAGGTCGAGAAGGGCAACAGCCACGTTCTGTGGGGTAATTTCTCCACGAATATTTCCGGAACTGACTTCGCAAACGTGAACCGGTCCCTTTACGGTGCTCAGCTCAAGTTCCGCACTGAGCAAGCCAACGCGAATGGCGACGCCTATCTGTCGGTTGATGCCTTTGGTGCACAGCAAGGAACAGTGCCGCATCGCGATGAGTTCCGTGGGACAGGAAACTCCGTTTATTTCCTTTCCTACCAGGATCTGACCGTAGGCGGCGAACGTCTCACCATCGAAGTGCGTGACCCGTTCAACGACATTGTCAAAGAGCGTCGCGTCCTCGTCTACGGTGAAGACTACGATATCGACTACATTCAGGGGCGCGTGATCCTGTTTGAACCGCTGCCATCAACGGTGGATGACGGTTTCCTCGTATCCTACGGTACGGGAACATCGGGTGACGAAGTCTATCTGGTGTCCGAATTCGAATACACGCCTCTGGGCGCAGACTTCTCCGACCTGTTTTATGGCGGTCGAGCCTCTGCGTGGATTGGCCAGTACTTCAATATCGGCGCAACGGCGATCCGCGACCAGCGCGGCCTGATCGATAAGCAGCTGATCGAAGCTGACGCCACGATCAAGCTGGGCGGCTCCACCTATATTCGAGGTGAAGTCGCGCAGAGCAACGGTGATCCCTACGTATCCTTCGGATCGCTGGATGGTGGCTATTTCGTCAACGAAACGCAGAACCCAGCTGCCGTTCAGACCCTCATCCCCTCGGGCGGCACACTGTCGATTGTGGGGGATTTGACGAACCTTGAAGATCTGACTGTGACGCTCGTTTCCCGAGACCCAGTGAGCGGTGAACAAACCGGCAGTCTGACCCTGAACCGCGATACAGACTTTACCCTGACCGGAAATGACCTTGAGCTCATCGGCACTTATGCCGGCTGGGACGCTACGGTAGATGATGCGGCTGAGGCCGCTGATATCGGCACGGGAACGCAGGTCGGTGACGAAGTCGAAGTTCTGGTCAACCCGAACAACGGTCTGCAGG
>JBMZBW010000026.1:0-26421 GCA_049612785.1 Alphaproteobacteria bacterium | reverse complement strand
GCATCTTGCGCTCATCAGCGCCAAAGCCACTGGTTTCGTCATGGTTAGGAGATTCGAGAATGGTCTCAATCGTGTCTCTGTCGCTGCGCTGGGGGCGCACAAGCCGGACGAGCGTCGCCCATCCGTCGTTCAGGCGATTGCGGACGGACGATGGTTGAGACGGTTCAGTACTAGATGGGTCGGCGGACGTTGTCATTGCGGTATCAGAGTGTCTGCACAGTGAGGCAAAATTGCGGAGGCCGTGATGGTTCGTCGGTTGGCCTCTCTCTCGTTTTTGCGGCTTCGCGTGCTCTGTTTACTCCGCGTTCTCTCCGTAAGGGTCAGGGTAGCCGAGGTCTCGCATGGCCAGTCGTTCTAGACCTTCCATATGTTCGGCTTGCTTGTCTTCAATATGGTCATAACCCAGCAAATGCAAAACCCCGTGGATTATCAAGTGGCTAAGATGCGCTGGGAGGCTTTTTTCTTGCTCAAGAGCCTCTCGACCAAGGGTTTGACCGGCGAGCGCCAGATCACCCCAGTATACCGAAGCACCATCGGCTTGGCCTTGCTCCATGATGTCTTCCGGAGTCTCGCCCTCATAATTGGGCCAGGACAGGACATTCGTGGGCTGCGGCTTATCGCGGAAATCTTCATTCAGACGAGCGACGCGGGTGTCATCAAGAAAGGCAATCGACAGCGCGGACTCCGCTTCCCAATGGTCAAAACCTTCGCTTTCCAGACCCACATGAAAGGCCGCAGCAACGGCCCGATCGCTCAGGGTCGAGAGGTCTTCGGTGGAAAACTGCGGCCAGGCGTCGGGGACGTCAAAGATGAGTTCCGCTCTCATTCCTGATCCGCATTGGTTTTGTAGGCGGCGGCTTCGGGCTTTGGCGCTGCGTCGTAGGCTTGAATGATCCGACCCACCAGCGGGTGACGGACAACATCATCGGCGTTGAACCGCTTCACGGCCACGCCTTTGACCGAACGCAGGGTATCCAAAGCATCCCGCAGCCCGCTTTTCACGCCGCGCGGCAGGTCAACCTGACTCAAATCGCCATTGACCACCATGCGTGAGCCCTCACCCAAGCGGGTCAGAAACATCTTCATCTGAGCCGGAGTTGTGTTCTGAGCCTCATCAAGGATGACAAAGGCTTCCGAAAGCGTGCGACCGCGCATAAAGGCCAGTGGCGCAATCTCAATCGAACCCGCTTCAATCCGCTTTTCCACCTGATCGCGCGGCAGCATGTCATAAAGCGCGTCGTAGAGCGGGCGCAGATAGGGGTCGACCTTTTCTTTCATGTCGCCGGGCAGAAAGCCCAAACGCTCCCCCGCTTCAACGGCTGGACGCGACAGGATCAGCCGCCGGACCTTGCCTTCAAGCAAGTGCGAAATCGCCATCGCAGCGGCCAGATAGGTCTTACCCGTCCCCGCCGGGCCGACACCAAACGTCAGCTCGTGATCGCGCATGGCAACGAGGTAATCTGCCTGTCCCGGTGACCGCGGAGAAATGGACTTCTTGCGGGTTGTGATGGCGACATTGGCGGTGTTGGGTTGGCCCTTGAAGAGGTCTTCTTCAGCACCGTCTTGTTCCATGTGATGCCGGCCCATCCGAATGGCCGCTTCCACGTCTGCAGGTTCAACAATCAAACCCCGGCGCGCTCGGTCGTACAGGCTTTCCAGCACAGCAAAGCCCAGCTCCACGGACTCAACCTCGCCATGCAGGACAATTTCATCGGAGCGATTGGCAATGGCCAGGCTCAAGCGGTCTTCGATCAGTGCAAGGTTCGCATCACCCACTCCACAGACATCCAACGCCAGTTTCGCGTCCGCGAATTGGAACGCATGCGATGTTGCTTGGGTCATTGCGTGACTTTCATAGGGTTAGGCAGCCTGCTGAGCCATTTTGATCTGGCCCTTGAGTGAGTTGGCACCGGCCGAAAGAATTTCAACGTCTACCAGTTGTCCTAATCGATGCTGCGGCGCCATGACGTGTACGGACTGCATGTAAGGGCTTCTGCCGATCAGTTGGCCTTCTTCTTTGCCGGGTCTTTCCAGCAAAATCGACATGGTCTTGCCCACGCAACTCAGATTGAAGGCGAGTTGCTGCTCGTTGAGCAAGTGCTGAACCGCTTCCAAGCGCTTGGACTTCACGTCTTCTGGTACGTGAAATTCCACGTTAGCGGCTGGAGTGCCGGGGCGGGGGCTGTACTTGAACGAGTAGGCTTGGGCGTAGTTGACTTCCGTGATGATCTTCAGCGTATCGGCAAAGTCCTGATCTGACTCGCCCGGAAAGCCAACGATGAAATCACCGCTGATGGCCATGTCAGGCCGGATCGAACGCAGCCGCCGGATGATCTCGACGTATTCCGCCGCCGTATGCGACCGGTTCATCGCCTTCAGGATCGGGTCAGAGCCTGACTGAACCGGCAAATGCAGATAGGGCATCAACTTGGGATTATCTGCGAAAGCCTGATAGAGGTCTTCGTCCATGTCCTTGGGGTGAGATGTCGTGAAACGCAGGCGCTCGAGACCGTCAATGTCCCCCAGCGCCTTGAGCAGGGTTGCCAGGTTCCATGTCCCTTGGCTGCCATTGGGTGCTTGGCCATGGTAGGCGTTCACATTCTGCCCCAGCAAGGTAAGCTCTCGCACCCCTTGTCCGGCAAGCCGTTCAGCTTCGGCGAGGACGGAAGCGGCAGGGCGGGATTCTTCGGCACCGCGGGTATAGGGCACCACGCAAAAAGAGCAGAACTTATCGCACCCTTCCTGCACCGTCAGAAACGCCGACGCGCCCGTAGCGGCTGAGCGTTCTTCGGGCAGGTGATCGAACTTTGATTCAGTCGGAAAATCGGTATCAACAATGGACCGTTCGCCCCGTTCCACCCGCTCCACCAACTCAGGCAGACGGTGATAGGACTGCGGACCGACGACCAGATCAACCGCAGGGGCCCGGCGTTGGATTTCGGCACCTTCGGCCTGAGCCACGCATCCGGTGACGGCGATCTTTACATCCCGCCCGGATTGCTCCCGCAGCATCCGCATGCGACCCACTTCCGAGTAAACCTTTTCCGCTGCTTTCTCTCGGATATGGCAGGTATTCAGCACCACCAGATCCGCCTCATCAGCGCTCTGGGCGGTTGTGTAGCCAGCCTTGGACAGGCTCTCGGCCATGCGCTCGGAATCATAGACGTTCATCTGGCACCCGTAGGTGCGGATGAAAACGCGTTTTTCAGAAGTCTCAGTCATGATTGTTCCCTATCACCAACCAACGGGCGCTGAAAAACAAAAACGGTCGCAGGGTATCAGACCCGCGACCGTTTCGTGTATCCGAAAAAGGATGGTTTAGTCGGCCGCGCGGCGCGTACCGAGACCAATTTCCTTGGCCAGCTTGGAACGCTGTGCAGCGTAGTTTGGTGCAACCATGGGGTAGTCCGAGGGCAGACCCCACCGTTGGCGGTATTCTTCGGGGGTCATGTCGTAGGCTGTCTTTAAGTGCCGCTTGAGCATTTTCAGCTTTTTGCCGTCTTCAAGACAAACAATGTAGTCCGGCTTAACAGACGAACGGATTGCAACAGCTGGCACAAGTTCTTCTTCTACTTCTTCAGCAGGCGCTTCGACCGATGCAAGAGTAGTGTAAACATCAGCGATCATGCGAGGTAGATCTCCGACTGCTACAGAATTGTTGGATACATGCGCCGCGACGATGTCAGCGGTGAGTGCAAGCAACTCGGAGTTAGCGTTATCTTTCAATTACATATTCCTTCTGGACGTACACCGATAGTACTGTGGCGTAATTTGGTAATCGATACTTATACCTATGCTTGAAAGTTTCCAAGACAGAATGTCGCTTTTGACCCAAAATCAAAAATACCAGAAGGAACTCAATTCAGGACTGCGCTCCAAATGGAAACCCTAATAAACCTAGATCAAGTCTAATTTCATTAAGGCAGCATTCTGAAAACGACCATTTGGAAGTTTATAGTAATTTTTTCGAATACCGACGCCCTTAAAGCCAAGTTTAGAATATAACGCAATAGCCCCAGAGTTAATTTCTGAGACTTCAAGAAAGCATGATTCGAAATCGTTGAAATTTTTTAGTGATTGGAGGACGAGTTCCTCCGCTATTCCTAGGCGTCTATGGTTCGGATTTACACAGATGGTGCATAATTCGATATCAGGCGTGACGATATTGAATAACGCAAATCCAAGAAGCTCGTTTTCAGCATTGACCCAACCAAAGGCCCGATAAGTAGGGAGATTCAGAAAAGTGTTGAAGTCATTTTCACTCCAAAACCGATCAAATGCCATTTTGTGAAGTTGTTCCATAGCAGCGCTATGATGGCAGCTTAGCTGAGACCAACTCATGCAGTTGTCTTTCCACCTATTTCCGGGGCTCGTAGGTAGAGAGGTGCTGTTTGCCCCCTCGTTTTTTGGAAAATAGGCGAGTTTTCATCCAATTTAGACAATAAAACTGCGAAAAAAGCCATGTCGGGTTCTTCATTGGTAGCTATGTCGCGCAGTTTGGAAGCCGCTGAACCCCGCACTTCGCTAAAGGCTGTGGATCCGACAATGGCTTCAGGTGTCATAATGGTGTCTTCGAGTGCAAGACCCTCGCCTGTCTCATCATAGACCCGGACAAAGACTTCAGCACGTCGGGACTCAATGGCGATAGCCAGTCCGGTCCGATTTTCAGTGCTCAGGGCGTAGATGTCGAAGGCACTGAAGCCGAAAAACTCGGCTCCTGTGGCTCGGGCCAGCCCCAGACCCGCTGAAATCCCCAATCGGATGCCAGTAAATCCTCCCGGACCGAGCGTACAACCAATGCGCTGTAGATCAGAGCCAGAGACACCATTGGACTTCAGTAAATCATGGAGCGCCGGCAACAGCGCAGCAGGCTGACCCCGATCCATCGGCTGCTGAATGGTGCCAACAAGCTTGCCGTCGACCGCCAGAGCTGCACTCAGCCCCTGGCCAGCGCATTCAAAGGCAAGCGAGAGCATGGCTTACTCTATAAGTAGAGGTTCATGGGTTGGCCATTGGACAGCCGCGACCGGTCAAAGTCTGTCAGGCGGTTGTCCGTAACAATCGTATTGATTGTGCCGGAATAGTAGGTCGGATCTTCGCTATAGCTGCTCAGATGCGGGATCAGGTCGCGGGCGCTTGGACTGCGACCCGAACGGCGGAAATTGGCGCGGGTTCGGCGCATTTCCAGATAGGCGGCATTGGTGTTGAGGTTTTTGGCGTAGCTACGAACCGATTCCTCAAGGGAGGTGAAGGTACGCACGCGATGGTTTTGGTTCGCGTTCCGGTCGGTTGGCGTCATGCCGGGTTGACTGGAATCCCAAACCCGCTGACCGAACAAAGCATTGCCTTCCTGAACATAGCGCGACGTGCCCCAGCCGCTTTCCAGTCCAGCCTGTGACAGGATGAGACTAACGGGAATGACATCGACCCGCTGGAGCAAGTTGGTCGTATTGCTTTGAATGTCGTACTTGGCCGCGATGGTCTTTACATCTGCAGGTGCGTTGGTGATTGGGCCGCTATAGCCGCTGCGCTCAATGATGGCGCGCTCTGCAGCGATTTCAGCATTCGCTTTGAGCGCCAAAGGCAGCATCAACCGCAGAAACACATCCTTGTTCATGGGAACACTGTTGTTCATGTCGAAAGGCATGCGGCGGGCGTAAACCGGGGGCACCGGGGCTCCGCGGCGCATTTTGTCGAGCGTGTAGCCGTTCTGGTCAAAGAAGCGACCAGCGCCTTCGAGCCCACCCTGAATGGATTTGGTGACAGCCGGTACACCGGACGCCGATGACAGGGGCGACGCAGTGTAATTATTCAGGACCGGTGAGTTCAGATAGGCCGGCGATGCTGCCAGCTGGCTCGAAGCCCCGTTCCGGGAATTCGATAGGAAATCCTGTGTGGGGGACATTGGCGTTGCTTGGGTCAGATCGATCGGCTGGGGCCCGGTGGTCATCATCGACGACGTGCTCGTGAGCGTCGTAGGGGCCGCTGCGGTATTTCGCGTGCTGGCGACCTGGGTGCGTAACTCTTCTTCAGCCCGCGCCGCGCGCTCTTCTTCGCGTGTCGCGTTTCCGGTGACTTGAGGAATCCACTCTTTGAGGATGTAGTTGACCGTATCGCCGGAGACCTGAAAGCCCTCGCTATCCACCCGCACAGCACGCTCTTCATCAAAAGCGAAGCGCTCGCTCATCTGATCCGGAAATTCCTCGACCCGACGATCAATCTCTTTCAACCCGTCTGCCACGCGCTGAGGGGCATTTTGCAGATCAGCGGTGGTGAAGGTATCGCCAGAGCCTTCGCCATCAATCGTGGTCGTGGAAGAGCAAGCGCTGACCACCAAGGCAGCTAAGGATAATGAAATAATGGACGGGCTACGAAAACGGCCGATCAAGGTCAGTCCCTCACAAATTCGCATGACTTGAAATGCCACGCTTGCTTAAAGGTTTGGTGAGGCAAATCCCATGTAAATACGGCGGTTTGAGGATTATGTGTTGCTTAGGGGGCTTTTAGGGCCGGTCCGAGTCGCAATATGCACCATTATACGGGTGCAACCTCCCGCACCTCTGGCACATAATGCTTCAGCATGTTTTCGATTCCCATCTTCAGCGTCGCTGTCGAAGAGGGGCATCCGGCGCAGGCGCCGCGCATGTGAAGATAGACCACGCCCTCTTTGAACTCGTGGAACACGATATCGCCGCCGTCCATTGCAACAGCAGGGCGCACGCGGGTATCGAGCAGATCCTTGATCTGCGTCACCACTTCGCTGTCCTCTTCGGTTGACTCTTCAGTCGAGCTGTCTTCGCGCATCACCGGACGGCCAGCCGTGAAGTGCTCCATGATCAAACCCAGAATCGATGGCTTGATCAGGAACCATTCGCGGTCGTCGCTTTTGTGAATGGTGATAAAGTCCGAACCCAGAAACACGCCCGTCACGCCCTCGACCTCAAACAGTCGTTCAGCCAGAGGAGATACGGCCGCCTCTTCACGCGTGTCGAAATGGGCTGAGCCTTCGTTTAACACGGTCAAACCGGGCAAAAACTTCAGCGTTGCGGGGTTAGGGGTGGATTCGGTTTGGATAAACATGGTCGTCGTCCTGTCCTGTATCCCCCTAACATGCTGATCCTGCAGCCGGAGATCAAGTCAGTGCGACGTCAGGCAGGTGCGCATTCCGCGAAAGGCGGCTCCTGATGAACTTTTGATCGCAAAAATTTGATTGTTTTCGTTACAACGAGTCTTCAATACGCCATAATCCCTACGCAGTTTGCCGCCTAAGTGACGACATAAACTTTCCCAGCGAGTGGTTTGTTCCTAACGCTGCCGAATGACAATCTAACGAGTGTTTCCGATGACCCGATTTTTAGCTCGCATTGCTGTTGTTTTTGCATCCGCTGCCCTCTGCCTTGGCCTGTCCGCTGGCGCACAGGCGCAGTCTCAGACAACGCAGGAACAGGTCACGGCCTTCCTCAATCAGGTTGAGTCCCAGATCGAGCGAATCACGACGGCCAAAGGGCGGTTCATGCAGATTTCTGACTCGGGTCAGATCGTGCGCGGCGATATCTCCATCGCGCGCCCACGGCGGATGCGTTTTGACTACGACGAACCTTCGCCAGCGCTGCTGATCGCTGATGGTCGCTTCATCGGGACCTACAACACCAAAGACGAGACGTCGGCCCATCGTCAAATCAACCAGACGCCGCTGAAGTTTTTGCTCAACGAGGATCCGGACCTCGCCAATGGTGTGAAGGTGCTCAAAATCGAGCGGGTGGCTGAATCGGTGCTGGTGACCATTCAAGACCGTCGCAACCCGAACCAAGGACAACTGATTTTGGTGCTCGATACCCGCACGCTGGAGCTTCGCGCCTGGCAGGTGATCGATGACAAGGGCGAGCGGACGACTGTACGCCTTGAGTCCATGACCTATGGCGTGCCTTTGGCCAACACGCTGTTCGAACGTCCTAACTTCTAGTGGGCCGACTTTTTATGGGAAAGACGCCTGTAATCGGGGTGATGACGTGCGCGCGTCCCAAGCACGAAAAAACCCCAGAGTACCTCGAACTGGCCGTGGGTCAGAAATACATGCAGCCCCTGCTCGACCGCGGCGCTTTACCCTTTCCCGTGCCAAACTTCGGAGAGCAAACCCCCTTTGATGCCATTCTAGAGCAGATTGACGGTTTGCTGCTGACTGGCTCTCTGAGCAATGTTCACCCGGATCGCTACGCGGGCGAATTGGGGCCTAAGAGCTATCCACTCGATCAGCATCGAGACGCCTGCACCTGGGGTCTGCTGGATGGCTGTATCGAACAGGGGAAGCCGGTTTTTGCCCTGTGTCGTGGCTTTCAGGAGCTGAATGTCTATGCCGGCGGCAGTCTCGACCAGATGGTGCATGAAGTACCGGGTCGGATCGATCACCGCTCACCGACTTCGCATGTGCCTGAAATCAAATACGGGGCCTGGCAGCGTGTTGAGGTTACGCCCGGCGGCTTGCTTGCCCGGTCGCTGGGGTCAGACGCGCCCATTGTCATCAATTCGCTGCACCTGCAGGGCGTTGACCGGGTGGGTGACGGCGTGACGGTTGAGGCCACAGCCACTGACGGATTGGTCGAAGCTCTGTCCATTGACCGCGCCCGCAGCTTTTGCCTTGGCGTTCAATGGCACCCCGAAGCCATCCCCGAAGACCCGGTAAGCGTGGCCTTGTTCGATACCTTTGTGGACGCTTGCCGCGGCTGAGGCTAGGGTCGCGCCCATGAGAATTGTTACATGGAATGTGAATGGCCTGAGAGCGCGTGCGGCGCACGTCAATCAGGTGATCGACCAGCTCAAGCCCGATGTCCTGATGATGCAGGAAATCAAGATGGACTCCTCGATCTTCCCGGTTGAGGACTTTGCGGCTGCGGGTCTGCCGCATACGGCAGCCCATGGGTTCAAAGGCAAGCACGGCGTCGCCATAGCCTCGAAACACCCGCTGGGTGATATCGACAAGGCCGTTATTGGCGGCATCGACGATGGTCGGCACGTCTCGGCCACGGTTTCGACCAGCGGCGGGGACTTGCGGCTTTCCAGCCTTTACGTGCCGTCGGGCGGCGATAAGCCGGACGTCGAAATCAACGATAAGTTCGCGCACAAAATGGCTTTCATGGAAGAGATGAAGACCTTTTTCGCCGGCGGCGGCTTTCACGTGGCGGGCGGTGATCTGAACATCGCACCCGGACTGGAAGACGTCCATGACCACAAGAAATGTCGGCGGCAGGTTGGGCACTCAGACGGTGAACGCGCGATCATGGCGGAAGCAATCGAGGCTGGGGCGTGGATTGACACGGGCAGACACCTGCAACCCGAAGGGCCGCTTTTCTCCTGGTGGGGCTACCGCTTCCCGCCTGCTTTTGAGCGCAACCTGGGTTGGCGGCTGGATCACCTTTGGCTCAAGCAGGGCCATGAAGACAAGATCGTGGGCGGCTCCGTGTTTCGGGACAGTCGCGGCTGGGAAAAACCATCCGACCACGCGCCGGTCATCCTCGACCTCGATGTAACGGCAGGCTGAGATGATTGAGGGGCGCTATGGGCCAAACGCCTGGATCAGTGATGCTGTCCTGGGGGGCTTGGGGGCTGTGCTGCTGGGGCTGTGGACCGTGGCGCTGCTTCCTTCGCTCTGGGCGATGCTTCCGGCGCTTGGTTTTGCCGGTAGCGCCTATTTGATCGGGCGGGGGCTATGGCTGCACACGGTTGTTTATCGGTTGGATGAGGATGGTCTGCTGGTGCGGCAAGCGGCGCTGATGCCGGACAGGGTAGTGGCGCTCAAGGACATCCGGCGCGCTGACTTGCACTACTTGGGAACCCTTCTGCGCGGGGCGCGGGGGAAAAGCGGGCTGTTCATTCTGCACGTTGGCGATCAGTCCAGCCAGATGCGCATCGAGAGCAAGATCGACACCTTTCATCCGCTCGCTAACGCCATTTTGGAGGCGCATGTCGCAGCAGGTCACACGATTTCGCTGGCGACCTACGACAACGCTTTGGCATTGGAGCTGGATGTGGGCCTGAAGACTGAGATGATCTCCAGACCCGTCTAACCGGCTTTACATGGCGAGGCGATAGCCGCCCGGTTCTGTCACCAGAATGGAGTTCTGCTGCGGGTCAGGCTCAATTTTCTGACGCAGGCGATAAACGTGCGTTTCCAGCGTGTGCGTGTTGACACCGGCGTTGTAGCCCCAGACCTCATCCAAAAGCGTGTCACGCGACACAACCTTTCCGCCCGCGCGGTAGAGGAATTTCAGGATCGCCGTTTCCTTTTCAGTCAGGCGGATTTTGCGGTCGTTCTCATTGTTCGTGAGCATCTTTGCAGCCGGGTGGAAGGCGTAGGGGCCAACAGAAAATACCGCGTCATCGGACTGCTCATGCGTCCGCATCTGCGCCCGCAGCCGCGCCATGAACACGTTGAAGCGGAAAGGCTTGGTGATGTAGTCGTTCGCGCCCGCGTCCAGCCCGAGGATCGCATCAGCGTCGCTGTCCTGGCCGGTGAGCATGATGATCGGCGCTTTCAAACCCCGCCGCCGCATGAGCTTGCACAGGTCGCGCCCGTCCATATCCGGCAGACCGACATCCAGTACAATGGCGTCGAAGTGGTCGGCGTCAGCCAGTTTCATGGCTTCAGACCCATTCTCCGCTTCGCTGACCGTGTATTCCTCATGAAAACCCAGCTGTTCGGCGAGGGTTTCGCGCAAAGTGGGGTCGTCATCGACGAGGAGAATGCGACGGCGGTTGGTGTCGGCAGCAAGACTGGTCATGGATCAAATCCTTTCAAACAAAGGGCGCTGTGTGACTTATGTTAGCCTTACACAAACGTCTGTCATCATCTCACAAGGTCTTGTTGAGCCTTTGTGAGATTTGTCAAATTGACGTGAGGACGAAAGGATTTGATTTCAAGGGTTTAGCGGTGGTCTCGCGCCAAATATTGCGCTGCCAACCCGAATGTGAGTGGCGCCCAGCTCTACGGCTGTCTGGTAATCACCCGACATGCCCATGGAAACCCACGGCACTTCAAGATCATCGGCGAGGCGCTTGAGAAAGGCGAAATGGCCCGATGGCGCGTCTTCGACCGGGGGAATGCACATGAGTCCCGCTAGGGGCAGATTCTCTTCGCGGGTCAAGGCAACCAGCGCCTCGACCTCGCTGGGCAGAACGCCGGCTTTTTGCTCTTCTTCGCCTGTGTTGACTTGGATCAACAGCTTGGGACAACGACCCAAAGCCTGAGCTTCCTTGGCGATGGAGCGGACGAGTTTGGGGCGATCCACGGTGTGAATCACGTCAAACAGGGCCATGGCGTCTTTGGTTTTGTTGGTCTGCAACGGGCCGATCAGGTGCAGTTCCATCTCGGGCCAATCGGCGCGGAGATCCGGATATTTACCCTGACTTTCCTGCACCCGGTTTTCGCCAAAGATCATCTGGCCGGCTTGCAAGGCTTCGACCACAGCCTCCTGCGGCTTGGTTTTGGCCACGGCAATCAGGTTCACAGTATCGCTGGATCGTCCCGCACGCTCGGCATAGCGCTCGATCTGTTCGTGAACAGCAGCGAGGTTTTCCGCAATCGACATGGCTCAGACCAGCCCTTCGCGCCCGATGGCCAGGAACCGCATTTCCCGTGCTCGCTTGAGCGCTGGACCGTCCATGCTGGCCAGCAGCGACAGTTGACGTTCCAGCTCGTTACCCAAGGCTGCGGCTGCTTCAGCCGGCTGGCGATGCGCGCCACCCACCGGTTCATCAACGATGGCATCAATGACGTTGAGGCGCAGCAGGTCCTGCGACGTCAGGTTCAGCGCCCCGGCTGCTTCCTTGGCAAACTTGCCATCGCGCCACAGGATCGATGCGCAGCCTTCGGGCGAAATGACGGAATAGACAGCGTGTTCGAACATTAGAACCCGGTTTGATGCAGCCAGTGCTACCGCACCGCCGGAACCCCCTTCCCCGGTAATCACGGAGATCGATGGAACCGTGAGACGCAGGCCCGCCTGAATCGACCGGGCGATGGCCTCAGCCTGTCCCCGCTCTTCAGCGCCTTTGCCGGGATAAGCACCGGGCGTGTCGACAAACGACAGCACCGGCAAGCCGAATTGGTCCGCCAGCTCCATCAGTCGGATGGCCTTCCGGTAGCCCTCAGGCCGTCCCATACCGAAGTTGTGCTTCACGCGGGAGTTCATGTCGTGGCCTTTTTCATGGCCCATGACCACCACCGGGCGACCCCGGAACCGCGCTAACCCGCCCAGAATGGCCTGATCGTCGCCGAAGTTCCGGTCACCGGCCAGGGGCTGGTAGTCGGTCAGCAGCATGTTCGCCAGCGCCAGAAATTGAGGGCGATCCGGGTGGCGTGCGACCTGACACTTCTGCCAGGGGTCAAGATTGCTGTAGACCTGCGTCAGCCGCTTGGCGGCCTGCTCACGCAGTTTCCCCAGCTCGTCGCTCATCGCGCCATCTGTGTCTTCACCGACCAGACGGCTGAGTTCTGCGATCTTCGCTTCCAGATCCTTGACTGGTTTTTCGAATTCCAGAGCCACCGCTGAGGACATTCCAGACGTCTCCCGTCTTTTGTTTCTGGTTAGTTGGGTTGTGCTAGCCCATTGCTGCCGCTTAACAAACCCAGATTCAAGGGATGAGCTGCGCCCACAATGGCCTTCAGCCGTTCGTCTAGGATATGGGTATAGATCTGCGTCGTTGAAATATCAGCGTGTCCGAGCAACGCCTGAACCGCGCGCAGGTCTGCCCCGTGCGCCAGAAGATGACTGGCGAAAGCGTGTCGCAGCACGTGCGGAGAGAGCAGGTCGGGGTCAACTTCTGCCTTCATCGCCAGCTCTTTTAGCGTTGTTCCGAGCTTTTGACGGGATAAATGCCCGGCTTTGTTGGATTCGGGGAAGAGAAACACGCTTTCTTTCCCCAGCGGCAAAAACCCGATCCGCCCGCCTTTGATATACCGTGATAGCGCAGCCTGAGCCGGTTCGCCGACAGGGATTCATGCGTTCCTTGTTGCCCTTGCCGCGCACCACCAGAAAGCGCGGATCGCGCGCAGCGACGGAAATCGGCAGGCTGACCAACTCGCTGGCTCGCATGCCCGTCGCATAGAGCATTTCGATCAGAGCCAGCGTCCGCAGGGTCGTCGGGGTTTCCGATTCGGCGTCGCTCTGGGCGCAGCGAAGGAGCTTTCCCACCTGATCTTCGCTGACCAGCTTGGGCAGGGGTTTGCCGATTTTCGGGCCATCGATATGGCGGGCGGGGTTGTCTTTGCGCAGGCCGTCCTGTTGCAAAAACAGGAAATACTGTTTGAGGGCGGACAGCTTTCTGGCTGCGGTACGGGCCGATTGACCCGCATCCACCAGCCCCGCCAGAAACCCTCGGATATCAACATCATCGGCCAGAGCGATGTTGCCGCGCAGATCGGGTCGATGATGCTCAACGCTGTGCCTGAACTCGGTCAGGTCACGGCGATAGGCCTCCAGCGTGTTTTTCGCGGCACCGCGCTCGCTGCGCAGCATTTCGAAAAACAGATCAAGAAAGGGTCCTTCGCTGGGTGACATCGGCTCAGCGCTCTTTGGTCACCAGTGGCATGTCCTGACCCAGAATCACATCGCGATCCAGCTCCTGCCGAATGGTCTGCGCAGGGCGTGGCGGTTCCCAAGTGTAGAGCAGGATCAGGAAAAACACCCCGATCACGCACAGGATCACCAAAAACAGCAAAAAGGGGTTTGGATCGTTCCGGCGATAGGTCATCTGTCGTTGTTAAGCCCTGTCTTCGTTTACAGCGTCAATAAAGGGGTCTAAACGCCAAGTCATGACCCAAGCACGGAATAAAAGCCTCGCCAAGTCGCTGCACGGTATGATTGACCGACCCATTGTGCTGGTCGGGCTGATGGGCTGCGGCAAGTCGAGTGTTGGTAAGGTTATTGCCCCACTGCTGAACTTGGACTTCTTCGATTCCGATACCGAAATTGAAGATGCCGCTGGTATGTCTATCGCGGAAATCTTCGAAAATTATGGCGAAGCGGAGTTTCGCTCGTTGGAACGTCGTGTGTTTGAGCGGTTGATTGATGGCGCCCCCAAGATCGTCGCCGCCGGTGGCGGCGCTTTCGTGCAGGATGACACGCGCGCCGTGATTCAGGAAGGCGCGGTATCGGTTTGGCTGCAGGCCAAGCTTTCCGTGCTGGTCGCGCGCACGCAGAAACGGGGCAATCGCCCCATCCTCGCCGGCAAAGACCACCGCGCTGTTTTGCGGGATTTGATGGAGAAGCGGCGTCCGGCATACGAGAAGGCGAACTTGCGCGTGTTCTCAGGCCCGGAATCAATCGATAAAACGGTGCGAGCGGCGCTCGAAGCGCTCAAGGGGCACTTCAAGCCCTGAAGCACAGGATCACAGAATGGTTGAGACAATCGAAGTTGGCCTTGGCGAGCGGACCTACCCCATCCACATCGGGGCGGGTGTGCTTGACGGTCTGGCGACGGAATGGGCAGATCGGCTCAAACCGCGCCGGCTGTCGATCATCGCTGATCAGGCAGTCTGGGACGCCCATGGCGCGCGGTTGGCGGCAAAGCTGGATGCCGCAGATATCGCGGTGCGTCTGGTGACGGTGCCGGGCGGGGAAGAGACCAAGTCTTTCCCGGTTTTCGCCGATGTCTGTGAGCAGATGCTGGCCTATGGCATCGAGCGGCGGGATGTCTTGCTGGCCTTTGGTGGCGGCGTGGTGGGCGACCTGGCGGGCTATGTTGCGGCTTCCTTGCTGCGCGGCATCGACTTTATTCAGGTGCCGACGACCCTGCTGGCTCAGGTGGATTCATCGGTGGGCGGCAAAACCGGCATCAACTCCCGCAGCGGAAAGAACCTTGTCGGTGCGTTTCATCAGCCCAAGGCCGTGTACATCGACACGACCATCCTCGACACCTTGCCTGAGCGCGAATGGCGTGCGGGCTATGCTGAAGTTGCCAAGTACGGCTGCCTCTGGGATGGCGCGTTTTTCGAGTGGCTGGAAAGCGATGGACCGGCAGTGCAACCGGGCAAGGGCGAGGCGCTGATCGAAGCCATCACCCGTTCTTGTGCGATCAAGGCTGAAGTGGTTGCCCGAGACGAGCGCGAGTCCGGGGTGCGCGGGCTGCTCAATCTCGGCCATACCTTTGGTCACGCGCTCGAAGCGATCTATGGCTATGATGGACGACTGCTGCACGGCGAAGGTGTTTCAGTCGGAATCGGTCTGGCTTATGCACTGGGACGCGAGCTGGGGCTGTCCAGCGGACAGGATGAGCAGCGGGTGAAGGCGCATCTGCGTGCGGCAGGTCTGCCGGTCGACCGTGCTGATCTCGCGCTTGAAGATTTGAGCGTTGAAGCAATCTGGAAGCCTATGATGAAGGATAAGAAGGTGCAGGACGGTGTCCCGACCTTTATTGTTCCAACGTCCATAGGGAATACCCATCTGAATAAAGACGTGCCCAAAGCGGCCGTCGATAAAGTTCTTAACGACTGGTTGGAGACCTGATCCCGTGTTGACCACTGTGGTCGCTATTTCTGCTGTGATCGTGCTGCTGCTGGCGGCATCGGCGTTTTTCAGCGGGTCTGAAACGGCCCTGACAGGGGCCAATGCTGCGCGCATGCACCTGCTTTCCAAGGGCGGCGACCGCCGTGCGGCGCGGGCGGAGCGCCTGATCGCTGTCAAAGACCGCGTGGTTTCGGCCATTCTTATCGGGAACAATCTGGTCAACATCCTCGCCTCTGCTTTGGCAACCATGCTGTTCAGCACGCTGTTCGGTGGCTTTGGCGTTGTGGTTGCCACGGTGGTCATGACCGTTTTGGTGGTGGTGTTCGCCGAAGTTCTGCCCAAGACCTTTGCCTTGCGCCAACCCGATGACGTTGCGCTGCGCGTATCCCGGCCTTTGGCCCTGCTGACCGGCATTTTCGCGCCTGCGACCTTTGCCCTGCAAAGCGTGATTTCGCTGCTGTTGCCTGACCGCAAGGGCGACGATGACGAAGGCGAAGAAGCCCTGCGCGGGGCCATTGCTTTGCATGCGACCAGCGGGGATGCGGAAGATGAGGCTGAAAGCCAGATGCTCGGCTCGATCCTCGACCTCGAAGACGTCGCAGTCGATGAAATCATGACCCATCGGTCGCAAATTGAATCGCTGGATCTGGGCCAGTCAAACGCCGACCTGATCGATGCTGTCCTGAACTCCACCTTTACCCGCCTACCGGTTTGGCGGGAGCAGCCTGATAACATCGTCGGCGTTCTGCATGCCAAGAACCTGTTCCGAGCCTTGCGCCGGGCTGACGGCGACCCCGACAAGCTGGATATCAGTACCATTGTCGCGACGCCGTGGTTTGTGCCGGGTACGGCATCGCTGCTGGAACAGCTGCAGCACTTCCGCTCTCGCCGCGAGCACTTTGCGCTGGTGGTGGATGAATACGGCGGGCTGGAAGGTGTCGTAACGCTCGAAGACATCCTCGAAGAAATCGTTGGCGACATCGATGACGAAGAAGACGAAGTGCGGCGCGGTATCCAGCGCGAGGCCGGGGGATCTTTCATCATTGATGGTGAGATTTCCCTGCGCGACCTGAACCGAAATCTGAGCTGGCGTCTGCCAGATGACCGCGCCTCGACGCTGGCGGGTTTCGTTCTTTATGAAAGCCGCCAGATTCCGGAGGTCGGTCAGGTTTTGAGCTTCCAAGGGTTCCAGTTCGAGATTTTGGGCAGGGATCGTCTGCGAATCACCCGCTTGCGCGTGACCCCAGAATCGGTCTTGGCTCAACGTCGTCGAAATCAGCGCAAAACCAGTGAGCAAACCCCCCAATGAATGGTCGCAGTACCCAACATCCACAGCAGGGCTTACCAACCGCCGACAAACGCAAGATTTTGCACGAGCGGCGCTACGACATTCGCGGCTATGAGCGCGAAGATGGGATGATCGATGTCGAAGGCAAAATCGTCGATCTGAAGCCGAATTCCTTCGACAACCATGACCGGGGCCATGTTCCGGCGGGCGAGCCGCTGCATGAAATGCACCTGCGGCTGACCATCGACCATAACTTCAAGATTCACCGGTCCGTCGCGGCGACCCTCTACTCGCCCTATCGCATGTGTCCGGGCGCAACCGAATCCTACACTCGGCTTGAGGGGCTGACCATTGGGCCGGGGTTTAACAAGCGGGCGGCGGAAGCCATCGGTACGCCGTTTGGCTGCACGCACATCACTGAAATGCTCCGTGCCATGGGAACGGTCGCGTATCAGTCCATGTGGCCGATAATCCGGCGCAAGGAAGAAGAGGCGGAAAAAAAGCGCCAAGCGGACGAAGCCGCTGGCGCCTCAAAGAGTGAAAAACCGAAAAAACGTCCTGGACTGCTCGGTTCCTGCCATGCCCATGCGCCTTGGTCCGAAGTTGTGGAGAGAAACTGGCCGGACTTTTTTGACCCCGATGCCGAAGCAACTGCCGTGGCAAAGATGGATCAACGCAACAACGGCTGAAACCGAGCGGACTGACCCCCCCCTTAGCGGCGACGGAAGTATTCCAGGATTTGTGCTCGCATGGTTGACGAGAAAGACGCCCGACCCTTCCGACGCTGAACGTAGTCACAGAACTGGTCCAGAGAGACTTTTTCCTCTTCCAGCAGTTCATTCAGACCTGCCCAGAATTCTGGCTCAAGCCGAACAGACGTTCGCCGACCTTGAACCCGCACGTTCCGGATCGGATGAATGGATTTTGGCGCGCTTTCGCGTGAAATATCTTGCAGCATGGATGCCTCCAAAAAGGTGAATTCGAAATTCAATATCTCGCATAGCGAGTAGTACCTATGAATTACCTAACCATGCAAGGGAATTCGTCACCAAAATTCAACTAAAAGTAACTTTTTGTGTACTTTCTGGAATTTTCTTGCCTGAACAAACGACTTTTATTTGAATGATATCGAAAGCGCATGCACGGGTCCGGCCAATTCTTCCGCCAAAATGCTGTGCACCTTTCGGTAGCGTTCCAGTCTAGGAAGCGCACTCAATTCCTCCGCCTTTAAGGAAATTTTAAAGTGGCTTTCTCCTGAGTTGGGGCTACCCGCATGGCCTGCATGGAGATGTGATTCATTTTCCACCTCTAAAAATTCAGGGGACAGTGCCGCGATTAGCTTGGCTTCGATCTGTTCCTGCACGCTCATTTCGCCTATTCTCCAAAGTCTTGTGTCTCACTCAACTATAACCCGGCGAATCCATGGATCGAAGCGCAGAAGACGCACTGAACGAACCTTTCAAACGCACCACCCGTGCGGAAGAGCGTGAAAAGGCGCGCGCCAAGAAGCGTGTGCGCGTTTGCGATGCGCCCGGATGCAAGGAAGAAGGGCAATATCCCGCGCCGAAATCACGACGCCGAGCGAACGAGCGCTACCACTTCTGCCTCGAGCACGTGCGGGAGTACAATAAAGCGTGGAACTACTTTGAAGGCATGACCCCCGGCGCGGTGGAGCGTGACCGACTGGCCGCCATGACGTGGGACCGCCCGACGTGGCGCTTTGGTGAGCAGGGGCGTCAGCGCGCCGGGCAACGCGCCAACGCTTTCGCCGGGAATGCGTTCAAGGACAGCTTCGGCTTTTTTGAGGAAGATGAGCGCGATGAAGAGGAAATCCGCAAGCGCGACACGCGCCGCCTGCTTCGTTCGCTGCCACCAGAATACCGTCAGGCCTTCGAAACCCTCGAAATTCAACCGCCTGTCACACCCGAAGAGTTGAAATCGCACTACAAAGATTTGGTTCGCAAGCTACATCCTGACTTGAACCAAGATGATCCGACCGCGGAGGAACGAATGAAAGCTGTGAACGCCGCTTATTCCCTCGTCCGCGACATAATTGAGAACGCTGAATAATCCCGTTTCGCAGCCTTGCGCGAAGGGGTCTTGCGGGGGGCTTTACGCTTGAGTGTAATGCGCCCGATTTTTGAAACGAAGGTAAGCCACAATGACGACTGAGCTCACGGCACCAGACATCACTGTTAACGTTCGCGATGCATTTGGCATCGACGTTGATCTGGAAGTGCCAGCCTTTTCTGAGGCCAACGAATACGTGCCCGATCACGATGCCAACTACATCTTCGACCGGGATACGACGCTGGCCATTCTGATGGGCTTCAAGCACAACCGCCGCGTGATGGTGCAGGGCTACCACGGTACGGGTAAATCCACGCACATCGAGCAAGTCGCCTCGCGCTTGAACTGGCCGCTGGTGCGCGTGAACCTGGACAGCCATGTGTCGCGTATCGATCTGGTGGGCAAAGACGCGATTGTGCTCAAAGACGGCAAGCAGATCACGGAATTCCGTGAGGGCCTGCTGCCTTGGTCGCTGCAGCGTCCCATGGCGCTGGTGTTTGACGAATACGATGCAGGTCGTCCGGATGTGATGTTTGTGATCCAGCGCGTACTCGAAGTGGACGGGAAGCTGACCCTGCTCGATCAGAACAAGGTGATTCGCCCAAATCCGCACTTCCGGCTGTTTGCAACCGCCAACACCGTTGGTTTGGGTGACACGACCGGCCTGTACCATGGCACGCAGCAGATCAACCAGGGTCAGATGGACCGCTGGTCGGTGGTCTGCACGCTGAACTACCTGCCACGCGCCGTTGAGACCGAGATTGTTCTGGCCAAGCTGCCCGCTTACCAGACTGAGGCGGGGCGCAAGACGGTTGAGTCCATGGTGGCGCTGGCGGATCTGACGCGGAAGGGCTTCATGGCTGGCGATATCTCTACGGTGATGTCGCCGCGTACGGTGCTGACGTGGGCAGAGAACGCGGGGTATCTGGGCGACAACATTGGTCTGGGTTTCCAGCTCTCTTTCCTGAACAAGTGTGATGAACTGGAGCGTCCGGTGATCGCTGAGTACTTCCAGCGCGCCTTTGGTGAGGATCTGGCTCTGGACAAGGCAGCTTAAGCCTTGGCACAACCCGCGTCCTTCAAAATCCCATCGTCCAACAAGCGTCGAGCGAGCCTGCAGGAAGATTTTCGGCAGTCCACGTCTGCGACCCTGCGCGCGCTGTCGGGTAACAAGGAGTTGGAGGCTGTGTTTGCCTCCAACGCGCGCGGCAAGATCGGCAACGACGTTTTCATCACCTCGCCCAGCCGCGAGATGACACCGCAGGAACAGGCGCTGGTACGCGGTGAATGCGACCAGAACGCCTTGCGTGAAGCGCACCATGATGAGGCGCTGCACACGCGCCTTGCCCCCGTGGAAATGACCGCACGGCAGGTGTTCGATGCCATGGAGCAGGTGCGTTACGAGGCACTGGGCTCACAGGACATGGGCGGGGTCCGGCAGAACCTGCAAGCTGCGCATGAGCAGCGGGTCTCTGACCTCAACCTGAAATTCGTCAACGCCAAAGAAGAAGCGCCGCTGGCTGAGGTCATGCGCTATCTGGCACGCGAACACCTGAGCGATGGGGCTTGGGACGTGCCAGAAAATGCTCAACAGATCGTCGATCTGTGGAAGCCCCACCTGGCAGACAGCGTTTACGAGCAGCTTGATCGGTTGAAAGACAACCTCGACGACCAGAGCGCCTTTGCCGAAATCGCTGGTGATTTGCTGCGTGATCTGGAATTCGAGATCGACCAGAGCCCAGACGACCAACCTGACGACGATCAGGATGCTGGCGACGAGAACGACACCGACACGAACAACAACGACGTGCGCGGCGAGGACGACGGCCAGCAGGACGACCAGCCGCAGGATTCCAACCCCGACGACAGTCAGGCTTCGGACCAGCAACAGGCGGGTGAGCAGGATGATGTCCAGTCCGAGGACAGCTCCCAGATGCAGGAAGGCGACGAAGCGCCCCTGCAGCCGGATATGACCCCGGAATATCGCCCACCGTCCAACGATCCACCGCCGCACGACTACAAAGCCTTTACCAGCAAGCATGACGAAATCGTCGAAGCGGCGGATCTGTGCGATGCGGAAGAGCTGACGCGTTTGCGGCTGATGCTGGATCAGCAACTGACCTCCCTGCAGTCGGTGGTCGCCAAGCTCGCCAACCGCCTGCAGCGTCGCCTGATGGCGAAGCAGACCCGGTCTTGGGAGTTCAACCTCGAAGAAGGTTTGCTGGATACGGCGCGTCTGACGCGGGTGATTACCGACCCGACCAACCCGCTATCCTTCAAGGTCGAAACGGACACCGATTTCCGCGATACCATCGTGACGCTGCTGATCGATAACTCCGGTTCCATGCGGGGCCGTCCGATTTCCACGGCGGCCATTTGTGCAGACATACTGGCGCGGACGCTGGAGCGCTGTGGCGTGAAGGTCGAGATCCTGGGCTTTACCACGCGCCAGTGGAAGGGCGGTAAGTCCAAGGAAGACTGGCTGGCGGCGGATCGTCCCACCAATCCCGGTCGCCTGAACGACCTGCGGCACATCATCTACAAGTCTGCTGATGCCCCTTGGCGTCGGGCGCGGAAGAATCTGGGTCTGATGCTGCGCGAGGGTCTGCTCAAGGAAAACATCGATGGCGAAGCGCTTGAATGGGCGATGAAGCGTCTGTCAGTGCGGCCTGAAAACCGGCGGATCCTGATGGTGATTTCTGACGGTGCGCCGGTGGATGACAGCACGCAGTCCGTGAACAGCGGCAATTACCTCGAAAAGCATCTGCGCGACGTCATTGAGTCGATTGAGAAGAAGTCAGAAGTCGAGCTCGTTGCAATCGGGATCGGCCACGACGTAACCCGCTATTACCAGCGCGCTGTGACCATCACGGATGCCGAGCAACTGGGCGGGGCTATGATGGATCATCTGGTTTCGTTGTTTGACGAAGATGCGCTGCGGAAAATGGCGGCTGAGGCTTTGGCCGCGGGGCTGATGGGCCGCCACTAGTCGCTGGCGTTTTTGGCCCGTTCCCGGCCTCGTTCGAACCACCGCAAGAGCAAGCCCGCTGTCAGCGCCATCACCAGCGGGAAAATGGCCAGTGCGAGGAAGGTCAGCCGGAAGCCGTAGTGCTCTCCGGTAAACCCAACGGTGACCGGCCCGCCGAGAAACGCGATGAACCCCACAGCGGTGATGATGGAAATGGCGACACCCGGTGGCAGACCCGGTGTGCTGTCGGCGGTTTTGATGACCTGTGGGATGATGTTCGCGGTTCCCAGTCCAACCAGCGCAAAGCCGATGTAGGTCAGCACGGATCGTTCTTCCCCGGTTGCCAGAACGATCCCCAGAACCGCTATGACGCCGCCGATTTGTAAGGTTCCGGCGCGCCCAAAGCGGGTGATCATGGTGTCACCGGCCAGCCGGCCAACCGTCATCATGGCGGTAAAGAATGCCAGTGCGATCCCGCCGGAAACCGCTGCGCTCCGCCGCAAATCGGCTTCAGCGGCGGGAAGCGTGGACCACAGCCGTTCGGGGACAATCTCCGCCCCGCGCCCCAGCATCAGTTCGCGGATCAGGAAGGAGCCCCAGTCCTGGAACGTTCCTTCGAGCATGTAACCGGCAATCATGTAGAAGGCGATGGCCATGAGCGGGGGATAGAAGACGTACTTGAGCCGTAGCGGTGGTGATTCGGTTGTGCTCTCGGCGGGAATCTGCTCCCGCCTCAGCAGACCGGCATAGACGCGCGGCAGGGCCAGAAAGCCCAGCACGATCAGACCCCAGATCAGCCAAAGGCCGTTGAGTTCCAGCGCCAGCCAACCGGCCATGGCGGCAGAACCGATAAAGGTGCCCAGGGACCAGAACCCATGAATGGACGAAATCACGGGCTTACCCATCTGATCCTCAATGGCCGAAGCCTGAGAATTCACCGCGATTTCCCACGTGCTGATGGTCAGACCGACCAGCAAAAACAGCACGAGGAACAGGGCAAAGGATGGGGCGGACATCATGAAACCAACGGTGCTGAGATAAAACACCGACATGACCAACGCGGCTTTGCGGGTGCCGACTTTCTTGATGATCCACGGCGCGAGCGGCAAGGAAGCCAGCGCGCCAATCGCGCCCAACAGGAAGCCCATACTGAATGCGCTCTCTCCTATGCCAAACCGGTCCTTCACAAACGGCAGGTAAGGCAAATATGAGCCAATCAGGGTTCCGTAGATCAACATGATCAAACTCACGGAAAAACGTGCGCTTCGGGGCGTGGCGGTCATGGGTTCTTCAGTGAGTTTGTTGATGCTTCACGAATCGATTCGTTTCATACTGGCCCAGACCCAGAGCAGATAGGAGGCCCAAATGGCTGAATCTCATCGTCAACAGCGTGTCGCGGAGCGTATCCGCAAAATCCTGTCTGCGGAATTGGCGAAAAGCAATTTCTCCGATGCAGTTCTGGACAAGCAACCCATCACCATTACCCACGTCGACCCGTCCCCCGATCTGCGCCATGCCAAGATTTTCTTCACGGCGCTGGGCGGGGTGGCTCTGGTTCCGGTCAAGGACCTGAAAGACGCGCTGACCCGGCAGAAAACCGTCCTGCAGGCGGCTCTGGGGCGGCAACTGACCATGAAGTTCACGCCCAAGCTGACTTTTGTTCCCGATGAAGCTTTCGATAAAGCCGACCACATGAACCGCCTGATCCACGGGCTGCCCGAGGCAAGCTAGAACCGCTTTGCTGTCCGACTGAGACCAGCGCGTTGTAAATCGGTCCGACTCATGGATGAGGGCAGTTCGCGCAGGTGGGCGGCGAAGAAGTCGTCTGGCGACAGTCTATCGATACCCATTGGGCGAAGGTGCCTTACTGGGAAATCGCGGGCGTTTTCTGTGACAATCACGCTGGCTTGAGCGTCGCGTGCTGCTTGAACAACGTGCAGATCACTAGCGTCTCTGAAGCCCTTTAGTTCTTCGGGGGACGAAGCAGGCACTGTGCTTGTCGAAAGTTGCGTAAAGAAGGCTTCTGCATCTGATCTGCCGCGACCGGACAGCACGCCGCGTAATTCCGCCACGGTGCGCGCAGACCAGAACGGGGTCAGCCGACCGGCTTTGCTTTCTTGCAGGATCAATTCACGGACGCAGAAATGAAAAAGCGCGTTGGTGTCGAACACAACGCGCCTTGTCGAAGAGTCAGGAGCCGGATCAGTCCTTGGCTTCAAGCGTTTCCCAGTGCTGGCGCTTGCGGTAGATCGTTGACGCGGAAATGCCCAGCAGTGCAGCGGCCTTCGGAATGTTGCCGCCACAGGATTCGATGGCGTCCTCGATGGCCTGCTTTTCCGTCTCCCACAGCGGCAGGATGCCTTCAGCACGGCGACGGATCGGTGCGCTTTCGCCCGTGGCTGCCGGGTTCACGATGCCTTCAAATGGCGCGGAAGGCCGTGGCATGCCCAACGGATTCATGGGCGAACTGGTGGTAGCGCGCAGGGCTTCGGCGGCGAGGCTCTCCGCCACTGGGCTCGCGGGTGCGGTCGGAACACTGTTCTGCGGCGGTGCTACGGCAGTCGGTGACAGACCGCCTTGCGCTGGCAGAGCGGGGGCGTGAGTGGCGGTCATGACGCCCGGCACGCGACCAGGGCCGGAGCCGGCAGGGTTCACAGGAGCCGGAACCATGTCTGCGGTCACTTGCTCGCCCTTGTTGAGGACGACGATGTTACGGATCACGTTCTGCAACTGACGCACGTTGCCCGGCCACGGGTAGTTGAGGAACATGCGGGAGACTTCGGGGTCGAAGTCGTGGAAGCGCTTGTTCTCTTCAGCGGCAAATTCAATGAGGATCTTGCGGGCGATGTCCAGCGTATCCCCTTCACGCGCGCGCAGCGGTGGCAGGTGGATCGGAATCACGTGCAGACGGTAGTAAAGGTCTTCGCGGAAGCGGCCTTCGCCGATTTCCACCAGCGGGTCGCGGTTGGTTGCGCAGATGAAGCGGATGTCCACCTTTTGCTCCCGGTTGCCACCGACTTTGGTGAAGGTTCCGGTCTGGATAAAGCGCAGCAGCTTGGACTGCAGGTGCAGGTCCATCTCGCAGACCTCATCGAGGAACAGCGTGCCACCGTCAGCCTGAGAAGCTGCGCCTTCGTGGTCGCTGATCGCGCCGGTAAACGCGCCTTTGACGTGACCGAAAATCTCGGATTCCATCAGGTCTTTCGGAATGGCCGCACAGTTCAGCACCACCAGCGGTTTTTTCGCGCGCGGGGAGAGCTTGTGAATGGCCTCTGCCGTGACTTCCTTACCCGTACCGGACTCGCCGGTGATAAACGTTGTGGCTTTAGACGGCGCAGCAGACTCGACCATGCGGTAGATGACCTGCATGGCCTTGGACTTGCCGATGAACCCTTGGAAGCCTTTGGTCGAAACCGGCTTTGGGTTGGCGATAACCTGTTGCTTGATGCTTTCGCGCTTGAGAGCGGCGGTCAGCGTTTGTACGAGGCGCTGGCGGTTGAAGGGCTTGACGAGGAAGTCGTAAGCACCGCCGCGCATGGTTTCGACAGCCATATTGATCGAACCGTGAGCGGTAATCATGATCACCGCCGAGTTCAGCCCGCGCTCCTGAATGAAATCAAGGATTTCGGTTCCGCTCATATCCGGCAGACGCACATCGAGCAGAATGACGTCTGGTTCCTGTTGAGCGAGGTGCTTGAGGGCTTCTTTACCGTTGCTGGCGTGGGTGATGTCGAGAGGCTCTTCCTTCAGGTATTCCTTATAGAGGGAAACCAAGGGCTGCTCATCTTCAACGAGTAAAACTTTAAAGCGTTGTGCGCTCATTATTATCAAATCCCATGCCAAAGCGTAGGCAAAAACAAATTACGACGTAACAATATGCGACCGAATAAATCTGAACCTAAGTACGCTGCGAAAGCCACTGAAATCAAGGATTTTTTTTGGTTTTGATGCAATTCGTTCATTCGATGCATTTTGCAAACATCGCCGTGAAGGTGAATTTCACGACGAAGCCTCGTCTTTCTTTAGCCAGATTTACCCAGACTTATCCACAAAATTGTGGGTGGGTGTGGGCCATCAGAAACAAAAAAGGGGCGCCGTCAACCGGCGCCCCTACATAGAGCTGTAACTGAGAAGTAATTCTTACTCGCGGCCACCAAAAATGCGGAGAAGCGACAGAAACAGGTTGATGAAGTTGATGTACAGGCTCAGTGCGCCGCCGATGGCGTAGGACTGTGCGAGGTCGGCATCACCCTGCTGTGCGGCGTGGTAGTACAGGCCCTTCAGGTTCTGCGTGGTGAAGGCAATCAGGCCCAGAGACGCGGCGATGACCACGACGCTGATGATGATGTCAAACATGCCACCCTGGAAGATGCCGATGTTGAACACGTTGCCCAGAACCAGCTGACCGACCGATGCGATGATCGCGGCGATCAGACCCGCACCGGCGATGGCGCCGATGCTGCTGAGGTCACGGTTGGTGGTGTAGCCAAAGATCGACAGGACACCAAAGCCAAGCGATGCGGACAAGAACGCCTTGAGCACCACAGGACCGGAATAGCCGGTCGCGTTGGCAAGCTGCTGCGCGCCTACGCTGT
>JBMZBW010000025.1:0-27541 GCA_049612785.1 Alphaproteobacteria bacterium | reverse complement strand
CGCGCCAACAGTGTAAAGCTCGGAAATCAGCAGGCGGCCCACTTTACCCGGTGGGTTTTGGCCCAGTAAGTGTTTGATCTTGCGATGGGTTTTTGTGTCGTCGCTGCCATATTGGACAGGGTCAATGTCATCAGCGCGAACCACGAAGGGTTCGTAAACCTCGTCAAACTTTGCCCCGGCGATGAAGATTTCACAGGCGTTTTGAGCCGTGATTTCTGCCTGTGCGCCGACCGGGACGTAAACGGCATTCGGCTCCCCATCCCAAACGTCTTCACCGCGTCCACCGACATCTTTCGCCTGCCAATCACCGACCTGCACGTCAACGGTTCCTGTCGCTGGAACGATGCAGGTTTCATAACCCGCCACTTCGCTCACGTAGCGCTCCCCGGTCTGCAGCTTCACGATGTTGAAGTAAACCAGCGGGGTCACGCCATCACCACGATCAACAATAGGTGTGTTTTGGTTATCGAAAGGGGCGATATGCATGGACGGATACCTTTCACGGCGACGCTCTTACTTTGGGGTGGCCCGCGAGCAAATACAGCTCAGGACCCTGCTTGGATCCGGATTTTCGGACCAACGCTCGCCTTGGTCGACGATGGGTCGCACAGGCGCTCGGCTTCGGATGCGACTATAGAAGGGTGAGCATGTTGGGAAAAGCGGTGAATGCGAATTCGTGGGTCATGCGGGCAGGTCGTTGAAGCTTTTGTCGACTGCTAGGGACTAACTGCCGCCGGAACCGTTGCCATTGTTGCTACCGGGGCCGTTGCCGTTGTTGTTGTTGGAACCGGAATTGGGATTTCCGCCGCCGCTGTTGTTACCACCGGCATTGCTATTCCCGCCGCCAACCCCTTGGCCATTATTGCCGCTGCTCGTGGTGTCCGACGTGTCATCGGTCGAGCTGTCATCCGTGCTATCTGAACTGCGCGCCACCGAGCTTTCCGTTGATGAACTCCCAGATTCATCACTGACAATCAGGGAGGCCGCTAAGGTGAACTCATAGTCACCGGAGAAAGGTTCGCCATCCGCGCCGTCCGTGACGAATTGACCGGAGGAGACAATTCTCGCCCCATCGATCTCATAGCCAATATCGATGATCGCGGCGTATTCGTCTGTGAAGGCAGAAGGCAGCGGGAACACCAGCGCGCCAACGCCCAATCCACTTGATGGACAGGTGACAGTCGCGTTTGAACCCTGAGCCGTTCCGATGGAGCCAAGGGTGTTGTTGATGGCGTATTGAGCAACGATGCCAGTCGATGATTGCACCCGCACATCCACAAACGCCGTGACACCGCGCGACGGCTCGTCGGCCTTCATGAACGCTGGAACGCAGTCAAAGCCCGTACTGAGCATCGGCATTTCCAGCTTGAAGCTGGAGTTCCCGTTGTTGGCTCTGATCCCGATTGAACCGTCATTGACAAACAGCAGCGACCCCGGATCATTGGGGTGGGCCAGACCTGTGATGTCCGTATTATTGCTCGCTGTATCACCGCCCAAAGACCCCGAACTTGCAACGTAACTCAGCGTTTGGGAATTCGAGCTCAGGTTGGCTGAAACAGACCCAAAGATTGCATAGGCATCGCCCTGCGCTGACAGGTTCAGCACGGGTGAAGCGCTTGCAGCGTGAGCAGAAAACAATCCGACAATAAGGGCAAGAAAAGTGCGGTTCATGCCACAATTATAGTCAACGTCACGGCCTTTCAAAACAATCTATTTAGATGTCTTCAAGACAAAAAATGAGATCTTTGTCTCTGTGGAAATAGAAATCAGAGTAAAAGACCGATAATAACTGCTTTTGACCGCTTTGAGCGAATTTTAGCTTCTTGTTAGCGTTTGTTGTCTTCAATAAATCGCCGCACTTGTTCCGAAGTCGGCATAGCACTCGCACAGCCGCGCGTGCTGACCACCATGGCCGCAGCAGCCGAGCCAAAATCAACGGCGGTTTGGACGGTTTCACCTGTCATCAAAGCCGCCAGCAATCCGCCCATAAAGGCATCGCCCGCGCCAAAGGGTTTGAGCATGTCGACGGGATAAATCGGGGTCGTGAATGCGTTTGCGCCGTTAAAGGTGACAGAGCCTTCACCGCCCATTTTGTAGACGACCAGACGCCCCGCCTGTTCTTGCGCCAATCTCTGCGCCAAGTCTTTCCCAGCCGCATTCGAACCCGCCAAAAGGCCGAATTCTTCGTCGTTGCCGATGATCACGTCACAGGCTTCGATGGCTTCGAAATAGACCTTTCGTGCCTCTTCATCGCTGGTCCAGCTATAGGGGCGGTAGTCCAGATCAATCATGCTGCAGGGGCTTTGGTGCAGCAGGCTGAGGGTTGTCGAACGGCTGGGGTCAACCGCCAGCGCCGTACCCGTCGCGACAAGACAGCGAGCGCGGGCCAAGTGGCCGAAATCGAAGTTTTCTTCAGTCAGGGTAAAGTCTGCGGCATGATTGCGGTAAATGACCACCTCGCAGTCGCTGGACCGGCTTTCCGCCAGCGCCAGCGATGTACGCTCGCCCCCGGCGACGGGGGTGGGGGTCAGATGTTCAACGCCATAGTGTTTGAGCTTGGAGCCAACGAACCGGCCAACCGGGTCATCACTGACCGGCGCAGCAAGACCAACGCGCATGCCGTGACGGGCAAGTGCAACGGCAATATTACCAGCCGATCCACCCAGATCGCTTGTGAAGGTGTCGGCATCAGCCGTTTTGGTGCCGTGCGGTGCGGGGTAGAGATCCATCCCGGCGCGACCAACAATGATCGCGTCCAGATCCTGCTCCGCCGTGCGCGAAGGAATTAAGAACGCCATGCAGAAATCAAATCATCAAACGAGTGGGCCATGAGGTCTTTGGCTTCACTATCAGAGATCTGCCCCTCAAACCATTGCGAAGCAGCCTTACCAAAGATCGTTCGACCGACCGCAAACCCTTTGCACAGCGGCTGCTGGCCCGCGCGGGAAATGCTGGCTTTGACATCGTCTTGCGGGGCGGCAAGTCCGAGCAGAAGAACGCCGCGACAATGGGGGTCATGCTTTTCAATAACGTCCGCCCACGCCTGCCATTCTGCGTCCCAATGATCGCTTTTTGGTGCGGGTAATTTCCACCAGTCCGGATAAATGCCGAGCTCGTAGGTCATGGCCATTGACCGGGCAATGGTCGTCTCAGAGCGTTGCATGTCAGCGGGTGGGATGAACTCGAGCAGCAATTCCAACCCCAGACTTCGTGTTACGGTGAAAAGCTCTAGCATCGATGCCGACTGCTCGGCCCAGAGGGTTTCATCGTCGTCAGGGTGGGTGAAGCAGAGGCACTTGACCACCAGATGTTTGGGCCATTCCTTCAGCATGGTGGCCAGCGAAGGCCCCCCTTCAAACTTCAGCGGGCGAGAGGACGGCAACTCCACCGGGGAGGCGATCCAGAGGGGATGCTCCGCCATGGCAAACAGCGCGTCCTGACCCAAGCGCTGATCACACAGAACCCCCAGTTGCCGGTTTGGATGCCTCTGGATGGCGTCGATGACAACCTCGCCGCAGAGATCCTTGAATGCGCCGATTTTCGCCGGATCGTCACAGAGCGCTTCAAGCTGGCTGCGATGGTCGAAGGCGAAGGCCAGGACATCCGGCCACTCACCCTGTCGGGTTGATCCCCAGTGCAACTGATTGAGCGCCGGGTCTTCGCGTAAGCGAAAGTGGGGTGAACCGTCCCGAATGAAGGTCTGCATTTCTTCTTCTGACGGGTAGGAGGGGGCGCAGGCGTGTCTGGAAACGGCAAAAGCACCGCAAGCGTTAGCGTAGCGACAGGCGGTCACCCAGTCTTCATCGCGCAAATAGCCGCGAAGCAACCCGCCCATAAATGCGTCTCCCGCGCCCAGAACATTGAAAACTTCTATCGGGAAGCCCTCGACGACCAAGCCGCCTTCGACGGACTCTGGAATGTCGTTTTCAAAGACCGCACATCCCTGCGCGCCCAGCTTGAGAACAAAGGTTGCGCCGGAAATCCGACGAATGGCGCGGAGGGCTTCGACGGTATCGGTTGAGCCGCCAGCGATGTGGAATTCTTCTTCCGTCCCGACAATCAGGTCCATGTGGCTCAGCACGTCTTGCAAGTGCGCCGTGACGTTATCGTTGGAGACAAAGCGCGTTTCCCCGTCGCCCTTGTCGGCCAGCCCCCAAAGAACAGGGCGGTAATCCAGATCAATCACCCGTTTCGCGCCATGCTTGGCCGCAAGGCTCAGCGCCCGCATGTTGGCGGCTTTGGTGGTTGGGGTGGAAAAGTGAGTGCCGGAGGTCACCACCGCTTTGGTCGAGGCGATGAGCGCTTCGCTGACATCGTCTTCGCAAATCGCCATGTCCGCGCAGTTTTCACGGTAGAAGATGAGGGGGAAGCTCTCCGTATCCCGAATGCCCAACAGAACCAGTGCGGTCAGGCGGTCGTGGTCGGTCTTAACATGGTCCGTCGCCACGCCTTCGCGCTGCAACTCTTCGCGGATAAAGGAGCCCATGGCGTCGTTGCCGACACGGGTAATCAATGCTGTTTTAAGGCCAAGACGAGAAGCGCCAATTGACGTATTGGTGGGACTGCCACCAATGTATTTGGCAAAGGAACCCATATCCGCCAGCCGACCGCCGATTTGCTCGCCATAAAGGTCTACGCCAGCGCGACCGATCATCACGGCGTCGAGAGATTTTGGGTTGTCCATTTATACTTTTCCAATAGGCGAAACATTTTTTTCGCTAAGGTATGTATGCAGAATATATATTCTGTTAACGAGCTTCAAGGTGAACCCGAAGCTAATGAAAGGGATTTTCATGCGTGTTGTTCAGTTTGGTGCGGGTCGCATTGGAAAAATACATGCGAAGAACGTTTCCACGCATCCTCGAAGCCGTCTTTATGGTGTTGTTGATCCCGTTGCTGAAGCTGGAAAAGCGCTTGCAGATCAGTATGATGCGGCGTTTTTGAGTGAAGAAGAAGCGCTGTCAGATCCGCAAGTTGACGCCATTGTTATCGCGTCTGCCACCAATGTCCATGCAGAGCAGATAGAACGCGCAGCCACGGCGGGCAAAGCGATATTCTGCGAGAAACCCATTGATCTGTCCCTGCAGCGAGTCGAAGCCGTTGTTGCGCATCTTGAGGCAAATCCCGTTCCTTTCATGCTGGCTTTCAACCGTCGCTTTGACCCGAATTTTCAGGAACTCAAGCGCCAGATCGACGATGGCGTAATCGGTGAGGTTGAAATGGTGACCGTCCTCAGCCGTGATCCTGGTGCGCCGCCGGTTGAGTACATCAAGGTGTCAGGGGGATTGTTCCGTGACATGATGATCCATGACTTCGATATTGCCCGTTGGTTGGTGGGCGAAGAATTCACTACCGTCAAAGCCTTTGGATCGAACCTCGTTGACCCGGCGATTGGGGCGGCGGGCGATGTCGATACGGCTGTGGTTTCCATGACCACGGCGAGCGGAAAGTTGGCGTCGATTTCGAACTCTCGTCGCGCATCCTATGGCTATGACCAGCGGATTGAAGTGCATGGAACCAAGGGGATGATTCAGGCTCAAAACGTGCTGGAAACGACCGTTGTCACCTCGACGGAAACCGGTGTGCGTTCTGAAAAGCCGATGCATTTCTTTCTCGAACGCTACGCGGCGGCATACCAAACGGAATGGGATGGTTTCGTACGGCTGGTTTTGGATGGAGACGCATCCATGCCAAACCAGCACGATGGCTTGGCGAGCTTGCGATTGGCGGAGGAAGCCAGTCTGCAGGTGCTCTAGGCACCGCCGACGGCTTCACCGTAGGAGACGGCCAGAATTTGCGCCAAAGCCATGGCACCGGCGGCGGAGCGGAAACCACCGGTCGTCTCCTGATCGACTTCAAACACAACGGCGGCTTCGCGCGCGACCGGAGCCACGCGGGAGTTGGTTATCGCCACGATTGGAACACCCTGCTGCTTGGCTTGCTCAACAAAAGCCAGGGTCGCGGAGCTGTATTCCGGAAACGAAATGGCCAGCATGACATCCTGATTCTTGATCAGGCTCACGTTGGTCTCGACCATGGCCCCCGCCGGGCTGAACAGGTGCGTTTCTGCGCCGAAACCAGCGGTGATGTAGGCAAAATAGGCGGCGACAGGCCAAGAACGACGATGGCCAACCACGTGCAGAAGCCGCGCATTCCGGAAGAGGTCCACGGCCTTGGCCACTTTCTCTTCCGATATGTTATTGGCCACCGCATTGATGCTCATGCTTGCCAACTGGGTAAAGCGCATGAGCGGGGGCAGGGCGTCTGCGTCTTCAGCCGAGCGCGCGACCCGTTCTGCATAGGTTTCGCGGCGCTGACTGAGATTGCGACGCAGGATCGACTGGATGTCAGAAAAGCCCTTGAACCCAATCGCTTTGCTGAAGCGAATGAAGGCGCTGGGTTGCACGCCCGTTGCCTCCGAAAGAGCCGCAATCGTCATGAACGCGGCTTCATTGGGGTGATCGATCAGATGCTGAGCTATGATCTTGAGCTGACTGGGCAGGCTTTCATAGCGCACAAGCAGTTCGTCCCGAAGTGCGGGATAGTCCTGCGGTAGTGGTGATGTAACCTGACCCATAGCTTGGTCCTCAGAGTGTGATCCAGGCCCGAGCTTCGCTCGCATCCTGTATGGCTTGCAATGCCTTTTCAAAGACAAGGCCATCGTCAAAGTTGGGGAACGCTTCATCGCCTTCAAGGATGGCGCGACAGAATTCACCGGCTTCAATGATTTTCATTTCGTTAAAGCCGACGTGGTGGCCCGGTGCCGGGCAGAAGTTGCCAAACGGTGCATGCCACGGGCCGATGAGAACAGTCTTGAAGCCATTGGTACGCATGTTGTCGTTGTCCTTTTGCTCGAACAACTGGAACTCACCCATCCGCTCCTGATCAAACTTGATCGCACCTTTGGTGCCCGTCACTTCGAACGCAAGCTGCATCTTGTGACCCTGTCCCAGCCAGCTTGTGTGCATGGTGAACAGACCACCGTTGTCGAAGGTGCCGATGGCCGAATACTGGTCATCGGTCTCGACAGCCTTCATCTCCCCGGTTGCCGCGTCAGGCCGCTGGGGGTGGACGGTTTGCAGGCGCGCAGAGACTTCCTTCAGCGGTCCACAGAGCCAAATTGCCATGGAAACCTGATGACTCCCCATGTCGCCCAAAGCACCCTTGCCGCCGCCCGCTTTGGTCAGTCGCCAGGAGTGGGGCATGTTCATGTCGCACATGAAGTCTTCAGCATAGACCCCGTTGAAGTGCACAATGTCACCGATCACGCCATCATCGATGATTTTCTTGATCGCCAGAAGGGTTGGGGACTTGATATAGTTGTAGCCCAAAATGGTCTTGAGCCCGCGTGCCTTGGCCTTGTCCGCAAGGGCCGTCATCCGCTCTGCATCCGCCATGGACGCCGCCATGGGCTTTTCGCACCACACGTGCTTGCCGTGTTCGAGCGCCATTTCTGCGGCTTCGGGGTGAGCGAAGTTCGGGGTGCAGATCGACACGACGTCGATATCATCCGCGCCGCAGATGTCCCGCCAGTCGCTGGTTGTGCGTTCGAACTCATAGCGCGGCCCGTTGAGGGCGAGACTGTCAGGCGAGGTGTCAAACAGCGCCTTCATCTCTATGTCGATGGGCAGGTTGTAGGTCGCCTTGACCCGTTGCCATGCCTGCGTATGCGTACCGCCCATAAAGCCCATACCCAGCACGCCAACGCGCAGCTTTTTCACACCGGTACGGTTTTCCGGTTCACCGTCTACGCGGAGGTCGCGAATGGCCATGTGCTAAGACTCCAATCCACTGGCTTTGAGAACGTCTTTGATGTGGTCATACCCCATCTGGCTGTATTCTTTGGGCGGGGCTTTCGCCGGATCCTGTTCAGCTTCGACAACAATCCAGCCGCTGTAGTCCATCCCCTTGAGCGCTTTGCCGACGGCATGAAAATCGATGCAGCCGTCTCCGGGAACGGTAAACGCGCCGCCGATTACGGCATCAAGGAAGGAGCCGCGGTTGTCCCGAATGCCCTTTACCACGTCCGGGCGGATGTCTTTGAAATGAACGTGATGCACACGGTCACCCCATCGATCCAGCGTGGCGAGTACGTCGCCGCCGCCAAACAGCAGGTGCCCGGTATCAAAGCACAGCTTCAGCGCGGCTGGGTCGGAATACTCCATCAACCAGTTCACGTCATCCTCAGATTCAATGATCGAGCCCATGTGATGATGGTAGGCGACGGGCATCCCCTGGTCGGTCGACCACTTGGCAACCTCGGAGAGTTTCACCGCATAGCTGCGGATCTCATCACGCGACAGGGTTGGGCGGTCGTTGACGGGCACGCTCTGATCACCCTGGATGGTATTGGAGCATTCTGCGTAGACGATGCAGGGGGCGTTGAGGGCCTTGAACTGCTCGACCTGTTCCATGATGGCGGCGACTTCATCATCGAAGTCGTTGACCAGCGTGGACCCCGAGCACCAGCCACCACACAGGGCGATTTCGTATTTATCGAGATAGGCTTTCAGCCCGTCGGTATCCTTGGGCATGCGCTGACCGCGCTCGACACCCGTGTAGCCAATTTCCCGGCTTTCTTCGAGCGCCTGTTCCATGGAATAGGCAGCGGTCAGGTCAGGCAGGTCGTCGTTTTGCCAGGCAATAGGGCTGATGCCGATTTGAATGGTCATTGAGGGTCTTTCCTAGACGCCGACGCGCTGGTTTGCGCGTCCGGCTTCGTGTTCTTCTTTTGCTGCGCGCACTTGTTCGCGTGGGGATACTTCAGGCACACCAACGTCCCACCAGCTGTCGCCTCCGGTCCAGTCGTGTGACTGAACACGGGTGGAGATCACCACGGTACGGTCCGCTTCGCGGGCTTTGGCGAAAGCGTCCTTTAGCTCTGCGATGGTGTCCACGTCATACACAATCGCGCCCATGGATGCTGCGTGGGCGGCAAAGTCGGGCATGAACGGCTCTACCCCTTCGCCCAAGCGACAGTCCTTGATCAGGTTGTTGAAGCTTTCACCGCCTTTGAAGTTTTGCAGGCGGTTGATGACGGCAAACCCGCCGTTGTCACAGACGACAACGATCATCTTGTGACCGGACAGGACCGAGCTGTAGAGGTCCGAATTCATCATCATGTAAGAGCCGTCGCCGACAAAAACGATCAACTCGCCATCGCCGGTTTTGGCCTCTGCATGCGCCATCGCTGCGCCCCAGCCGCCGCTGATTTCGTAACCCATGCAGGAGAAGCCGTATTCGCAGTCGTAGGATCGATGCGACTTGGCCAGCCAGCCCTTGTTCATTTCGCCCGGCAAACCGCCCGCAGCCGTCAGGACGCTATCATCAGCGATGCTCATGTCATTAACGGCACCGACGACCTGCGCGTAGGTTGGGGTTTCGTTCGTGGGCGTGCGGCGCTCATCGAGGTAGGCGCGCCATTCGGTCATGGCGGCCTGTGCCTGCTCCATCCGAGCGGCAGGCGCGGACCAGTCGCCCAGAGCTGCATCGAGTTCGCTCAAGCACGCCTTGGCATCACCGACGACGGGCAGGGAGCGGTGTTTGTGGGCGTCGAAAGCGGCGGTGTTGATGTTGATGAAAGTGACGTTCTCGTCCTGAAAACAGGTCCAAGACCCTGTGGTAAAGTCCTGCAACCGCGTCCCGACCAACAGCACCACGTCTGCATCCTGCGCCATGGCATTTCCAGCGCTGGAACCGGTCGGCCCGGTCAGGCCAACGCCGTGCTTGTGGCTGTCGAGGACAGAGGTTTTGCCGGCTGTGGTTTCAGCAACCGGGATCCCCCGGCGGGCGGCGAAATCGTTCAGCAGCTCTTCGGCACCGCTGTATAGCGTGCCGCCCCCGGCGATAATCAGCGGCTTCTTTGCGGCTTTGAGCGCTGCGGCGGCGGCTTCGATCTGTGCCACATCCGCGCGGTTGCGCGGCATCCGCCAAACCCGCTTTTCAAAGAAGAGGCTGGGGAAGTCGTGGGCTGCGGCCTGTACATCCTGTGGCAGGCCAAGGAAAGCCGGGCCACGGGTGGCGGGGTCGAGCATGGTCTGCAAGGCAGCGGGCAGGGTGGCCATCAGCTGTTCAGGATGGGTCACGCGATCCCAATACCGGACCACGGGCTTGAAACAGTCGTTCACCGTCAGGGTTGGATTGCCAAAGTGCTCGACTTGTTGAAGGACCGGATCAGGGCGGCGGTTCTGGAACGTATCGCCCGAGAGGATCAGCAGCGGCAGACGGTTCGCCATGGCCACACCCGCCGCTGTCACCATATTCGTGGCTCCCGGCCCAACCGAGGACGTTGCCACCATGATGCGCCGCCCGCGCTTGGCTTTGGCGTAGGCAACCCCGGCGAGGGCCATGCCTTGTTCGTTCTGACCGCGCCACGTTGGTAGTTGATCCTGCACCCGTTCCAAGGCTTCGGCGAGACAGGTGACATTGCCGTGTCCGAAGATGCCAAAAACGCCGGCAAAGATGGGTTCTTCAGTGCCGTCATCGTGTTGGATGTGTTGTGCTGTCATCCATTTGACGAGGGCTTGAGCCGTGGTCAGACGCTCAAACTGCATGGGCTACTCCTGGGTTTTACGGACGCGTGCAAAGGGTCTCGAAAGAGGTCAAAACGGAATAAATATTCTGTTTGCTCCTTTACACAGAATAAAAATAATGTTCAAACGCAAAGTACTGCGAGGGTGCGGTTTCCGCGCTGCGCATAACGGGTAACTGGGAGGTTGCCCCTCAATCGATAACTCCGGTTTATTGATCAGAAATTTTGGGAGAATTTCAAAATGAAAAAGCTAGTGCTTGCCGCGATGGCGGCTCTCACAATGGGTGGCGTTGCGTCTGCTGACGACCACATCGCTAACATTATCGTTGTAACCCACGGTTCCGACGCTGACGGTTTCTGGGGCGTTGTCCGTAACGCTGTTGAAGCTGCTGCTGAAGACACGGGTGCTAACGTAACCTACCGTAACCCATCCACGGGTGACCTGAACGAAATGGCTGCGCTGATCGAAGCGTCTGCTGCTCAGTCCCCGGATGGCCTGGTTGTTTCCATTCCTGATGCGTCCATCCTCGGCGGCCCAATCTCCGCTGCTGCGGCTGCGGGCATTCCAGTGATCTCCATCAACTCCGGTTCTGACGTTTCCGCTGAGCTGGGTGCGATGATGCACGTTGGTCAGCCTGAGTACGACGCTGGTCTCGGTGGTGGTCAGAAGACCGCTTCCATGGGCGGCTCCGGTGGCGTTTGCTTCAACCACGAGCCTTTCAACACGGCGCTGCTTGACCGTTGTCAGGGCTTCGCAGACGGCCTTGGTGAAGACCTGAACATGGTTGAAGTTTCCAAGGACTTCAACGACATCAAGAACACCGTTCTGGCGTACATGACTTCCAACCCTGGCACCGGCGCTGTAATGGCTGTTGGCCCAACCGGTTGTGACCCAACGATTGAAGCAATCGAAGAACTGGGCATGGCTGGCGACGTTGTGGTTGGCTGTTTTGACCTGTCCCCTGCTATCGTACAGGGCGTGATCGACGGCACCGTTGCTTACGCAATCGACCAGCAGCAGTTCCTGCAGGGCTACATGCCTATCGTCGTTCTGAACCTGATGCACCGTAACGGTACGCTGCCAGGTAACTCCATCAACTCCGGTCCTGGCTTCGTGACTCTGTCCAACGTTGCTCAGGTTCAGGCGTTGGCTGGCGTAGAGCGCTAATTGGCGTGACAAAGCCCATGCCTCGGAACAGGGGTCTGGGCTTTACCACTGGCTGATTTCGATAGAGGCGCGCGCGATATCTGTGCGCGCCTCTGTTGCGTCATGGCAGTGCATTCAAAACAAATTTATAGTGACATCACTATCAGATCAGATTCGATTGGCAGGAGGTTCTGAACATGGCCGCTGTGGATGAGCGTATCCGGAAAACGACCCTACTTGAGTCAGCGCTGAGACGGCCTGAGCTTGGCTCCATTTTCGGCCTTGCGGCTGTGGTTTTCGCTTTCATGCTGATGACCGGCCCCATCAACGTGGGCCTTGGGGAAAAGAACACGTTTGGGGACATGTGGGTGCGTTCAGTCGGGGTTCAGTCCTGGGTAGAACTGGCCGCTTACGTTGGTATTCTCGCGATTGCGGCTGCCATGCTGATGATTGCTGGAGAATTCGATCTCAGTATTGGCGCAAACGTCGCGCTGGGTGGGCACACCTTTGCCATGCTGATGATGGCACCGGACCCGATGCCGCTGTGGGCCTGCATCTTTGCGACCTTCGCCTTTATGATGTTTGTGGGGTTCATAACCGGATCCCTTGTGGTCTCAACCGGATTACCGAGCTTTATCGTGACGCTCGGTTTCTGGTTCGCCAACCGCGGTTTTGCCAACTACCTCGCTTTCCGCAATCACGACACCTCGCGTCTGGATATCAAACCGATGCTGGAGGAGCGGAACGTGCTCAAGGATGGGGAGATCATAAAGATGCCCGATCCCACAAAAATAGACGACATATTCGCCTTCAAAGACGGCTTTTTCGGGTGGACCGGCTATATCGATTTGCCGTTCATCGAGCCCTTCCGCCTGTTCTTCAATGCGGAATTTTACTACTTCATCATCATCGCTCTGCTGGCGGTTTTCATCTTGAACTTTACCCGCATCGGCAACTGGATTTTCGCGTCTGGTGGTGATCCTGTCGCCGCGCGCGCGGTCGGGGTTCCTGTCGCGCGGGTGAAGGTCGGCCTGTTCATGTGGTCCGCTTTCTCTGCTGGTTTCCTCGGCGTCATCTTCACGCTGCAGTCCGGCGTTTCCGAACCTCTGGCCGGTGACTTCCGCGAACTGCACGCCATCGCCGCAGCCGTGATCGGCGGGTGCGCGCTCACCGGGGGCTATGGATCTGTTGTCGGGGCCGTATTCGGCGCTTTCATTTTCGCGATTGTCAGTCGAGGGATCAACTTTGTACCCTTCATTGATAACAACCTGTTCCGGGTGATCCTTGGTCTGATGTTGCTGGGTGCGGCTATGCTGAACCAGTTGCTTCGAAACCGAGTGGTGAAGGGATAGCGACGATGGACAAGCAACCAACCATTGAAATCCGAAACCTCAGCAAGTTCTTCGGGAACATCATCGCGCTCAAGGACGTGTCTTTTGAGGTGTACAAGGGCGAAGTGACAGCGCTTCTGGGGGATAACGGCGCGGGTAAATCCACGCTGATCAAGACCCTCAGCGGCGTTTATCGCCGGGATGAGGGGGAGATCCTGATTGATGGCCAGGTCGTCAATTTCAGCTCCCCGCGCGGCGCTGCTGCGGTCGGGATCGGTACGGTTTATCAGGATCTGGCCTTGCAGCCCCTGATGAGCGTGTCGCGCAACTTCTTTCTGGGGCGTGAACTGAGTAATTTTGCCGGGGTGCTGGATTTCAAGGAAATGGACCGCATCACCCGTGAAGAAATGGCGAAAATCGGGATCGATGTTGCTGATCCAAGCCAGCCCATCGGGACCATGTCCGGTGGTCAGCGTCAGACCCTCGCCATCGCCCGCGCCATCTACTTCGGCGCTAAAATCCTGATCCTTGATGAGCCGACTTCCGCGCTTGGACAGAAGCAGCAGCTGGAAGTTCTGCGGACCATCAAGCGGGTGCGGGACCGTGGCGATTTGGCTATCGTTTTCATCACGCACAATGACTTGCATGCCAAGCTGGTTGGCGACCGATTTGCGTTTTTGAACCGAGGTAAGATCATTGCGAGCGGTGACCGTGAGTCCATCGATATGGACAATGTCCGCGCTCTGATGGCCGGGGGTGCTGAACTCGCTGATTTGGAGCGGGAGTTTGCAGAGGTATGAGCCAGCAAGGGGTAAAAAGTCCGCTACTCATGCGGCCAGAGGGCGATTTAGGTCAGGTTCACAAGATTGATCGCACAGGTCTGGGGGATCGCTGCCCCAACTGGGCCTATGTTGGCTTTGATCTGCACCGCCTCACCGATGGTGACACCGCGCTCTCAGCCACAGGCGATGATGAGCACATGCTGGTGATCATCGAGGGGAAGGGCCGGCTGCGTATTGACGGTGAAGACTACGGCACTGTTGGCAATCGAACCGATATCTTTACCCGTGAAAAGTGCTACGCGGCTTATGTTCCCGGTGGGGATCACGGCTGGGAAATTACCGCTGAAGGTTCGCTCGAAGTTGCAGTGTGTAAGGCACCGTGGAAGGGCGGCCCGCGGGACATCCGGCTCATCAAACCCGATGACGCCCCGCTGGAGGCTCGCGGCAAAGGCGCCAACACCCGCTACGTCAACGCCATCATGATGGAAGAACGGGACTGGGCGGACAGCCTGCTGGTGACCGAGGTGTGGACGCCGAGCGGGAACTGGTCCAGCTATCCAAGTCACAAGCACGACACAGACGCTTTTCCGGCGGAAACCTACCTCGAAGAGACCTACTACCACCGACTGAACCCCGGTGATCTCGCGTGGGGGTATCAGCGGGTTTATAACGATGATCTCAGCCTGAATGAGAACATGGCGCTACACAATCGGGATCTGGTGCTTGTGCCCGAAGGCTATCACCCCTGCGGTGTCCCTTATGGTTTCGACATGTACTATCTGAACGTCATGGCGGGGCCGATGCGCAAATGGCGTTTCACCAACGACCCGCGTTCGGACCACATCTTCATTCGTGATGGTGGGCAAAAACCCACCGACTAATTCAGTATGATCTGTGAAAAGGCACAGGGGGGAACACTGTCTTGAGCAGAAAAAGTTATGATCAGCTGCGTTCAGCACAATGGTTGGCAGACCCCGGCCTGCGCGCCTTTGGCCATCGCAGCCGGGCGCTGCAGATCGGATACGGTTTCGAGGACTGGGAAGGCAAACCGGTCATCGGTCTCATCAATACCTGGTCGGACATCAACCAGTGCCATGCGCACTTCCCAGAGCGCGTCCAGCAGATCAAGAAAGGCATCTATCAGGCCGGTGGCTTCCCGTTGGAACTGCCCGCCATGTCGCTTTCTGAACCATTCATGAAGCCCTCGGCGCTGCTCTATCGCAACTTTCTGGCGATGGAGACCGAAGAGCTGATCCGGACCTATCCCATTGATGGCGTTGTGCTGATGGGCGGGTGTGACAAGACCACACCGGGCCTGCTGATGGGGGCGACGTCCGCCAATGTTCCCGCCATCTATTTCCCCGCCGGCCCCATGTTGCGCGGAAACTATGCCGGTCAGCCCTTGGGCTCGGGTTCGGACACGTGGAAGTACTGGGACGAAAAGCGCGCGGGCAATATCTCTGAAGACGATTGGCGAGACGTCGAAGCCGGGATCGCGCGGTCCTATGGGCACTGCATGACCATGGGAACGGCCAGTACCATGACGGCAATGGTCGACACCCTTGGTATGTGCCTGACCGGTGCATCTTCCATTCTGGCGGCTGACAGTGGTCACAAGCGGATGGCTGCGGCGACGGGACGACGGATTGTTGATATGGTTTGGGAAGACCTCAAACCCACCGATATTCAAACCCGCAAAGCCTTTGAAAACGCGGTCATCGGCTCCATGGCGATGGGGGGATCAACGAACGCGATTATCCACCTGCTCGCCTTGTCCCGTCGCGCTGGTGCGCCCGTAACGCTGGATGAGTTCGACGCGCTTTCAGCCAAAGCACCCGTTCTGGCGAATATCCGGCCCAGCGGTGAAACCTATCTGATGGAAGATTTCTTCTATGCTGGCGGGTTGCGGGCTTTGCTGAGTGAGGTTCGCGATCTTCTGGATTTGGATTGCATCACGGTCAGCGGAAAGACGCTGGGCGAGGGGCTCGAAGGGGCGAAAATCCACAACGACGATGTCATTCGCCGCCGCGGTAATCCGGTCAGTGCCGAAGGCTCGCTGGTCGTGCTCAAAGGCAATATTGCGCCCGGCGGTGCTGTCATGAAGCCTGCTGCGGCCAATCCCAAATTCCACAAACACACGGGCCCAGCGCTGGTTTTTGACTCCTATCCCGACATCAAGAAAGCCTGCGAAGACCCTGAGCTCGATGTCACCGAAGATACGGTTCTGATCCTCCGCAATGCCGGGCCCATCGGTGGACCGGGGATGCCGGAGTGGGGCATGCTGCCCCTGCCGATCAAGCTGGTGAAACAGGGCGTGCGCGACATGGTGCGCCTGTCAGATGCGCGGATGAGCGGCACGTCATACGGCGCTTGTGTCCTGCACTGTGCGCCGGAAGCCTTCATCGGGGGGCCGCTGGCGCTGGTTGAAACGGGTGACCTGATCTCGCTGGACGTGGCGGAGCGGTCAATCCACCTGCATGTGAGCGATGAGGATCTGGCCACCCGAAAGGCGGCCTGGGTGCCGCCGCCACCTCGGTTCGAGCGTGGTTTTGGCTGGATGGTCGCTCAACACATTGAACAGGCTGACAAAGGCTGTGATCTCGATTTCGCCAGCTCTGAGTTTGGCCAGAACTCCCCTATGCCGGATGCAACGCTATGATGAACACGAAACGACTGTCTGCAGCTTCCCTTGACCTCGACGCGTTCAAGGCGCTGATCGACACACCAGCGCACAAGCCCGCTTTGGCAAGCTCGATAGAAAACGGCGTTCCGATTTACGATGCAACGGCCTTGGCAGGACGGCTCGAAGACGGGCCAGAGCGGGCTGAAATGCTCGACGAATGGGCCGAAGTGTTGATGAACGGCGCAGGCTGTTTTGCCATTGCCGGCGCAACGCCGGATGGTTCGGTTATTGATGAGTCCTCAGCCGTGCTGTTCGACCTGATTGCTCAGGAAAAAGCGGGCGCGTCTGGCGGTGGCGGAGATCACTTTGCCGCTGCTGGATTGAACGACCGGCTTTGGAACAGTCTGGAAAAACACGCGCTCGCCGCACCAGAAAGCTTCATCCGCTATTATGCAAACCCCTGGATCGCGGCTGCGTCCGAAGCCTGGTTGGGGCCGCGCTATCAGATGACGGCTCAGGTCAATCTGGTTCACCCCGGCGGAAAACCGCAAACGGCGCACCGGGACTATCATCTTGGCTTTATGGCGCAGGACCAGTCGGCGCAGTTCCCGCTTCACGCCCATTTATTGACCGCTGCTTTGACCCTGCAAGGGGCCATCGCGCATGTCGATATTCCGGTCGAAGCCGGACCTACGAAATTGCTGCCTCACAGCCAAAAGTACGCCTTGGGCTATCTTGCCTATCACGAGCAGGCGTTCCGTGATGTCTTTGAGGAGCGGTTTGTTCAGGTTCCGTTGAAGAAAGGGGACTTGCTGTGGTTCAACCCGGCAACCTTCCATGCTGCGGGCGAGAACCGCACGCCGGATGTTGAGCGGTTGGTGAACCTGTTTCAGGTGTCATCGGCCTTTGGTCGGACGATGGAAACGGTCGATCGCCGCGCGATGCTGGCCGCCGTTGAGCCTGCTTTGGCGGCGGTGAGTCTTTCTGATATTGAGCGCCGAGCCGTGATCGCATCGACCGCAGAAGGTTATGCTTTTCCACTCAATCTCGATACAAATCCCCCTATTGGCGGGTTGGCTCCTGCTACCGATCAGGAACGGCTGACCGGCGCACGGGATTGATTTCCAACCATAAAAACCGGTCTCAAGGTCCACTGCACTAAAACTTTTGCGACATGGCTGTCGCAGACGATGCGGCAGCTTGCGGCGACGCAAGACAACACTTAACCTCCCGGCCTCTGGCGATATTGGGAGCAGGTGAATTTGGCTGGATTGGATGATTGGATCGGGCGCAGCGAACAGCGCGATGACGTTTTGCACGCCCAGCCGTGCCGCTTCATGCAAGCGACGCTGGACCTTGAACAAAGCCTCGAAGAAGGCGACGCCTTACCCCCGTTATGGCACTGGTTGTTTTTTCTTGAGGCCAAACGCCTTGGCGTTCTTGGCCGTGATGGACACCCGGCAAAGGGCGAATTCTTGCCGCCTGTAAGCTTGCCTCGGCGCATGTGGGCGGGGGGGCGTTTCGTGTTTCATCAGCCGTTGATCATCGGACAGGCCGCGACCAAGATCTCCACCATCAAGAGCATCACTGAGAAAAACGGTCGTTCGGGTCCGCTGTGTTTCGTCACGGTCGCGCACGAAATTTCCCAGCGCGGCCACCTGTGCATGCAGGAAGAACACGACATCGTTTATCGTGAAGACCCAAGCCCGGACGCGCCGCAAGTCCAGCCAACCATGGCGCCAGAGGGCGCGGAGTTCTCGGAGTTGGTGCAACCCTCAGAAGTCATGTTGTTTCGCTACTCGGCGCTGACTTTCAACGGGCATCGCATTCACTATGACAGCACCTACGCCCGAGACGTGGAGGGCTATGAGGGCTTGGTGTTCCATGGTCCGCTGACCGCCACTCTGCTGGTGAACCTGGCGCAGCAAAAAACCGGGTTGGCGGCCAAGGCGTTTTCATTCCGGGGAACAGCGCCCTTGTCTGGCTTGGGGGCCTTTCATTTGGAAGGTCGGCAGGGCGGAACAGAGATCGAATTATGGGCGCGTCGGGGTGATGGAGCTTTGGCCATGACCGCGCAGGCTGTGTTTTAGGAAAGAACAGTCTCATGGCCGCTTCAGTTCAGACTTTTCCGCAGAAATTTACGAACTGGGCGTGCCAGCCAATTCTGACCCAAGCGCCAACGGCATCGTGGACGGCGCGAATCAGTTTGGTCGACACCTACGCTTGCATGATCGTCGGCGCGAGCGTTCGCCAGTCGGCTGTTGCGGTTCAGGCTCTGGAAGATTCAGGTGACGACGGGACCGTAAAACCCATTGGTGGCGGCAGTACGCGGTCGCTTTACGGTGCCGCGCTTGTCAATGGTGCGCGCGCTCATGCTTTGGATTTTGACGACTACGAAATTCCGGGCTCGACCCATGTCAGCGCCCCGATTTTCAGCGCGCTATTGGCACTTTCCCAGCGATTTCAGCTTTCGATTGGCGAAGTCTGTGACGCTTGGGTGGTGGGCTATGAGGCCATAGTCCGTGTCGGAATGGCGCTGGGTTACGGACACTATGAGAAAGGCTGGCACGCAACCGCGACATTGGGGCCTATCGGCGTCGCAGCAGCCTGTAGCCGGGCTCTTGGCCTCAATCCCCAGCAAGCGGCGCATGCCATGACCTTGGCGACCAGTTCGTCCGCGGGCATGAAGTCTCAGTTCGGATTTGACGCCAAGGCACTTCACGCGGGTTTGGCCGCGGAAGCAGGATTGCGGGCCGCAATGTTGGCTAAAGCGGGAGCAACAGGAAACATTAATATATGGGACGCTCCACAAGGTCTCATGGACATGTACGGAACAGCCCTGTCAATTGGATTTGAGGCGGTAACCGATGCCATGCGGGAAGGGGAGGCAACCTCAGAATTTCCTGTTGTCCGCAAGTTCTGGCCTTCCTGCTCATACTCCCATCGCGTGATCGCCTGCGCGCAGAATTTGGCTCCCAAGATCCAGCCCGGAGAGGCAATCGAGCGGATCATTATTCGTATGCCGGAGCCTTTTCATCGCGTGAGTGGATTTCTTGTACCCTCAACCTCCAACGAAGCCCGCTTTTCTGCGAGCTATTGCACCGTTGTCGGTTTGCTGACCGGGCAGGTGGTGCCTGACGATTTCACAGAACCCCGGTTTCTCAGCCCGGAGCGGAAACGGTTATGCTCGCTTGTGGAGTTGGACCTTTACCCCCTTCCTTTTGTGCCGCCGGATCAATTGCTTGCGGTAACGCCAGAACGGGTCATGGTAAAGCTTAGTTCTGGTCGCTGGATTGAGCACGAAACCACCGTAACGCCCGGCGGGGACCAGCAGCCAATGACCGAGGAAGACGTTCTGACCAAACTCATAGCCTGTGGAGGGCGACGGTCGGTTGGCGAAGTGTTGTTGAACACGCCTCTGGCGCAAGTTTTGAACCCAGAGATGCTGGAACTCTAAAATAAACAACGGCGCGAGAATGACTCCCGCGCCGCTGCATACTGCCTACTTTTAGGCTAGGGTATTAGAACGTTGGCAGAGGTGGCAGCGGCTGGCCCAGCCACTTCTCAGACATTTCGTTCAGGTCACCGCCAAGCTTCTTGTGCAGGATGAACACGTTCACCCACTGAAGCAGGTCAAAGTTACCCTTCTTCACACCGATAAAGGCGGGGGATTCCTTGATGATGAACTTGGTCTCGATATCCAGCGAAGGATCTTCTTCCGACAGACCTGCAGCCACCGTGTTACCGGTCACCAGCACATCGACCTGACCAGAGAGGAAGGCTGCGCGGGTCGCGGCGTTATCACCGAAACGGATGATTTCTGTACCCGCAGGCGCGCTTTCGGTCAGCTCAAGATCCTCAAGCGTACCGCCCGTGAGACCCACTTTCAGGCCCGCGAGGTCTTCTGGACCATCCACGTCAATCGTGCTGGCAGCAAAGGCGCCTGAGAAGAATGGAGCGTAGGCTGCGGAGAACCAGATCGACTTGGCCCGGCCCGGGTTAGCGCCCATGGTTGCAATGACCAGATCAACCTTGTCGGTTTCGAGGAAAGGAATGCGCTGCTTGGAGGTTACGGGGACCAGTTCCAGCTCTACGCCGAGGTCAGAGGCGATCAGCTTGGCAACGTCTACGTCGTAGCCTTCGTATTCGCCTTCAATGCCCAGCGAGCCAAAAGGCGCAAAGTTCTCTGGAATGGCGATCTTGACGGTGCCAGAGCTCAGAATGTCGGACAGCTCAGCCTGTGCGACTGTGGCTGTCGTAACGCTCAGGGCGAGGCCGGAGAGCAGAATTTTAAAGGATTTCATGGTGTAGGATTCCTTCTGTTTGGGGAAATGCTAGGCGGCAACTGGTGATGAAACCGCCGATCCAAGCCGGGCTTCTAGCCGACGAGAATAGAGTGAAAGCGGGAAGCAAAGCGCGAAGTAGAACAGCGCCAGCACGGGATAGATGACAAAGGGTTCTGTGCCCGGAACGGCAGCATTGGCCCAACGCTTGCCCACGCTCATCAGATCATGGAATCCAATGATGTAGGCCAGTGAGGTTCCCTTGATGATCTGGACCATGAAGCCAACGGTGGGCGCGAGTGCGCCGCGCAGGGCTTGGGGGAAAATGATGAGTTGGAGCGTGCGCAGAAAGGTCAGACCCAGCGCGCGACCGGCTTCCCATTGGCCCTGTCCAATCGTTGCAATGGCGCCGCGCCAGACTTCAGCGAGATAAGCACTGGCGTAGAGGGTCAGGGACAGACCAGCGGCGGTCCAGGGGTTTACGTCCCAACCCGTGAACTTCGGCAGACCCAGCCCGATGATGAACAGCAGCATCAGCAGCGGGGTAGACTGGAACAGCCAGACATAAGCCCCGCCCATGCGGCTCACCCAACCGACGGGGCTAACCCTTGCGGTACAAATCAACGCGCCAACGATCCCGCCACCGATAAAGGCCATAGCAGAGAGCAGCACGGTAAAACGCGCCGCCATGATGAGTTGGAACAGGACAATGCCCTCGGGCTTACCCAGCAGGTCGACAAAAAGCTCTTTCATCGCACGAACTTCCAAGGGAACAGCCAGCGCTCAATCAGGGCTAAGGCGGTTTTGAACAGGACTGAGATCAGGATGTAAATGCCCGTGAGAACCAGAAAGACTTCGAAGGTTCTGAAGGTGCGGCTGTCGATATAAAGCCCGGCTTGTGTGAGGTCTGCAACGCCGATTTCGGAGATGATTCCCGTTGTCAGGAACAGGAATATGAACTGGCTGTTCAGGCTGGCGAACATGGAGGCGACTGCAACCGGCGTGATGACCAGAAAGAAGGTCACTGGTGGTTTGAGGCCAAGCGCACGGGCGGCTTCGCGCTGGCCCTTGCTGGATCCTTCGAGACCCGCGCGCAGGATTTCTGCAAAATAGCCTGAGAAGTTGATGCTGAGGGAAAGCAAGGCGTGCGCCCAGAAAGGCCACTCGTACCCGAGGAGGAGAGGCAGGCCAAAGGCGATAAAGAACAGTTGGACAATCAGCGGCGTGTTGCGAATGAACTCGACATAAGCCGCCGCAATCCATTCCAGAACCGGAACACGACCATAGCGGACAGCGGCAAGACCAAAGGCGAGGATGAGGCCAAAGGCAGCGGCGAGAACGGTCAGACTTGCGCTGAGAAGAGCGCCTTTTCCCAGCAAAAGCAGATATTCGGGGTTTCGGTAAATCTCGAAGAAGCGCAAATCCATGGCGCTTAGGTCCGTTTTTTGTCGCGAGGCGGGGTCCAGCCGCCCGACTTGCTGGTTTTCAGGCCCAAGGCACAGGTTGCTTCTGCCAGTTTGGTCGCAGCGGCAATGGGTTCAATAACGGGAACACCGAATTTGTCGCTCAGCGTTGTGGCCAACTGCGATAGGCCGGCACACCCAAGAATGAGACCATCCGCACCGCTTTCCAGCGCCTGTTCGCATCGCTTGAAAAGCCGTGAAAGCGTGGCTTCGCTGGGCCTTTCGAGATCCAGCACGGGGATGCCAGCGGCAAAGACGCCCACTGACCGTTCAGCGCCGATATACGACTTGAGCAGACGGCTTAACGGGGGCACGGACTGCGGCATGGTGGTCACAACAGCAACTTGTTCGCAAACGGTGGAGGCCATGACCGCAGCGCTCTGACATAGCCCGAAAACCGGGATCGAAAGCAGTGAACGCGCGGCGTCGAGGCCGGTGTCGTCAAAACAAGCGATGATGGCGGCGTCGAAACCTTCCTCTTCAAGGTCGGAAAACCGGTGGAGCATGGGCGGAACACACAAGGCTTCGTCGTAGTATCCTTCGATGGATGCAGGCCCGACGGGTGCAGTCTCGGCAATCACTTCTGTTGTCGGCGCAGCTGCTTCCAGCGCGGCTGGCGTGAAACCGACGGTCATGCTGACGGTCGTGTTGGGATTGAACAGCAGGATTTTCATGATGCGGCCTTTCCGCCCTTATCGACCGCGCGCCGATTGAGGATGGCGATCACGGCGAGGCTGACGAGAATGACGGTGAAGCTCACAACCGTTGTCACCGTTCCCAGCGCGTAGAGGGTTGGTGTTGTGACGGTTGTGGTCATGCCAAAGATCTCAAGGGGCAGGGTATTCTTGACCCCGCCCGCCAGCAGGGTCCGGGCGAATTCATCGAAGCTGAGAGTGAAACCAAACAGGGCGATGCCGATCAAACTGGGGGCAATCATGGGGATCACGACCATGCGTTGCACCTGAAAGAAGGACGCGCCGAGGTCGCGGGCGGCTTCTTCGTAGCTGGGATCAAAGCGGTTGAAGATGGCGAACATGATCAGCAGGCCAAAGGGCAGGGTCCAGGTCAGATGCGCCCCCAACGCTGAGGTCAACCAGTGGGTTTCCAGCCCAAGCCGGGAGAAGGTCAGCCCGATCCCCAGCGAAACGAGGATCGAGGGGACAATCAGGCTGGTAACCGTGAGATAGAACAACAGGGTCGCGCCGGGGAAACCACGCCGGAATGCAAGGCCCGCCGCGTAACTGAAAACAGTCGTCAGCACCGAAACAAGCAAGCCCAGCGTCAGAGAGCGGGTAAACGACCCCTGGAAATCACCAACGCGCTGTTCTTTGAACAAGTCGCCGATCCAGTGCAGGGAAACGCCGTTCATGGGGAAGGTGAGGCCGCCGTCAGGACCCTGAAAACTCAGCAGAATAATCCCAAACATGGGGCCATAGAGGAAGATCACGAATAGGGCGAGCAGGGCGTAGAAGAACCAGTTTGTCAGAGCCTTGGTCATCATGATTCAAAGCTCCTTCCGGATATCGACGATGCGGGTCAGCCCATAAATCATCGCCAGAACAAACAGCAGCAGGATAACAGCAGCGGCGCTGGCCGGTGGGTATTGCAGCAACGCAATTTCGTTGCGAAGCGCCACACCGACCGATGCGGCCTGTCCGCCGGACATCATCTTGACGGTTACAAAGTCGCCCATAACCAGTGCGACGACAAAGATACTGCCGATGGCCATTCCGGGCCGGCAGAGGGGGAGAATGACCATAAAGAAGGTCTGTATGCCGCTCGCGCCAGCGTCGCGCGCGGCTTCAAGCAGGCTGGGGTCAATGCGCGCCATGGAGTTGAACACCGGGACGACCATGAACAGGGCGTAGAGGTGCACAAAGGCGAGGACGACGGCGAATTCGGAATAGAGCAGCCATTCGATAGGGCTGCCGATCAAGCCGGTTTGCTCCAGGAACCCGTTGACCAGACCATGACGGCCAAGGACGGGAATCCACGCGATCATCCGGATGATGTTGGAGGTCCAAAACGGGATGGTGCAAACGAGGAAGAGGACGATCTGCCATTTGGTGCTGCGAATGCGGAAGGTCAGCACGTAGGCGATCACGACACCAATCACCAGCGTAAAGGCCCAAACCAGAAACGCGAATTTCAGGGTTTTGGCGTACAGAATATAGGTCAGCCGACTGGTGAAGAGCTCGACGTAATTGAAGGTCACAAAGTCCGGGATCACTTCCCAGTCGTTGTAATCCCAAAAGCTGACGGCCACGACGATACCGACCGGGACCGCGAGGAAAGCCAGCAAAACTGCGGCAAGTGGGAGGGCCAGAAGCCCTCCCTGCATCCGCGCCATCAGAGGAGGGCGCGGCGCGTTGCCAGTACTTATGGTTGGAGTTGAGGTCATCTTCAGCTTAGGCCGCGATGAACTCGTTCCACTTGCGGACCATGTAGCGGTTCTCGTCCATGACAGAGTTCCACACAACAACGCCGCCCATACGGTCGTAGAACGAACCGCCGTCACGCACAGCGCCCGCAGGCTCCATCACGTTTCCGAATGGATCGCTGATATCGCCGCCCGCAGCTTTACCTTCGAACCAGAAGCCCCACTCATCAGCGGACATGTAAGGTTCAGCCAGTGTTGGTACAGCAGAGTAGTAACCCTGACGCATGAGGACGGAGGATACCCAGCCGCTCATGTACCAGTTGATGTACTCGTAAGCCGCATCCAGCTCACGGCCTTCCAGACCAGCAGACAGGCCCAGACCGCCGCCCCAGGAGCGGTAACCTTCCTTCAGCGGCTGGTAGGTACACGGAATGCCCAGCGAGCGCACTTTGGTTACCGCTGGCGACCACATGGACTGGATCACAACTTCGCCAGAAGACATGAGGTTTACGGACTCGTCGAACGTCTTCCAGAACGCGCGGAACTGGCCGTCTTTCTTCGCTTCGGTGAATACCTTCATGGTGGCGTCGATTTCGGCAGGGGTCATGTTGCCCTTGTCACCGTAAGACACCAGGCCCATGGCCTCACAGACCATTGCAGCGTCCATCATACCGATGGAAGCAATGTCCAGCGTCGAAGCTTTGCCGGTGAAATCGGAGGACAACAGGTCAGCCCAGGAGCTGATCTCACGACCTACGAGGTCTGGACGAATGCCGAGCGTGTCCGCGTTGTAGATGGTCGGAACCAGGGTCATCAGACCGGTTTCCTCGCTGGCGAAGCTCTTGTCGCCTGCTTTTTCGACAAAGCCAACGGTGTGCGGAGCGGTGCCTTGAGCGATTACGCTTTCAGGGGTCAGCTTACCGTTCTTGAAAAGACCGACGATGGAATCGTAGTTGTCGATCCGAGAGGTATCCATAGGCTGCATGTTGCCAGCACCCCAGACCTTCTTAACGGTGAAGTACTCGATGTCCGCGATATCGAAGCCTTTTGGCTGCGTGACGATACGCTGGGCGGTGGTGTCGGTATCCAGCGCCGTCATCTCGATGGTAATGCCGAGGTCAGCCTTGGCCTGCTCTGCGATGATGTTGATGTTCGATACGCCCGTACCAAACTGGCGCAGGGTTACAGCGCCCTGTGCGTGTACAAAAGGAGCGGCCAGGCTTGAACCAAGAGCCAAACCAGCGCCAGCGGCACCGGCTTTGAGAAGCTTACGACGAGACAAAGATTGCATGATGCAGTCCTCCAAAAAGTTGGAATGGTGGGGAACGGGACTACAGAACTACGCTACAAAATGAGCTGGGCAGACGGGTCACTGCGAGAGTTCGACCAGACTTTCCGGCTTAATGGTCAGGGTTCCGATCTGATCAAAGACCGGGGGGTGATCCGCGGCGGCTGCTAAGGACATTTCGACCTTGAGGCCAACATCGCTGGACATGGTTTCAACGGTAAGCGCGAGGTGATCGCCGGCATACTCAACGGCGGAGACACGTGCGTCGATTTTTGGACCCGCAGCGCCGCTTTCGAGGGCAGAAAACTCAAAGGCATCGATGGGCGCGCGGTACAAAGGACCCTTCGCCGCCGGTTCGTCGGCGCTGAAAAGTTGAATGTCTGTGCTCGCCTCTAGACCATGAGCGCGAAACACGTTCTGCACCCCCATGAACTGAGCGGCAAAAGCGGTCGCAGGGCGGTGGTAGAGGTCTTCAGCCGTACCAACCTGTTCGAGCGCACCGTTATTCATCAGGATGATCTGATCCGCCAAAGCCAGCGCCTCGGTCTGCGAGTGGGTCACGTGCAGAAAGGTGATCCCCAAGCGACGTTGCAAGGCTTTCAGCTCGGAGCGTACCTTGAGCCGCAGGAAGGGATCCAGCGCAGACAGAGGCTCATCCAGCGCAAGCACGCTGGGGTTCATCATCAGCGCGCGAGCGAGCGCCACGCGTTGTTGCTGGCCACCGGAGAGCTCATTGGGCTTACGCTGGGCATAGTCAGAGAGTTCCACTACTTCGAGCAGGTGGGCTGCGCGCTGGCGACGGACGGTTTTGTTCGCGCCTTTGACGCGCAACGAGAAAGCGACATTGTCCTCGACGGTCATGTGGGGAAACAGCGCGTAGTTTTGGAACATCATCGCTGTTGGACGCTGGGCGGGAGGAATGATGCCCAAATCCTGATCATCGATGGCAATGGTGCCGCTGGATTGTGTATCGTGCCCGGAAATCATGCGGAGCGTTGTCGTCTTGCCGCAACCCGATGGCCCTAATAGGCAGCAATAGCTCCCGGCAGGAATAGAAAAATCTACCCCGGCAACAGCTACAGAAGCCCCAAAAGTCTTGGTCAAACTCTTGGCACTGATGTGGCCCTTAAGATCCGACACTCTTACTCAACTCCCAAACTCACGATGGCTGCATCGGAGGGTTAAAGAAGCGGAAGGTCAAAGCCGGAAAGGTAAGAATGCCTATGATTTGTGCACTAAAAATTAGGCACCGGAAACAATTTGAGCATAAAATGCTAAATTTATGAGCTGTATTTAAGCATGCTTTCAGAAGAATACTCCGAAATGCAGTTGTAACGCCAGAGTCTCTCAAGCTTTGCAGTTGGCTCGGCTGCTTGGCAGCCGCTCGGCTAACGCCTCGGTTCCCCTCGATTCAGGTGACTTCGTCCCCTCCCGGGCGCAAGGCCGCTTCGCGTCGTCTCCGACGATGGCGCTGCGCGCCAGCCTTGCCCCCTCCACCCCTACGTTCGCCACGTGGCAACGGTTCAGGCAAGCTGAACCGCTGCTTTAATTGAAGACAGGCATCTTTCCGGGCCTAGAGCGTTGCTATTGCCCATTGGACAAGGGGCAATTGATCATTACCAAAGTACATTTTTTCGCCCTGCGGCGTTGGAACAAAGATCGTCGGTGAGCCAAAGGCGCCGCGGGCGATGGCTTCATCCGTATTTGCGCGCA
>JBMZBW010000024.1:0-29102 GCA_049612785.1 Alphaproteobacteria bacterium | reverse complement strand
CCGTCTTCGAATTTCAGGATTGAACCACCACCGGCGGCGACGGTGTGAATGTTCATCATCGGCGCGCGCAAGCGCACGCCGGCAACTTCGGTCTCGAACGACTGCTCAAACGTCCCCGCGAAGTGGCAAACGTCAGTGGACGTGCCCCCCATGTCAAAGCCTATCAGCTTGTCGTATCCTGCCTGTTGCGCCGAACGGACCATGCCCACAACGCCCCCCGCCGGACCGGAGAGAATGGCATCTTTGCCCTCAAAGAAATCAGCATCCGCCAAACCGCCATTTGACTGCATGAACATCAGCCGCGTCTGGGCTGCGATGGCGGGGCCCAGCGCATCCCTCACCTGCTGGACATAGCGCCGGAGGACTGGGGAAAGGTAGGCGTCTACGACCGTGGTATCGCCCCGCCCGACCAGCTTGATCAGTGGGCTGGTGACATGACTCAGCGAGACTTGGGTAAATCCGATGTCTCTTGCGATTTCCCCGGCCTGCTTTTCATGCTCCGGAAAGCGGTAAGCGTGCAGGAACGCGATGGCGACGGAGCGCAAGCCCTGATCGAAGGCAAGCTGCAGATCACGGCGCAACGCGCCCGTGTCCAGCGGCGTCAACACCGCGCCGTCAGCATCCAACCGCTCCGCAGCGCCAATAACGCGTTGATACAAAAGCTCCGGCAACTGAATGTGCAGATCAAACAGCTTTGGCCGGTTTTGGTAGCCAATGCGCAGCAAGTCTTCCAACCCCGCCGTGGTCACCAGAACGGTCGGCTCTCCCTTGCGCTCCAGCAAGGCATTGGTCGCCACCGTTGTACCCATTTTTACACTGTGGATCAGACCTGTTGGAATTTCGTCGTTCGGGGCGAGGCTCAGTAAGTCCCGAATGCCCTGAACAGCCGCATCCTGATAAAGCTCGGGGTTCTCAGATAGCAGCTTGTGAGTGCGCAGCTCTCCGTTCGGCGTGCAGGCCACAAGATCGGTAAACGTTCCACCCCGATCCACCCAAAACTGCCACTGCGTCATCTCTGCTGCTTCCCTGTCGGCTCAATCGTCAAAATGCTAGGCATTCTATAAAGCAAATTGGCAGCGTGTCTCCAACTCTCCGAGTGGCTCGGCAATCCGGTATTCATGCTTGCATGCGCCAGGCGTTTTTCAACCCTTGCAGAGTTAATGCGGGACATTCCGCGAGCCGCATCAGAAACATAGACCCAATAATCTCAAAATTGAATTTTTCCGCTAGGTCCGGACTCAAACTTGCGTAAGCTGAACCAGACCATGAGGAGGCGGTTGGGCTATGATTAATTTCCTGGCATCGATTGAAGACTTATTGCCTTTGGGCCTCGACGCGCGGTTTTTTCGGCGGTCCCAGCGCGGTATTCTGGAGCTTGCCGACGAGATGCTGCGTCGCAGTGGCGAGGCTTCAGGCTCGGCTCTGGCCTTGGAATTGATCGAAGAATACCAAACCCTCGACCGTGAAAAACGCACCGAGCTGTTTCGCGGGCTTCTGGACGACTACGGCCCCGATGAAGGCCGATTGCAGGACGTCATTTCGGCTTATCAAGACGCCCCTTCTCCGCAAACGGCAGAAGGCTTCCTCAAGGCCGCTGAGTCCCGGCGAATGGACCTGTTCCGTCTGATCAACACGGTTCCCGGCGGGACACGCTTTCTGATCAAAATGCGCGAAGACCTCTTTGTCGCCCTGCGTGATAACCCGGATCTGAAACCGGTTGATCGAGATTTTGAGCACCTGTTTGGCTTCTGGTTCAACAAGGGCTTTTTGGAGCTGCGCCAGCTTGATTGGGAGACCCCAGCCTACATCCTAGAAAAACTCATCGAATACGAAGCCGTCCACGAAATTCGGGACTGGAACGACCTGCGCCGCCGCTTACAGAGTGACCGCCGCTGCTTCGCGTTTTTTCACCCCGCCCTGCCCGGCGAGCCGCTCATCTTCGTTGAAGTGGCGCTGACCAACGGTCTTGCCTCTTCCATTCAGGCGGTTCTGAATGAACCGGTGGCAGCAGCAGAAGAGAAGATCGACACAGCGATATTCTATTCCATTTCCAACTGTCACACCGGCCTGCGCTCGGTATCCTTTGGTGATAGTCTGCTCAAACAGGTTGTGGGACTGCTGCAGGACGAGTTCCCGACGCTGAAAAAATTTGCGACGCTGTCGCCCGTGCCGGGTTTCATGCGCTGGCTGGCGCAGGAAAATGCACAACTCGCCGACGCTGTGAAATCAGTCGCCATGACGGACGGCAGTCAGGCGCTGGAGGAACACCGGGAGCAGCTCATGCGCCAGTGTGCCAAATACCTGCTTTATGCCAAGCGAGGCATCTACCCCGCCGACCCGGTTGCACGGTTCCATTTGCGGAATGGTGCGATCCTGCACGCCATGCACTGGGGCGCGGATACCTCGGAACGGGGGCTGCGCCAGTCAGGTGGCATCATGGTCAATTACCTCTATGAGCAAGCCAAGCTGGTCAACAATCACGAAGCCTTTGTCAGCACAGGCATGATCCCCAGTTCAGCAGACATCACACTCCTCACCCGCCCATGATCTTCAGATCCGCCAGGTGGCTCGCCGCCTGCCTGCTCGCACTCGCCGCGCCAGCCAGAGCCGATTGGGGGCAGGATGTCATCTATTTCGTGATGGTAGACCGCTTTGCCGATGGAGACGGTCTTGCGGCGGCTGGTATTGAGCCTGAGAACCCTGTTGCCTTCCATGGCGGCGATCTGCGCGGGCTAACCGAGCATTTGGACGAAATCAGCGATTTGGGTGCGACGGCGGTTTGGATAACGCCCATCGCGCAGCAGGTCGCAACGCCCGTCCCTTCAGAAGCCGGGCTCTTTCACGGGCATCACGGCTATTGGGCAGAAGACCTGAGCGGGGTTGATCCGCGGTTTGGCAGTGAAGAAGACCTTCGCGCGCTCGCTGACGCCCTCCACCAGCGCGGCATGAAGCTCATGCTGGATGTGGTCTACAACCATGTCGGCTACGGCTCCGCTCTCGAAACCGACCCGGACCTGAAAGACTGGTTGCGCTTGGGTGAAGACTGCGGCGGTGATCCAGTCACGTCCTGTATCTACGGTCTGCCTGACCTTCGGACGGAGCGCGAAGAAGTCGCAGCTTACGTTCTGGAACAGCAACTCGGCATAGCTGAACGGGTCGGCGCAGACGGTTTCAGGCTGGATACCTTCAAACACGTCGATAAAGCATTCTGGACCCGTCATCGCGCCGAGGTCCGCGAACGGTTGGGTGAAGATTTCTACCTTTTGGGCGAAGTCTGGGGTGCCGATAAATACGATGCCGCACCGGTGTTCGAGAGTGATTTAGCCGATGGGCTCATCGACTTTGGTTTTCGTTCAGCGGTTTATGATTTTTTGCGTGGCGTTTGGACCGCCGATAAGCTTGGGCGCTACCTGACCCACCGTCATACCGTGAAAGCCGGGCATCATCTCGCGCCGTTCCTTTCCAACCACGATATGCCCATGCTGCTCGCCCAGCTACGCGGCGATACCGACAAGCTAAAGATCGCTTTTGCCCTGCTGATGACGGCATCTGGTCCTCCCATCATCGCATGGGGCGAAGAAGTTGGACGACGCGGTGGTGTCTGGCCAGATAATCGGGGTGACATGCCGTGGGGTGCAAAGGATGTTCAGCCCGGTGCGGGTCTCGCCCGAGACGAAGCTTTACGAGAATTTGTCAAAGCGTTGATTGCCTGGCGAAAGGCTCATCCTGACTTGACCACGGGTCCTCAAGAAACCCTGCTCACCTCGCGTGATGGTCTGGTGTTCCGCAAAGGACGCTGCACCGTGGTGGGGATCAATCGCAGTGAAGACGGCTGGGACATAACCGAGCTGGGCCTCGGACTTCCGGACCTGAGTTCCGCGAAGTCAAACCCCAAAGGGGTCCTGCCAGCAAAATCCGCTTATCTTTGGGATGCGTGCTAACCCTTCACCGCCCCATCACTGAGGCCACTGACCAGATACCGCTGAGCGATCAGGAAGACGACGGTGATTGGCATACCGGAAAGCAGCGCGGCGGCGGCGAAATCACCCCAGAGATACTCGAACTCGTTCAGATAGAGCCGCGAACCCACTGCTAGTGTCATGTTCTCCACTTTGCGGATCAGGACCGAAGCGGTTGGGTAGTCGTTGATGGCCCCGATGAACACAAGGACAAACACCACGGCAACAATGGGAACAGCCAGCGGCAGGAAGATAAACCGAAACGCTTGCCACGGGCTTGCGCCGTCGATGCTGGCGGCCTTGTCGAGCGCCGGATCAACGCTGTCAAAGTAACCCTTGATCGTCCAAACGTGCATGGTGATTCCGGAGAGATAGACGAGAATCAGTGACCAGTGGCTGTCGATCCCAAGAATAGGCGTCACGTCCCCCAGCGCATCAAAAATTGCGAAAATGGCCACTAGCGCGAGGGTCGTGGGGAACATCTGGATTATCAGGAACGAGTCCAGCAGTACCAAACGCCCCTTGAAGCGAATGCGGGAGAAGGCAAAGGCGGAAATTGTTGAAATCACCACAACGCCAAACCCGGCAATCAGCCCGATCTTAACCGAATTCCACATCCACAGCAGAACCGGATAAGGCGGCTCTACCACTGTTCCGTCTGCGCGGGTGAAATCGAAGCCAAAGGCCAAAACCCAATGCTCCAGCGTCGGGCGTTCAGGGATCAGAGAGCCGATGGAGAAATTGCCCTCTCGAAAGCTGATCGAGACGACCATCAGGAACGGAAACATGATCAGCGCCAGAAACGTCAGCAGAAAAGCATGGGCCAGCACCTTCTTGATCATCAATTCGCGCGGATTTTCAACAATCATGTCCCTGCGCCCCCCGGCTTGTCGACCATGCGGCGCAAGGCGACGAAGTTGAAGTAGGCGATAACGCCAACGATGACAAAAATCAGGAAGGTAATGGCCCCGGCGAGGCCAAACTGGGTTCCGCTGTCCATGAAGGCGATGCGGTAGGTAAAGGACGCGAGGATGTCGGTTTCGCCTGCGGGAATGGTGGTGCCGGGTCGATCCGGTCCCCCGCGTGTGAGCAACAGAATGAGAACCATGTTATTGAAGTTAAACGCGAAACTGGCGATGAGCAGCGGCAGAAACGGCGGCACAATCTGTGGCAAAGTAATCGTGAAAAATACGCGCAGCATCGACGCACCTTCGAGCGCGGCAGCCTTTTTGTGGTCTTCAGGCACAGACTGCAGGAACCCCATGGCCAGCAGCATCATGTAAGGATAGCCCAGCCAGACGTTGACGATCAGGATCATGGTGCGGGCCAGAAAGCTGTTGGTGAACCACTCTGGCCGGATCCCGAACAGACCTTCAAGGATCAAGTTGATCTCGCCAAAATTCTGATTGAACAACCCCCGGAAAACCAAGATTGAGATGAACGAAGGAACGGCGTAAGGCAGGATCAGCAAGACCCGGTAAACCGGCTTGAAACGCAAGTGCGGCCACTGCAGCACCGAAGCCAGAACCAGCCCAAGCGCAAACGTCAGGACCACCGACAGCACCGCGAAAACAACCGTCCAGATGAAAATTCCAATAAGGGGCGCACGCACGCCTTTTGAGGTCAGAATGCGTTCGTAGTTCTCAAAACCAATACGGACCCGCCAACCCGGAGTGAGCCGCTCGCCCGCCGCACTCTCAAAGAAGCCAACCGACTGGTTTGCGGTAAAGATTTCGCCGTCTGCCAAACGCTGCAAGGTGGTGCGATCCAGCGTGATGTAATCGGGCGTGACCTCGGCAAAGGTGCGAAGGCCGGCATTTCTGAGGATAAGCCCGTCCGGACGCTGCAGCTCAAGCCGTTTGAGGCCGGCGCGCAATTTGATGGCGTCACGGGTTTCGAGCAGCTCCGGCGGCGGCGCAGCAACAGCCGTCAGGGTGGCCTGTTCCGGCGCTTCGCCGAGCAAAGTCACGGGGTCGGAAAGAAGCCCCTCTTCGGGCAAATAAATCCTGTACTTCGACCCTTCAGGCGCAACGCTGAAGCCGCGCTCTGTCGATTTGTCGATGGATTGAGCCTGAAGCGTGACTGCCTTGGCGCGGTCAAAGTTCAGCAGGTTGAAGGAGCCGTAATTCGTAAAGCCCAGATAGACCGTGTAGATGACCGGAAACAGGATAAACAGAAGCATTCCGGCGATGCCGGGAAAGATGAAGCGATAGGCGTAGAACCGACCACTGCCGAAGACCAGCACAAACCCGACGGCCAGCGCCAACACCATCACCGCCAGCAGCGGCTGGCCGATGGAATAAAAGACAAAGGCGACATAGAGCAGCACAACGGCAAAGCCAATCACGAGCGCCAATCGCGGCCAGGATCGGTTTGTTGTACCGCTGATAGCGTCCACGCGCAGGGCTCCCTGTCTGAAAATCGCTTAAGGAAAAGCAAGGTGTGGAAGGGCCGAACGGGTGGCCCTTCCTGAGGCCGAATATATCAGCGATTACATGCCGAGAATACGGGCTGCTGCATCATTGAGTGCGTCTTCAACCGAAGCGGCACCCGTGGTGATGTTGCTCAGCGCTGGACCCATGGCTCCCCAGAACGCGCCCATTTCCGGGTTGGACGGCATTGGGATTCCAACAGCTGCACCGGCCAGCGTCGCAGCAACACGCTCATCATTCTGCGCGGCACCAGCGGAAATATCCGTCAGCGCACCCATGGCAGAATTTGCGTTCCAAACCGCCAGACCTTCATCGGTCAGGACGTAGTTTTCCAGCAGTTCCACGGCCAGATCCTTGTTCGGTGACGCCGCGTTGATTGCGAAAGCCTGCACGCCGAGGAAGGCTGGCGAAGGCTGACCGTTGACAGACGGAAGCGGCGCTACGCCGTAGTTGATGCCAGAGGCATCAAATCCACCCCAAGACCAAGGACCGTTGATAACCATGGCAACTTCGCCTTTGTTCATCGCGCCATCCATGATCCCGTAATCAACACCTTCTGGCATGGTCCCTGAGCTGATCAGTTCCAGAACCATAGAAGCGCCAATCACAGCACCATCGTTGTTCACACCGGTTTGCGAGCCATCGTAGACGCCATCAACTTTCTGGAACGCGTAACCACCGTTGGCCATCAGCAAAGGCATGGTGAAGTAGGTATTGTTGTAATCCCACATGATAGTGGTCGCACCATCGACTTCCATGCCGACGATTTCTTCAAAGGTCGCAGGTGGCGTGGCGATCAGGTCCTTGTTGTAAACCAGTGCAACCGCTTCCACAGCGACCGGGTAGCCCCAAGTCTTGCCAGAGAACTGAACGGCATCCCAAGCGGAGCTGATGTTGCCAGCAACAAAATCGTCGCCGGGCTCAACCGCCTGAATCAGACCGCCAGCAGCCCACTCGCCAAAACGGTCGTGTGCCCAAAGCACGATATCCGGACCATCGCCGGTTGATGCGGCTTGCTGGAATTTGTCAGTCAGTGGGTCAACGTTCTCGATGACCACTTCGATACCCAAATCAGCGGTAAAGCCCGCAGCAACTTGAGCCAACAAGTCGTTGTCACGGCTATCCATCCAGATAACAAGCTTGCCTTCTTCCAAGGCAAAAGCGGAATTCGCAGCCAAGAGCATCAAGGCTGCAGCGGAAACACCCTTCAATAAGGTTTTCATGTTCAATCCCTCCCTGAGATCGATCTAAATTGCGACGTTTGAGGACACACCCGTCGCGATGGTGATTGGTTCCGAAAGCGGGGCTTCGAAATACGCGAACCCGTTGGGACCAAGGCTGAGTTCGGTGCCTTCTAGGCGCGCCGAAGCACTTGGACCGGTCTGGGTTCCTCCGTTAACCCTGAGCACCTGTGGCTCAGGGGAAAGGTTGTAGATGCAAGCGACCTGTTCGCCGCTTTCCGGGCTGGAGCGGGTGAAGGCGAGCAGCGGCTCAGGCAGGTCAAAGAACGCGGTCTTCCCCCTCACAAGGGCTGCACTGGCCTTGCGAAAGGCGAGGAGTTCACGCCATCGGTGCAAGGTGCTGTCATTGCCTTCAACCTGCTGCATCACAGACCGTTCAGCCTGCGGCCCCTTTACGGGAAGCCAGGTTTTATCTGCATCTGAAAATCCGGCATGGTCCTGTTCAGCGTCCCACACCATCGGCGTGCGGCATCCGTCTCGCCCTTTGTTCATGGGCCAGAACCGCAGACCCGGCGGATCGGTCAGTTCGCTGTACTCGAGGTCGGTTTCCGTCAGCCCGAGTTCATCCCCCTGATAGATGCCAATGGTGCCTTCGAACCCAACCAGCATGGCCGCCGACAAATGCGCGAGAGCGTCTTGCGAAGCCCCGTGCTCGGCCCAGCGGGTGACATGCCGATTCACGTCGTGGTTGGAAAAGGACCAACACGGCCAAGCGGTATCGCTTCCTTCAAAGAACCCGGAAATGCGTGAGCGGAAGTGCTCGGCACTGAAACGAGGGCCAAGCATCTCGAAGCTGTAAGCCATATGCAGGCGACTGTCGCCACGGGTGTAGTCAGCCATCACTTGAATCGAGCGCCGCCCCTCCCCGACTTCACCCACCATCGTGCGAGCCTCATACTCATCGGTGAGCGCGCGCATGCGCTCGATGAAGGCCAGATTCTCCGGTTGGGTCTTGGAGTGGATGTGGTCCTGCATGTCGTAGGTGTTGACGAAAATCGCACCCGGCTCGCGAGGCTCAGGCGGGTTGTCCCGCAACTGCCGGTCGTGCATGTAATAGTTCACGGTATCCAGACGGAACCCGTCGACACCGCGATCAAGCCAGAACCGCATCGTCTCCAGCAACCAATCCTGCACCGCCGGATTGTGACAGTTGAAGTCAGGCTGCTCGATCAGGAAATTATGCAAATAGAACTGCTGTCGCCGTGGCTCCCACTCCCACGCGGGGCCACCGAAAACCGAAGTCCAGTTGTTCGGCGGTGAACCATCCGGCTTGGGATCTGCCCAAACATACCAGTCGGCTTTAGCGCCATCGCGAGAGGACCGGCTTTCCTCGAAGAACGGGTGTTTGTCAGAGCTGTGTGAAAGCACCTGATCAATGATGACCTTCAGCTCGAGGCGCTTTGCCTCGGCGATTAAGTCGTCAAAATCCTCAAGCGTTCCGAACAGCGGATCAATGTCGGTGTAGTCGCTGACATCGTAACCCATGTCGAGCATGGGCGAGGTAAAAATCGGCGAAAGCCAAACGGCGTCCGCACCCAGATCGGCAACATGAGACAGTCGGCTGGTGATACCCGGCAGGTCGCCAATTCCATCGCCATTACTGTCCTGAAATGAGCGCGGATAAATCTGGTAGATCACTGCACCGCGCCACCAATCTTCGGCCATTCCAAACGTCCTCTACAACACTAACATTCGAAACCCCTAACATAGCTAAATCATATTTCAAAACGTTTTAAATTGACTTTAGGTAATGTTTTTGCGCTTTATGAGGAAATATTCTAAGTTTCATCACCCTTATTTTAAAACGTTTTGGATCCTTAACGTGGCGACTTTAAAGGACATTAGCGAGGAATTAGGCCTATCTGTCGCGACCGTCAGCCGGGCGCTGAATGGGTTTCCGGAGGTTTCGGAAAAGACGCGTGAACTCGTCGCTCAAACAGCGGAGCGCATGAATTATCGCCCCAACCGCGCTGCGCAAAAGCTGGTGTCTGGGCGCTCTGGGATGGTTGGAATGCTGGTTGCTCTCCAACCGGGAATGTCTGCCGAAAGCTCGCTTGTGGAGGTCATCATGGGATTGTCTGCGCGATTGGCTGAAAGAGACATTGATCTGGTCATGCAGGTTGTCCTGGACGAGGATCCCGTCGCGCCCTACCGCCGCATGATCTCCAAGAACACGCTGGACGGCTTTATCCTGAATGCACCGCAGGTTCAGGACCCGCGGATCGCTTTTCTGCAGCAGGCCAAGGTTCCTTTTGTCGTCCACGGAAGAATCGACGACGAACCCAGTCACGCCTTCTACGACCTCGATAATGCTGACGCCGCCGCTCAAGCGGTCAATTTGCTCGCCGATCTGGGACATCGACGCATTGCCTTCATCAACGGGCCGGAAAACGCAGCATTTGCCAACCAACGCACCATCGGCTTCGACACTGCCCTGAAAAACCGGACGCTCCCCCCGCAGCAGGACTTTCTGTCCTACGGGGAAAATACGCGCGCCAGCGGCTACATGCGCGCCCTTAGCTTGCTCGCGCTTCCTGCTGACAAGCGCCCAACCGCCCTGCTCTGCGCCTCAACCGCCCTTGCACATGGCGTTTTGAGGGCTGCACGGGATCGCGGCTTAGGGGTTCCAGAAGACTTGTCCGTGATCTGTCACGATGACGTGGTGCCGGTGCTGACTTCGGATGATACCAATCCACCGCTGACAGTCACCAAAGCGGCCCTGAGCCTTGCTTGCGCTCCGCTTGCCGACAAGCTGATATCTTTGCTCAACGGCGCTTTGCCCACTGAACAGCAAACCACAGAACGGGCAGAATTGATCGTACGTCAATCCACCGGCCCAGCCCCGCGATCAATCTCAGAATGAGGGAAAAGAGAACGGAACCATGTCACAGTCACCCGCAACAGCCCTCACCATCAAATCCCTGCACAAAAGCTTTGGTGACATCGAAGTTCTGCGCGACATCAATGTGAGCATTGAGCCCGGCGATTTCCTCGTTCTGGTCGGCCCATCGGGATGCGGAAAGTCCACTTTGCTCAACTGCATTGCCGGCCTTGAAGAAACCACCAGCGGAGAAATCTGGGTCGCTGACCGGAACGTGACCCAAACCCCACCGCGCGACCGCGACATCGCCATGGTTTTCCAATCCTACGCGCTCTACCCCACTATGACGGTGGCCCAGAACATCGGTTTTGGGATGCGGGTGAGACGGATCCCCAGCGATCAGATTAACGCCCGCGTTAAAGAAGTCGCGGCTATGCTGCAGATTGAACACCTGCTCGAACGCAGGCCAAGCCAACTGTCTGGTGGACAGCGGCAGCGGGTTGCCATGGGCCGCGCCTTGGTCCGAAACCCGGCGCTTTTCCTCTTTGACGAGCCTTTGTCCAATCTGGACGCCAAGCTGCGTGTGGAGATGCGCCGGGAGATCAGAGAGCTGCACCACCGCACCAACACCAGCATGGTTTACGTGACCCACGATCAGGTGGAGGCTATGACGCTGGCGACCAAAATTGTCATTCTGAAAAACGGTGAAGTCCAGCAGGTCGGCTCGCCCGACGACATCTATCACCGACCTGCCAACACCTTTGTTGCTGACTTCATGGGGTCGCCGCCCATGTCCCTGCTCACGGCAACGCGCAGCGGTGATCGTCTGGAGCTTGGCGAAAATATTGCGCTGCCGGTTCCACCAAGCATGCCCGCAGACGCTCAGGCTCTCACGGTTGGAATCCGGCCAGAGGATATTATCCTGGATCCGGAAGGCCCGTTCAGCATGGAAGCCGGCATGATCGAGAAGACCGGGCCGGATGCTTTTGTAAATTTAAGAGCAGGCACGCAGACCGTGCTGGCCCGCGTGCCTTCTGCTCTGGCCCCTGATAGTGGCGCGACTATCCGGGTTAGGATTGATCTGGAAAAACTAGCCTTTTTCGAGCTGAACTCGGGGCAGTCGCTATAGCCGGGAGAAGACGGTCAAAGACCGACGACAAGCAGATCAATCTGGAGGATGTAATTTCGACCCTTGGGCGGGTTAAAGCCTAGTCTGCGAAAAACGCCAGTATCTCGATGGCATATTCAACGTTGCCAACTTCCAGTTCCAGGCTCTGCAGACGGTCCTGCGCTCTATCGAAGGCACGGAAAGATTGCGTGACGCGCTGAGCGAGGAGAGGAACATCGCCACGCAACCCATCCGTCGAACCGTCAGCGTAGTGATCCAGTGCCTGATCCAAAGCAGCCGCAAGCACCCCAACTTTTTCCTGCTGCGCACTGAACACATCCTGACGGAATTCCAAAACCTGATAAGCAACTTCAAGATCTGTCAGCTCATGGGCTTCAATCTCGCTAACCGCTAGACCTGCATCGCTCCCAAACGCCACATTCGACGTTGCCCCTGACAGACCAACGAACATCAGTGCCGCCGCACCGATAGAACCCGCTTTTTGAACCCACTTAAACATACTAACCTCTAGGGCTTCATCATTTTGATTGTCATTTTGAAAAGGTATTTACAGTAAAAATCGCCAAAAGCAAAGGCTACTACAACTCTTTCTATGGAAAATTCGTCAATTTGAGAATTTTTGCCTTAGGGCAAGCGACTTTCTAGGCCAGCCCCAGAAAATCAATCTGCTCGGCGACCCGTTCTGCACTCAGGTTGTTAGCGTCGATTTCAAAGATCATCTCCACCGTGTCGCCTGCATCGCCTAAACCGGTGTCATTCTCATCCGTGATCAAACCAACTTCGATCCGCGATGTCGTGGTATTTTCGACGACCACAACCATCTGATCGCCAGCGGCGAAAGTAGCAGAGTTGCTTTGAACGACCGTTGTGCTTGGAACCGCTGTCAAAGCCGCAATCAGCCCATCAAGACCATCCGCGATCCCGTCAGTTCCGGATGCACCCCCATAGAACAGGAGTACGTCCACTGAGGTGGGAGCAATTGCTACTGTAGAATTGGGGTCGTCCACGTTGATTCCGTTGCCCACAGAGGCATCAGTGCTTGCGTCGTCAGCGACCGCGTCGACAGCTTCCCCTTCGCCATCAACCAGATTGGTGAAGGGATCAACCAGAATACCGCCCGAAGACGTAACCAAGCCAAAGATGTCATCGGTTGAGGCATCCTGAATGCGGTCATAGTCCGTCCCTGGTTCGTCCCTGAAGAGAAACGTATCTGCACCAGTGCCGCCAAAGAGTTGATCGATATCCGGACCACCATCGAGCGTATCATCCCCGCCCAATCCCTTCAGGATATCCGGATCGCCCTCCCCGGTTAGCGTTTCAGCCCCAGCGGTTCCAGTCAGCAAGTCGGGTCCACTTGTTCCGATCAGATTGCCACCGTTGTTCAAGAAGTCCTCAGCCGTTTCAGCGTCATCGGAGGGATTCTCTTCCTCGGCCCGTCTTTGTCGAATGAAGAGGAAATCCAGAACAGGCCATGCCACAGTAAACCCAAGAACGATGGCTGCTGCCGTGCCGAATGCGCCGCGCATGAATGACCTCATTTCAATCTCATTGATGAAGATTAAAATGACATTAGTGGAAAACTCTTAAGTATTAATCGATATCGATGTTATGCGCTCACGGAAGTCATATACTAGACTTCTTAGGTGGCATTATTGGGAGTTCATACGCGTTGCAGAGCGTATACTAATGACTGCTAATATGAGTAATTATGATGCCATGTAGAAAACTGGGATACCGATTTGCACCCCATCTTTGACCAACCGACCCTACCCAGCATGAGTTCCAGCGCTGATGGCCTGTTGATCCGCGAGTTGATTGACGCGACAGCAGGCATGGAGCGCGCTGTTGAATTCGGCCCTTGGCTCGGTGCGCTCACCGAACACATGGCGGGCATAGCGGACCTTCACGTAGTTGATAATTTCGTCTGGACCGCCGATCATGACAAGCGGGTTCCAAAGCTTCTGGGTCAGGGAGACAGCTTCAAGGACACTTTCGCGAAACTCATGCACAAGCGCGGGATTTCGCCGACAATCCACCAGACCGATATTGCGGCGTTCAAATGGTCCGGGGGTAAGGTTGATCTGTGCTTGATCGATTGTGCAAAGAAACCCTCAGCCCTGCGAGAATGCCTGCTTACTCTTGTCGATGGACTGAGCAAGGACAGCTTGATCCTGATCAAAAATGGACTGCATCCCCAATATCTGCCGATGATGCTCTACATTCAGACGTTGGTGGAGCGCGGTGTCCTGACCATTGAGCATGATGCACTGCGCGAGGGTTCAACCATCCTCGTTCTGCGCGTCGATCAGACGTCAAAAAATCTCAGTGAATCCGTGCATGCGCTCGCCGTCGAGGACAAGGAAATCGGTGAAATCAGCCTTGGCCCCATGACGACTTTACCTGCGCTACAGGCGGCGATTTTGACCCACTATGCTGAAACTGATCGTTGGCAGGACGCTTACGGCTTTCTCGATAAGGTCTCTGCAAGCCCAGAGCTTCAGCGTCACTGGAAACGGCAGCAGAAGTCGTTGATGGAAAAGGTCAGCGACACCACCGCGCTCGAATGGCTGTCGGCTGTTGTCCGAGCTGCGAGCGAGACAGATAACGAGACGAAATCGTCAAGGCAGTTCGCCAAAAGCCTCGATGCGACGCTCGGCGCTTTCTGGACGAACAACCGCGGTAAAAGTTGGCGCGCGGCGTCGATGCATCCTGAAATACTCAAAACGGCCTTTGAGTTTGGCTACATGAAATGGGCCAGCAAGATTCAGGACTACGTGCGCGATAAGAGTGTGCTGGATGTTGGATGCGGGCCGGGCCTACATGGGCTGGGCTACATTACAGCCGGTGCTTCCCGATACTTGGGCATCGACCCAATCATTAAAATGGACAAAGACCGGGTTAAGAACCTGTCTCAGAAATCGGAAAAAATGGCCTTTGGATGGACCCCACAAGCCCTTTCAGAGCTGATTGAACCCTGGCAGGTGCAGCCTGACCCGATTGAGAGCCTTGGCGAAGATGACAAGTTCGACTTTGCGGTTATGCACAATGTTACCGAACACCTGCAGCAGATTGAGCTGGTTTTTGCCGAGATTGCCAAGCGACTGAAGCCCGGTGGTTTGCTGCTTTATAACCATCACAATTTTTACAGCTGGAATGGTCACCACTTAGCGCCCAAGACGGTCAATGCCATCGTTCCGGGCGACCCGAAACAAATTGAGATGATGGATTGGGCACACGTCGATTTTGATCCGGAGCCAGAGCACTACATCGCCCGTGGGCTCAACCGCATTCGGCTTGATGACATTCTGGCTTTAACAGCGAAGTACTTTGAGATCGAACAGGCTGATGAAGTGCTCTCTCGCGCCGATACGGGCTTGGGGCGATTAACCGACAAGATCCGCAAGCGACACCCTCATCTCACTGACCGTGATTTTGAAACCCAGAATCTGTTGTGCGTGGCTCGCCTGAAATCGAAGCCAAAGGCGACCCGGACTCGGCGTTCCAAAGGATAATTGGCCCCTAAGCCCTCTGCTATAACGTGGCGTTTCTTATCAGCTCGCCAGAAGCATTTCGACTTCGATCAGGGTTTCGAGGTCCATACCCTCTTTGTTCAACAAAAAGTCTTGCAACCCGACCCAAGCCTTGAGCAGCGACGGGGAAAAAGGAATGTCGCCAGCGCGCTTCAAGGCGGCTTCCCGATGATTTCCGCGCAGCAGCCAGATTACAGGCAGCAATTGTCCCATGGAGCAGCGCTCCAGCATGGGCTGGAATTGCGCATCAAATATATCCAACCAGGTCGAGCTCATGAGCGCGCTCGATACCGATGCAGCCTGCTGGGGCGCAAAAGCCAGCAAGGTATCCGAGCCCTCTGCTGGAAACTCTCCCACAGACGTCAGAACTTCAGCCTCCACCAGACGGACCATGACGTCGAGCAAATCCGTCAGCCGCGTTGATGCTACGTGCTTGATAAGGATGCGACCCGAAGGGGCCATGTGCGGGATGAATTTGAGGATCAACTGCTGAACAAGTCGCGCGCTTTTTGGGCCATCGAGAAGGAGCAGTCCAACCGGAGCACGCGCAAGAACAGCGGTATCAAAATCTTCTGCTGAACCTTCATGGATATGAATGCCGCCCGGTCTCTCGAACCCACGCAGATTTTCTCGGGTAATCGGGCTGAAATCTCCGCCAACGTTCAGCGTGTCGGGATACTTTTCATTGTGATCGCTGGTCCAGACAAACTTGTCGATCAAATGAACTTCGCCGCCAAACCCCCGTAAAATCGCTTTGGTAGACTCCCCGACCCAACACCCGATTTCAACAACGCAATTCGGCTCGGTTACGGTCTGCGCAAATGCGGTGATCCGGGACTCCTCTGATTTCGACATCATCGAAGTGAATGCGTTTGGCATCGATGGCTTAGGCTCCAAGTTCATACCCATTTATTCTTTTCATAAACGCACAATGAGTATTAATTTGAAACCGTGAATAAGCTTATAGAACTCCTAGCTGACATCAAATCTGGGGAATTACTAAAGGTCACGCAAACTCTGACGCAGGAGTTTGGTGAAGCCTCGTCTTCGCCAGATGCCTGGTCTTTCGCGGCCCGACACCTGCGGCAGGCTGGCTATAAAGACCTGTCTCGAGCGATTTATCTGCGGCTGCTGCATGCAGGTTATCTCTCGCACGAAGTCGGCTTTAACCTGATCCAAAGCGCGCTCGATGAATCTCGGGTCGAAGAAGCGGCAGAGCTGGCAGAAAGGCTTGTTGCCCGCGCAGGGACAGGAAACGCGCTTACCGCCGAGGTGGGGGAAGTCGCGGCGCGAGCGCTTCTGCCCGTCGCGCCGGAAAAAACGCTCAAGATCCTCGATGACCTGCAGCTCACAGATGACACCGCCCATCTTCTTCGCGTCGATGCCCTGCGAAAGTCAGAGAAGCTGAATGAAGCCCTGGACTATGTCACCGGACCGCTTGCCGAGCTGACGGGGACTGATCCCCGGTTCCTGTCGCGTCGCGCCCGATTGCGGGAGCAACTGGGCGACTGGAAGGGCGCTTATGAAGACTACAGCCAACTGGTCAACGCGTTCGGCGATGGCCACGCAAGTTTGGCCGTTATTCGCATTCTTCAGCGTCAGGAACGATACAGCGAAATTTCGCCGGCGCTGGCCCAGTGTCTCAAAAACGTGCGAGACCATGCCGCCCTGCTCCAAGTCGCGACGCAGTTGAACGATCCTGATCTGGCTGAAACCTTGGTCGCTCGCGCCCTCGACAGTGTGCGCGGTCAGAGCTTTTGGGATGGACCGGCGCGAGCAATGCTGGACCAGTGCAAGTCGATTTTGATATCTGCGGGCTATCTAGGAATGGCGGTGTATATCGAACAAATCGATCTGGAAACGAACGGTTCCGCCGCAGACCAAACAATCGCGCGCATCCTCAAAACAATGTCCAGCGCCGTCGTGAGCGCCCTTCTCCAGCCCGGCTCACTGAGAACCCTGAGCCAGATTTTCACGAGCACGATTGCCCAGCGCCTCATCAGGCATGGAATAGCGCGCTCCATGCCGGTGGAACGTTCGCCGTCTTCAGCCAGTCGTCCCCGGATCATGCTCGTCAATGCGACCCTGGCCGCTGGCGGTGCCGAGCGGCAGTTTCTGCTGTTTATCGAGAGCCTCATTCAAGCTGGCGTTGCGGCGGGGGATGTCCATGTCTGCTTGTTTTCCCTCAGCCCCGACCGGGGACACGACCACTTCAGACCATGGTTGGAAACGCTGGGTGTCGGGTACACCGACTTAAGCGGGCTGCACGTCCCTGAAACGCCCATCGAACAAGCCGGCTTCAGCATGCTGCTTCCCCCGACTTTGCGCCAAGATATTGCCCGGCTGCAGGTCATGGTCCAACACATGCGACCGGGAATCATCCACGGCTGGCAGGATCGGGCAAGCTTGGCTGCGGCTTGGGTGGGACAGCAAAATCATACGCGTCAAATCGTCATGAGCGCGCGCAACATGCAGCCTGAAAAGCGCAACATGCGGCTGGACTATGCTCACCCCTTGATGAAAGCCTTTCTGACGTTCGACAATGTTCGATTGACCGCGAACTCCCACGCGGGGGGCCGGGATTACGAAAACTGGCTGGGGCTGGATCAGGGCGATGTTTCGGTCATTCTCAACGTCATTAAAGCCGACAACATCCCTTTGCAGGCATCGACAAAGCCTCGTCAGACCCGTGGAACGCCCCAGAAAGCCCTTCCGCTGGTTCTCGGCGGCGTGTTTCGCTTTGCCCACAACAAACGTCCGATGATGTGGCTGGAGGTCTTTCAGCGGGTAAAGGAAAGGGCTGACTTTCCCGTCAAAGCCATACTGGTGGGCGCTGGCCCGCTCAAGGCGGCTGCACGCCAGTGGGTTGAGGAACAGGGGTTGTCCGACCTGGTCGAATGGCGTGAACCGCGCTCAGAGCCGGGGGAGATTTACGCCGGAATGAACGCCCTGCTGCTCATGTCCCGGATTGAAGGAACGCCAAATGTGGTGCTGGAAGCGCAAGCCTCTGGCCTGCCCGTTGCTGCCTGTGATGTCGGCGGGGTGAAAGAAGCGGTCTTGCTGGACGCAACCAACGCGCGGGAAAATGACAACCTGCTGTTTCCCGAAACAACCACGGTCGAGGAGGCTGTAAACAAGGTTCTCGAATGGTGGCCCAGGGTGTGTCGATCCGACCCAAAACAGCGGCGGCGCTTGATTTTGGAAGCTTATGACAGCTCGGCAGTTCCAGCGGCTGCCCTGGCTCTCTACGGCCTTGAGGATCGCTGACCCCATGACGGCCTTTGTTCTCAGCTCACACCACGGTACCGAGCACCTCATCCCCCTTGCCCAAGTCTTGATCAAGGAAGACATTCTCGTGTTTCACGGGTTTGAGGGCCTCGCCGCTGCGCTCGCTGAAGACGATCAGAAAAGAACGCTGTGGATCTTCGATCACTCAACCTTTCTCGTCCATGCCAACGAATTGGCGCGCTGGGCAGAGCGCGTTGATCTCAACATTTGCTTAAGGCGTCGCGGCTCGCCTCATGCCATTGATACGACCTGTAGGACTTTGTTGGAGGGTGGTTTTGCGTTCCGGCTTTGGACGCTGCAGCAAACCGGTTTTACCCATGACCTTGCAGGCGCGGGGTCGCTGGAGGTTCAAAGTCTGCTGCCGAACGAGACGCTAGAAACCGACGCGGATGGTGCTAAGCCTCGCTATCAGATCACAGAGAATTCCCTGTTACTGGAACCACTGGATCCCACCAGCCCCACGCGTTCGCAGAAGGCACAGGCCTTTGCGGTCCCTCCCCTCGTCCTTGCCGCCCGACGGGGCGCGCCTCTGCCTGACTGCGCCGCTGCCAAACCCGATGAAAAAGATCTCGTCCATACCGTTTGGGCGTTGCGGAACGCGGATCGCGACGCTTTGCGCCATGAAAGTCGGCCGTTGGAAGTCCTGTTTTGTATTCCCAATGGCTTGGGGCTTGGCCATCTGTCCAGAACACTCGCGGTTGCACAGGCGCTGGAGCAAAAACTGGGTCTCGCGCCCAACCAGATCGGTTTTTGGAGCTACTCTCTGGCCAGCACGTTGATCGCGGAGGCTGGCTACCGTGTGACACCCCGGCAAACCGCCAAGCAGCTTGGCATTGATGCGCACAAGTGGGCCATGTGGGAAGGCGAAGAGCTGCGCAGTTATCTCGCACACCGCCGCCCTCGCCGCGTTATCATCGACCATTCCAGTCTTGAGAAGACCGTCATGGGCAGTCTCGAAGACTTGCCCTTTCCCTGTCAAAAATTTTGGCTCAGGCGTGCCTTTTGGCGCAGTTCGTTCCCGCCACCAACCTTTACGCAGGTGTCGCGCTTTGACGCCATCATAACCCCCGGCGATCTGTCAGGTGAGAGCGATGACGGACCTTTGGGCGTCTTCGCAAAAAGTGCATTTGGCACCCATTCACGACATTTCGATACACCCCACTTCCACGCCGCGCCCATCGTCCTGGGCCGACAAAGCCGGGCGTTGGCGGTTCCTGACGCTGGATTGACGTGGCCGCTGTTTCGCCGGCGTCGGTGTTTGGTCAGCTTGGGCGGCGCGGGCCTGTTGGCCTATCCTGACCTTATCAGCACTCTGGAAAACGCAGCGCGCGCCAATCGTGTGCAACTGAGCTGGATCCTGCCCCCGCTTACGCCCAGCCAGCTGCAACACCGGCTGGATCCAACCGTTTCGACCGTCCTGCCGTTTCTGTTCCCCTTGGCCCCTTACCTGGCCAGCTTTGATGCGATGATTTTGGGAGGCGGATACAATTCATGCCATGAAGCGATGCTGATGACAGATCGCCCCTGCCTGTTTGTGCCTCGCGAAGATCCAAACAAAGACGATCAAGTGAGCCGCGTTGGTCATCTTGTCGAACAAAACTGGGCCGAGCAGCTTTCGTTATCTGAACCAGAGAACTGGAGCGAAAACCTGTTGTCGTTCTTCGCAACGGTGAAATCAAACCCATCGTCGCCGCGCCCGAATACTGCAAACATCCCGGACGGTGCCGAGCAGGTTGCCCATTATCTGGAAGGCTTGAGACCATGACACAAGCGCCCTTGAACGAAGACCACCCTGACTACCTGAGGACCATCGAACGGCTACAGGACTCACAGGCACGGTTGGCACCCTTTGCCCATCAGGTTGCACTAGAAAATCTAAACAGTGGTGGCCTGAAGCCCTTCAAGCCGGGCGTAGAGGCTGTTTTTGGCGCGGGTCGGAGCCGGGGACGCATCGATAACGCTCCACCCGCCCAGAACCGCCTCGCCCCCCTCCTGCTCCGACAGGGCGCGCATGTTCCGAGCCCTCTGGATGAGAGGGATCTTCGGCTGGTGAGGCTGGGCTTGCATCTGCCGGACTTGGACGGAGAAGAGGGGCAACTGCTGGCCCTGTACCTCAACAAACAAGTGCGCTCACAAGCGGTGAGTCTCGTTGTGCTCAGTACCCAGCTCAAATGGCTTCCCCTGCTTGGCCATTTGGGGATTGGCTTCTGTGCGATTGGCGACGGCGAAACAGTGCAAGAATGCTGTGCGCGTGCTGCCGCGCGCTATGATCTCTCCAAGGTTCTGGACGCGCCAACACAGCAAGTTTTGTGGGCCCGCTCTGGCTGAATGAAACGAAGCGCCAAAAACCTTTACGGGGAAAGCTTCAGTCCGTGTCCCGGCTCCATTGTGAGCCCTAGTCCTTCTCGACTCTAAAAGCCTCATGGCACGATATTTTAATATATTAATATTAAAACATGTCTTCTGTATCTTTTTTATATGAATGCCTTTGTGACGCTGGTTTTCAGCGTGAAAATAACAATGAATTAGCTAAATATTTTAATGCGATTTTTAGGCAAAAGATCCCCTATGATATTTTTATATTGTTTATATAGTTGTTTTAATTCAACGATTTACGGATTTTCTCGAGATTTTATCTGGTATTTTTTCAAAAAGATTATGAAATCGATAGCATTTAGCTAGGTGGTTCAGATATTGCAATACAGTAGTATGTCGAAGTGTTGTTATAAACCAGTAAGGCAGCGCTAACACGTCGGGGAATAGTGTTAATATTGTACGTTTGGGGGACGCATAGTGTCGGGTAAACAGAGCAGACTTTTTAAGTTGCGCAACCTATTGAAGGGGGCTTCAACCCTTTTACTGGGCGGTTTGGCAACAAGCGTACCTGCCGCGACCCTGACCAACCTGCAAGACGCTGAATGGAATGTTCCGGATCAGCGCGAGGACGCTGCTTCCTGTACCCCTGAAATATTGGCTTTGGCCGATCTTGGCGCGCTTCCCGGCACCTATGAGGGATGCATATCCGACCGTGGGATTAGCCTTGAGGATCTGATGGATCGTCTACCGACCCAGCCTCAATTGCCCGGGACACCGCCTGTGCTTCCCAATAACGAATTCTATCGGGCTATCAATCACAACTCGAACCACTACGACAATGGCGGCGGCCCCCAAGGTAACAACGGCTGGGGTAACGGCGATCAGGATGCACCGGGCGGTTCCGAAGACAACAACAACGCCGAAAACAGCGATAGCACTGATCCCACCTCCGGATCGAATGGCAATAGCGGAGGTTAAGTCCTTTTTTCTGCGCATATCTATGCGCCTTCCCTGCGCGGTTCCCCGGGACTGCGCCGTCTGAAGGCCGCATCAAAAATATCCCGAGGTTAACTCGGTTTTCCTGGCAATTTTCTTTGCAAATAAAGTGAGCTCAAAGGTGCGATATTCAGTCTTAAAAATCTGGCTGTTTGCGACCGTGCTTGTTTTCGGCACGGCTGTGATTCAGGTCCCTCGTGCCTATGCACAGGGCTTTGTACTGGACTTTAAGAAACCCCTTTTCAGCTCCTGCGCCTACCGCAGCGAATGCACTGTCGGCGGTATCAAGATATCAGCGTTCAGAACGGCAAGCGGTGAAAAACTGATCGAAAATGCAACGCTTCGGCCAGCGATCCTGCACTGGGACAGCATCGACGGATTGGGTGTCGTCGGGGGAAAAGAGGACGATGAGATTGACCCGGATGAAAAGATCCTGATGGAGCTTCCCGCCCGGCGCGCAATCAAGATTTTCAACCTTTCTGATCTCTTTTTAGGATCAAACGGACGCGACAGCGCCGGCGGCGAGTGGGCGACGATTTACACCTATGACGAGGGGAATCCCCAGTTCAATCGGTATGATTTGCAGGGCGGCGTCGATCTTCCTGATAAAGAATTCAATTTATGGGGCGGTTTACCGCCTGGTCGTGTTCCGGGCCGAGGGTTTGAAGAAGTTGATTACCCAATGGTCGAAGTGGTCCTGGATTTAGACATGGCTCGCGCCGGACTTCGAGCCGCAGGGCTAACCGACCGGCAGGCCGTGGTCACGACCTACCAAACGATCTTGCGACCGCTGAAACGTCCGGAGAATGGGGAGCGGGACCACTCCATCGGGGCGTCTCAGGACTTACTCGTCAACCGCATAGAATTCCTCGCGCGCCAGCGAGAAAACAACGACTATTCCATCGAATCTATTGAATTCTGGCGCAGCGCAGATTTCCAGCGCAACTAGAATAAAGCCTGCTTGAACGGCAAAATGCAGGTCCTTTGCGGCTGAACACTTGGCCCTGCCCTGCCCCCAAAACCCCTCTTACGATCCATTGCAGATGATATTTGTGCACATTTATTCATAAATTCGCATGAATGCATGTTATTTGATTTGAATTAGACGAAATTTACCAGTCTATTTTTAAATCAAATTCCAATTTAAAACTATGATATCACTTTTGATATATATCTATTTCGAACCTATTGGTAAAAAAAGCCCAATGTTTTCAGTCAAAGAGGCCACGTGTCCTCTTCGTTTTTTCAGTTTGTGAGGACTTTCGCAGCATCAATTACAACACAGGGCACGACATGGTTTCCCTGTGGCAACGGATCAGATTGCTGACGATTTACCCTTTCGAAGATGTAGAAGAAGCGCGCCTCGACTGACCGGAAACAAAATCTGGGATGTATTTAGCCTTGAGGTGAAATTGTGTTCAAAGTCCTGAGGATTGGAAAAGCGCTCCTGTTTTCTGTCGCCTTCCTTTTGACGGCATCACAGGCCAGCGCACAGAGCTTCGTTCTGGATTTCAAACAGCCCTTGTTCGACGTGTGTCATCTGCGTGAAAGCTGCACGATTGTCGGGATCAAAATTTCTGCGTTCCGCGCTTCCAATGATGAGTCCTTTATCGAGAACGCAGACACTAAGCCTGCCCTTTTGCACTGGGATGCCATTGACGGGTTGGGCGTTATCGGTGGCAAGGAAGATGACGAAATCGACCCCGATGAAATGATCACTGTCGAGTTGCCGGCTTACCGGGCCATCAAAATGTTTCGGCTATCTGACCTGTTCCTTGGCTCCCAAGGCAGAGACAGCGAAGGCGGTGAATACGCCACGATCTATACCTACAACGAAAGCGGTAAGGTCAATCGTTACGACCTTCAGGGTGGTATCGACCTGCCTGAGTATGAGTTCAATCAATGGGATGACGCGAAAGTTGCCGCGGCATCTGCTGACGCAAACAAAGCCCAGAATGGCGACGCCGCTGCTTTGCTGGTCGCCGAGCAGCAAAACGTTTCTCAGAACCTCGCCAACGGTGAACAGCATCATTCGATGGAACCGACATTTGAGAACAGGGTGAATCGCATCGAATTCACAGCACTGCAAAAAGAAAACAACGATTTCTCGATTGAGGCGATTGAGTTCTGGCGCACCAGTGCCTCACGGTTCTCGAGATCAGACGGGTCCTAGAGCCAAACGCACCACCTGACCAACACCGTAGAAGCTGGACGCCGCGCCCAAACCACGATAGCGAAGATGCACGTGGAAGAAGAGAGCGATGAGGCGCAGCGTGCAAGGTCCAGCCTTCGATACTGATATTCTGGTCGTCGGCGGCGGCACGGCAGGGTTTGGGGCCGCAGTTGCTGCCGGACGCAAGGGCTTGCGCGTCACACTGCTGGAAGCAACCAGTAAAGTCGGTGGCGTCATGGCTTTTTGTCCGGGCATGCCATGGGGCGGCGGCTATCCCGTCGATCAGATTGTTGGGGGACTGCTCGAAGAGTTGACCAAACGGCTGGAAGCTATGGATCCTCCAGCGGCTGAAAAGCGCCCTTGCACGCTGGCAAATTTTGGCCCGGAAATCATCTACGACCATGATGTTGCGACACTGACCATGTTCGAAATGCTCGAAGAGGCGGGCGTAAACCTTCGTCTGAACGCAACAGTGCTTAATCCCGTCATGGACGGCCAACGGATCAGCGAGGTCGAATGCGTGAACCGGAATGGTCCTTTTTCCATTCGACCGAAGATGGTGATCGACTGCTCTGGCGATGGTGACGTGTCGGCCAAAGCAGGCGTGCCTTACACGCTGGGTGACGAACACGGGAACATGATGGGCGTCACGATCTCCTTTCACATGATTGGCGCTGATTGGGATCAGGTTTTTGCCGAGCCAGACCCGTATTTCACCCGCTATGCAGCCAAGGGCGTGGCAGAAGGTCGGCTGCACCCCGACTTGAGCCAACTCTACCTGATGAAAGGCTTTCACCGTGGCTCTGTGTTCTGCAACTCAGTCCACGTTCGCGGGGTCAATGGTATCGACCCCGATGCTGTTGCCAGAGCCACGCAAGAAGGTCGCCGCCGCTGTCACCAGTTGGCGCAATTTCTGCGGACAGATGTTCCGGGGTTTGAGGCGGCTCATATGGCGCATCTGTCACCGACTGTCGGCGTGAGAGAAACCAGAAAACTCGAAGGGGTTTATCGGGTAACGGGTCAGGATTTGGCGCAAGGCCGCCGCTTCGCTGATGGTATTGTCTGCTGCGATAACCCCGTTGACGACGTCATGCGAGGCGATTCAGAGATGACCCACGAAGCCGCAGTTGAGGCCGGAAGTTACTACACCATCCCCTTTCGCTCGCTCATGCCTGCCGACGTCGAGAACTTGCTCTTCTGCGGGCGGATTATTTCCGCAGACGCTGTTGCTTTTGCCTCGGTTCGCGGAATGCCACAGTGCATGACCATGGGTCAGGCTGCGGGCACAGCCGCCGACATGGCGATCCGTGAAGACCGAAGGGTGCAGGACCTTGATCTGGCGGCACTGGTCGCTGAACTCACGCAACAGGGCGTTCACGGCCTTGGCAACACCAGCCTTATTTGAACTCCCTGAAAGGCACAAAGAACGATGACAGAAAACAAGACTCAAAACCGGATTGATGGTCTCAGACCTGATGCTCCGGCCAGAGCAGCCGTGGGATCCTTTGCCGTTGGACGCACAACGCTCATACTGACCCTGTCAGACGCGCCCCGAACCGTGAACCTTATGACTGGGCAAGGTCCAGAGCGAGCGGACCGACCCTTGACGGTCGAGTTGTTCTATCCCGCGCAAGATCCAGTCTCGCCTACCCCCATACAAACCATGCTCCGCGACGGGGCTACGCCGGTCACGCTGCACGGTCGATCAGCCGCTGACGCAGCGCCAGCGGTGGCGGAAGGCCCGTTTCCGCTCGTGGTCATCTCCCACGGCTATCCGGGCAATCGGTTTTTGCTCTCTCATATGGCTGAAAATCTGGCCAGCAAGGGGTACGCCGTCGCCAGCATTGACCACGCTGATTCCACCTACGAGGATCAGAACATCCCTGAAGCCGTCGCCGTGGATCGCCCGCGTGATATTCATTTTGTGTTGAAAGCGCTGACAGAGTGGTCAGAACAGGCCGGACATCCGGCAGCACCTGCGGTTTCGACCGAGCGCATTGGGCTGGTGGGATACTCCATGGGGGGTTACGGGGTCCTCATGGCGCAAGGGGCGCAGCTTTCCAAGGAAGTGCTGGCGCGAACACCGCCCGCTGCGCAAAGCCTGATTGGTGGCCTGACGCTGGATACCGACACGCCTGCGCACCTGCCAGATCCCCGCGTGGCCGCTTTCATCGCGATTGCGCCTTGGGGACGGCAGGTTGGCATCCTTGATCCCGATGGTCTGGCAAAGATCAAAACGCCGCTGCTCGTTGTCGGTGGATCGGATGATCAGATCTCCGGCTATGAGACTGGAATTCGGCAGATATGGCGGGATACGAGCGGCACGGATCGCGCACTTCTGACATTTGACAACGCGCAGCATAACGCCGCTGCCCCCATTCCTGCGCCCCAAGAAAGCTACACACCCAGCGACGCTTTGGGCTTTCTGCCTTTTGAGCACTACGCGGACCCGGTTTGGGATACGGTGCGGATGAATAATATTCTGCAGCACGCAGCCACGGGCCTGTTCGACCACTACATCAAGCAAAACTCAGATGCGCCGGATCTGGCGCGTGCCTGCGAGGAAGAGGCCCTGCCCGGCACGCGGCTTGAGTTCCTCGCTGCGGGCGCGACGGGTGACGGGTAAAAACTGATATCAGCAGGCGGTTGCAGACCTTGGCACCAAGACCAATATCGGTGTCAAAGGAACACGCTACCCCATGAACCACGCGACCAAAATCGCCACCTGTACTTACTGCGGGACCAAAACAGCCATTGTGCTCGCTTCTGGCGCGCGACATGAGCTGACGTGCTCGGCCTGTGCTGCGCCGTTGGATCAGATGGAGCTGCTACAGACCTCAATTTCTGAGCCTGGGTCTGCTGCTTCTGACGCGGTTTCCCCTGCGCCCATAGCGCCAACGACGCCACCTCGGACAAGGCCCAAGGCGGATGAGACGTGCAAAACCAAGTCGGCGGGTTTCGGACTTCCGTGGCCGGATTGGAAATCCAAAGTCGACGACGACGACGATGATGACGATGACAAGGACGACAAACGGCGGAAGCCGAAAAAGTCCAAGAAGCGGAAAAAGCGGAAATCGCTCGCGAAGAAGCTGTTTGAAGAAGCCGCCGACAAGATCGAAGACATCTTCGACTAGGGATCTGTCCCTAGCGCGCGCCGGCCATAGCTTCCCGGATCAGTTTCGCAATATCCTCGGGCGTTGAAGCTCTGGGGTTGGTCCCCGTCGCAGCATCACCGTGGGCTTTCTCGGCCAGTCGGTCGACTGCACTTTCCTCAACGCCCAAATCCACAAGCGACCGGGGAATATCGCAGTCGTCCAAACGCTGACAAATGGCGTCATGGAAGCTGTTAAAGTCCGTCGTCTCCAATCCCATCGCCTGGCTCATGGGGCCAATTTTATCGGTGATGGAAGGCGCGTTGTAGCGCAGGACAACGGGCAGAATGACAGCATTAGTGAGCCCATGCTGCGTGTTGTATTCCGCACCGACCATGTGGCTGATTGAATGGACCAGACCGAGCCCTTTGAGGAAGGAAATACCCGCCAGACAGGAACCCGCCAACATCCCCCCGCGCGCCTGAAGCGACGTTGGGTCGGCCAGTGCCTCCGGCAGCCAGCGGTAAACAAGCCGCAACCCTTCCAGCGCCATCCCATCACAGAGCGGATGAAAATCACGGATGGAGTAGGCTTCTATGGCATGCACCATGGCATCGCAGCCCGTCCATGCGGTCAGATTGCGTGGTAAGCCAACGGTGACAGCAGGATCGAGAATAGCAGCGAGTGGCTTGTGCGTGGGGTGCCAGACGCATCGCTTGATGTAAGCCTGCGTATCGGTGACCATGGCGGTACTTTCGGTTTCAGCCCCGGTTCCGGCGGTCGTGGGAATACAGATCAGCGGCGGAAAATCACTGGCCTTAAGGCTCTCGTCTACGTCGGTGTCGTAGTCGTAAACCCAAAGTCCACGCTCTGACGAACCGGCGAGCAGGCTGATCGCTTTACCAGCATCCATACCGCTCCCCCCGCCCAGCGCAATGACGGCATCGTGGGCCCCTTGGCGATAGACCTGCAGGCCGGTTGCGGCGTCATGGTCGGTGGGGTTGGGAGAAACGTTGCTGAAAACGTCAGAAGACAAGCCTGCCGCCGCGACCGCATCCTGCGCCGCTTGGACAAAGGGAAGGTCTCGACTGGCGCGGTCGGTTACGATCAGAGGGCGCTTGATCCCATTGGATTGGCAAATCGCGCCAAGCTCGGCCAGACGCCCTGGTCCAAAAAGGACAGGTATGGGAAAGGTCCAATCGTGACTTTGAGTCATATCCTGCATGGTTCATTCCCCCTATTTGTGCCTTTTGGAACCGTTGAGGAAACCATGCCTGAAACCCATTGAGTTGCAACCGCTAAAGAAGGCGACACAGTTTAGGGCTGAATCAAGGGCGCAAGGTCCTGCGACCTTGACCTGTTTTGGTGGGTGTATCAGTGTTTTTGCAAGTATCAGGGACAACTAACAGGCTCACCATGACCCAGAAATCAAATCCCAATCGCGCAAGTCTTGATCTCACGCGATTGTTGGTCATTGATGGTGTCAATTACACAGCACTGGGCTGGGCCATCGCAGCACTGGTGATATCGATTGCCGTCTATCGACTCTTCGGCTTCCAGTACGGCTTTCCGGAAGCCATCGCCACGCAAATCGATTTCATTCACTGGATCAACATTGGCGAGGATTGGCTGAAGGCCAACGTCCGCAGCACGACACGCGCCATTGCCAAGGTCATCACTTCTTGGATTGGTGAGGTTGAGTATTTCCTGCAAGTGCGGCCCTGGCCCCTTGTGGTCGTTGCACTGGGTCTGCTTGGGCTGAGATTTGGCGGCTTGCGACTGGCGCTATTGACCGTGATCGGGGTGATGTTCTGGGGCGCGGTTGATATGTGGGACCCCGCGATGTCGACCCTGTCGCTCATGGGCGTTTCGGTGGTGATCTCGGTGGTTTTGGGTATTCCACTGGGGGTTTGGTGCTCCCAGAACGACCGCGTGGAGTCCGCCATTCGTCCCCTGTTGGACGGGATGCAGACCATGCCGGCCTTTGTCTATCTGTTGCCGGCCATTTTCCTGTTCGGGATTGGGAACACGGGCGCAGCCATGGCGATTATCATCTACGCCATGCCTCCGGTCGTCAGGCTGACTAACCTCGGCATCCGGCAGGTGCCGCAAACCTCGGTTGAGG
>JBMZBW010000023.1:0-29614 GCA_049612785.1 Alphaproteobacteria bacterium | reverse complement strand
GTACTGGTAGCTGGCCATCGTGCCGCTTTCCCCGCTTTACTTGTAACAATGTGTTGAAGGCTAGATAGGACGGCGGTGGGGGCCTGTCTATGGGGAGAGCGATGCGCTATGGTGCGCGCATAATGTTCGATGGACCCGGATGGAGCGATTCATGGTGAAACGCGTGCTTTTTCCCCTGATTCTGGCGCTAATGGCGCTCTGTGGTGGTCCAGCTACCGCGTGGGCGCAAGTCTCCAATGAACGGCCACCGCCGGGATTCTACAGCCAGTCCGGGACCTGTGCGCTCAAAGATGCGGTGATTACCTACCGGGATGACCGGCATGAGGTGAACCTGCAGTTTGATGCTCTGGGTCAACTGATGATCGTTGATGTGATGCTTCCGCTGGATGGTGTGCGCAGCCCTTATGGTGGGCGCGTGTTCGGCGGCTATAGCTATTTCAGCTCGCCGACCGGGTTTCAGCTCAAGGATACAGAAGCCGTGTTTACCATAACGGGCCGGTCCGGTCCGGGCGCGCACGGGCTGTATTTCGACTATGGTTCGGAGCGGTGGTTCGGGTTCGCCGAGCGGGTTTGTGCTGACAATGCCTGGCTGAGGAACATTCGGCGGAAAACCGGTCCCTTCCTCGTCGATATGATGAACCGCGGCGATATCGACATTGGCGTCCGTATAAATGACATGGCCCGACTGGTAAGCCGGGCCATGCAACGTCCAGTGAACTAAGGGCGACTTAGTTTGCTGGTGGCAGGATCACGGAGTCGATCACGTGGATCACGCCGTTTGCCGTTTCGATGTCAGCTGCAACAACAGTCGCGCCGCCTACGATGACTGCAGCGCCCGTCGCGTCGATGGAAACCATCATGCCGGAAGCGGTTTCTGCTTCGAGTGCCTTACCGATCAGGTCGGAGGACATCACTTTGCCCGGTACGACGTGGTAGGTGAGGATAGAAGTCAGGGTACCCAGACCTTCTTCAGCCAGCAGGCTTTCTACGGTGCCTTCTGGCAGTGCCGCGAACGCATCATCGGTTGGTGCGAATACGGTGAACGGGCCTTCGGACTTCAGCACGTCGACCAGACCAGCAGCCTGTACAGCAGCTACGAGCGTGTTGAACGCGCCGGCTTCTACTGCGGTGTCTACGATGTCAGCCTTCATGTCGTTGGCGAAAGCAGTGGTTACTGGGCCGAAAGATACGGCAGCAAGAGCAACAGCAGCGGTAGCGAAAAGCTTCTTCATGGTTTTAATCTCCCTTTTATCGTGGCGAATAAATTTCTTGGCGTCGCGGTGGTGCGACACTCGAAAGATGACTTAGGGGGAAATTTGGTATTACCACTGCGACAAAATGGTCATACCAATCACAGCGGCGTGAGCACTTTTCTGGTGGATTTTCGCCAAGGAAAAACAGACGCGCTTGCATCCTTAGCTGCGTAGGCGAACACCTTGAGGATCGAAGGGCGCTTCACCCAAGACACGGGCGGCATGAGGCAGGCCCAAGGCGGCAACATCGACTTCGCTGCCTGGTTCACAGTGGGGCGCTTTCAGGAACCCGAGAGCCAATCCCTGTTCCGTTATATAGGAATAGCCACCTGAACTGACACGGCCCACATACTCACCGGACTTGGTGAAAATCGGTTCACCGCCAACGGGGTCCGCGTTATGCGGGGTATCGACACTGAGGATCACCAGCTTCTCACGCGGTGCCCTATCCTTGAGGTCGATGTAAGCCTGCTTACCGAGGAACTCTTCTTCTTTGTCGAGTTTGATGAGCCGGTCGAGACCGACTTCCTGCGGCCAGTATTCGGGCGAGTATTCGCGGCCCCAAGAGCCATAACCTTTTTCCAGACGCAGACTCATGAGCGCTCGCGAGCCAACCGGACGTACGTCCAGCTCCTGCCCGGCATCCAGCAGGGCCTGATACAGCGCAACCTGATCATCCTCGGAAACATAGATTTCGTACCCGAGATCGCCCGTAAAACTCACGCGCAAAACTTTTGCATCAAGACCACCAACGGTCATCTGGCGCGAGCGCATGAAGCGAAAATTCTCATTGCTCAGGTCTTCGTTGGACAAGCGGCTGAGCAGATCGCGGGCAGAAGGTCCAGCGACGTTGAACCCCGCCCACCCGCTTGTCATGCTGGTAAAACTCACACTTGTCGGGCGCGGAACGGCGTTGAAGTAGCGGCGGTGATAACGCTCGGCCATGCCCGAGCCGATCATCATGAAATGCTCTTCATCCAGCATGGTTATGGTGAAGTCACCGGCAATGCCGCCACGAACAGACAGCAGTGGCGTCAGACAGGACTTTCCGACTTCGGTCGGAACACGGTTGGCGACAATCTGATTGAGCCACTTGGCAGCGCCCTTGCCCTTGATCTCGTACTTTCCGAAGTTCGAAACATCGATAATGCCAACGCCTGAGCGCAGAGCTCGACATTCGTCGCCGACGTGGGACCACCAGTCCTGCCGCTCGAAGCCATAGGACTCTTCCCGGCTCACACCTGCAGGCGCGTACCACAGAGGATGTTCCCAGCCGTAATTCAGACCAAAGACCGCCCCAAGCTGCTTTTGAATGCCGTAGGCCGGACGGGTGCGCACCGGACGGCCTGAGGTTCGTTCTTCGAACGGAAAGTGGATGGAAAAGCGCGTGCCATAGGTCTCCATCGCCCGAGCTTTGGTAAAGGCACTGCCCGCCCACTCGCCATAGCGGGCCATGTCCCAGGGGAACATGTCATACTGAGGTTCACCTTCGATAATCCACTGCGCCAGCGTCAGACCCAAACCGCCGGATTGAGAAAAACCCGGAATGATGCCGCAAGCGGTGAAGTAGTTTTTCAACTCAGGCACAGGGCCAAGCAAAGCCGCCGCATCCGGCGACCAGATCATAGGGCCGTTGATCACCCGCTTGATCCCGGCCTCACCCAACAGGGGCAGGCGCTCACAGGCGCGCATCACATTGTCTGCAATCCGATCCAGATCGTCGTTCAGCAATTCATGACCAAAGTCGAGCGGTGTCCCGTTTTCAGACCAGTAGCGACCATCGCGCTCATAGGCACCAACAAGGAACCCCTTGCCTTCCTGACGCAGGTAATACTCGCCATCCCGATCCGCCACGGCTGGTAGCTCAAAGCCCAGGTTGGCAACTTCAGGCACCTCTTCGGTGACGAAGTATTGATGCTCCATGGGCATCAAAGGCAACTCCAACCCGGCAAGCCGTGCCACTTCCCGCCCCCAAAGACCGGCGGCATTAACCAGCACACGCGTCTGAATGGTGCCTTTTTCAGTCACCACGTCCCAACCGCCATCGGGTCGCTGATTGGTCTCCAGAACCGGGCAGAAACGTTCGATGGTTACCCCGCGGTTGCGGGCAGCCTGTGCATAGGCGTGCGTTACGCCGTTCACATCGACATGGCCGCTTTCGGACTCCCAGACAGCCATTTGGATCCCGTCGAAGTTCACAAAAGGATGCTTCTCCGCGGCTTCCTTCAGGCTGATTTCGTGGAATTCTATGCCCTCGAACTGCCGGGCCTTGGCTGCGCTGATCCGCAGCTGATGCGCGCGTTCATCGGTCTGGGCAAGATAGAGGTAGCCGGTTTGATGAAATCCGACAGACTGACCCGTTTCCTGCTCCAGCTCACGGTACAGGTTCATCGTGTAGTACTGGAGGCGCGCTATATTGTTGGTATCGTGAAGCCCGTGAACGCCCCCTGCTGCGTGCCAGGACGAGCCGCTGGTCAGCTCTTGCCTTTCCAGCAACATAACATCAGTCATGCCCAGTTTTGCCAGATGGTAGGCAATTGAACAGCCGATCACGCCGCCACCAATGATGACAGCTTCAGTTTGTTGTTTCACGAATCCCACCGTCGCGCTTAGGTGAATGAACTGCAGCGATAAACCACCATCTTAAGCGCAAGAATCTTTCGTTTGAGCGTCATAGAGGCGACATATCTGGATTCTCGGTCGTTATCCTTGCCTTACGTGGGTATCCCTGTGCTAAGCACGGCCCCAAATTAGGAAAACTTACAGGTTATTCATGATCGAGGTGGAGAATGTCTCTAAGCACTTCGGGGGTGTAAAGGCGGTAGACCACGCCACACTCACGATTGCCAAGGGATCGATAACAGGATTGATCGGGCCAAACGGCGCGGGCAAGACAACGCTATTTAACTGTATTGCTGGCGCTCTCACACCGACAGAAGGTAAGATCACGCTGGACGGCGAAGACATCACAGGGCTTCAGCCGCACGAGCTGTACCAGAAAGGTCTGATGCGCACCTTTCAGCTCGCGCATGAATTCTCGACGCTTACGGTGACGGACAACCTGATGATGGTTCCAGACCATCAGGCGGGCGAAAGTCTGGTTTCTGCCTGGTTCCAGCGCGGCAAAATTCGCAAGCAGGAAGAAGACATTCTCGCGCGCGCCAAAGACGTGATTGAGTTCCTCAACTTGACCCACGTTGCAGACGAGCTGGCAGGAAATCTATCCGGTGGCCAGAAAAAGCTGCTGGAACTGGGTCGCACCATGATGGTGGACGCAAAAGTGGTGCTGCTGGACGAGGTTGGCGCGGGCGTGAACCGGACGCTGCTCAAGGACATCGGCGATGCGATCATCCGGCTCAATCAGGAGCGCGGCTATACCTTCTGCATGATCGAGCACGACATCGACTTCATCTCCCGCCTTTGCGATCCGGTCATCGTTATGGCTGAAGGCGCGGTCCTCGCCGAGGGCAAGGCAGACGAAGTGAAGTCAGACGAGCGGGTCATCGAGGCTTACCTGGGAACAGGCCTGAAGCACAAAACCCCCGAGCAGCAACGCGCGGAGGCCCAAGCATGAGCTTTCTGATTGGTGAAAACATATTCGGTGGCTACGGCGGCGCGGATATTCTGCACGGCTGTACCGTGGGTGTGGAAAAGGGCGAAATTGCCGTGATCGTTGGTCCTAACGGGGCCGGCAAGTCAACGGCGATGAAAGCCTTGCTGGGCATGCTGACCGTCCGCGAGGGTTCGGTCCGGCTGGACGGCAAGGATATTACCAAGCTCAGCCCGCAGGACCGTGTTTCCGAAGGCATGGCCTTTGTTCCGCAGACCAACAACGTCTTTGCCGGAATGACGGTGCAGGAAAACCTCGAAATGGGCGCCTATCTGCGCCGGGACGACATCTCTGAGACCATGGAGCAGATTTTTTCACTGTTCCCGATCCTGGGTGAAAAACGCCGTCAGTTGGCCGGTGAGCTTTCCGGCGGTCAGCGTCAGCAGGTGGCCGTCGGTCGCGCACTGATGACCAAACCCAGCGTACTGATGCTCGACGAACCGACCGCAGGTGTCTCGCCCATCGTGATGGACGAGTTGTTTGACCGGATTCTCGAAGTCCGGGCCACGGGCATCGCGGTTCTGATGGTCGAGCAGAATGCGCGACAGGCGCTTGAAATCGCCGATCGCGGATACGTCCTCGTTCAGGGCGAAAACAAATACACGGACACCGGCGCAGCGCTGCTTGCTGACCCGGACGTCCGTAAATCGTTCCTGGGGGGTTAAGGCATGACTGATCTTCTGAACGCTATCGTATTGATGCTTAACTTCGTGATCATCCCGGCCACGTCCTATGGTGCACAGCTTGCACTGGGTGCGCTTGGGGTTACGCTGGTTTACGGCATCCTTCGTTTCGGCAACTTCGCCCACGGTGACACCATGGCTTTTGGCACCATGTTCACCATTTTCTTCACCTGGCTGTTCCAAGGCTTGGGCCTTGGGTTGGGCGTCCTGCCAACGGCTCTGCTTGCTTTGCCTTTCGGCATGGCCGTCACAGCACTGTACGCCGTGGGTATGGACCGTGTGGTTTACCGTCACTATCGGGTCAAGCGCTCTGCGCCGGTGATCCTGACCATTGCTTCGGTCGGTGTGATGTTTGTGACCAACTCTGTGGTCCGCTTCCTGATCGGCACGAATGAGCAGCGTTTCAGTGATGGGCAAAAGTTCATCATCAAGGCGCGCGACTTCAAAGAATGGTCCGGCCTCAACGAAGGCCTGAAGCTCAAAACCACCGAGGGCCTGACGATTGTCGTCGCTGGCATCGCCGTAGCCGCCCTGTTCTGGTTCCTGCAGCGGACGCGGATGGGCAAAGCCATGCGCGCCTACTCTGACAACGAAGACCTTGCACTGCTTTCCGGCATCAATCCGGAGCGCGTGGTCATGGTCACTTGGATTATCACCGCCGCGCTTGCGACCCTCGCTGGCGTTTTGTTTGGCCTCGATAAATCGTTCAAGCCTTTCACCTACTTCCAGCTCCTGCTTCCGATCTTTGCGGCGGCCATTCTGGGGGGTGTCGGTAATCCACTGGGTGCCATTGCCGGGGGTTTTGTCGTGGCCTTCTCAGAAGTCATGGTGACCTACCCTTACAAGAAGTTCCTCAAGTACGTGATGCCGGAAAATCTCGAACCTTCTGGCCTCATGCAGCTGCTGACCGTGGACTATAAATTTGCGGTGTCCTTCATCATCCTTGTTGCCGTCTTGCTGATAAAACCGACGGGACTGTTTAGCGGAAAGGTGATCCGAGCATGAGCCAGTCGCTTCGCCCAATTCTCCTTTTCTCCGCTATGGCCATCGCGCTGCTTGCCGTTGGCTTTGGTCAGGGATGGTCCGTGATGCTGGTTATCCTCAACCTGTGTCTGATCAGCGCCGTGATGTCGGTTGGCCTGAACATGCAGTGGGGATACGCCGGTTTGTTTAACGCCGGGGTCATGGCCTTTGTCGCGGTTGGCGGCATGGTCGCCGTACTGATCTCAGAACCGCCCGTGATGGTCGGCTGGGAAGCCGGGGGCGCCAGAATCGCCGTCGCTGGTCTGCTGGTCATCATCTTTATCGGCCTCATCTACGCCTTGCGCCGCTTTGTCAGCGCATCGTGGATCAAGAACTGGGGCACTGCCGCCCTCTTGGTCGCCGGTTACTTTGTCATCCGGCCCGTGTTCGAAGGCGGTGTAACAGCCGTAGAGAGCATCGCAGCCGCCTCGGCTGGTAATCTCGGCGGTTTGGGGCTCAACATTTTGGTGAGCTGGGTCATCGCCGCCATCGTCTGTATGGGCGTTGCCTGGGTCATTGGCCGCATTGCTCTGGGCCTGCGTGCCGATTACCTCGCCATTGCAACACTGGGCATTTCCGAGATCGTGGTCGCTGTTGCCAAGAACGAGGAATGGCTGACACGGGGCGTGAAAAACATCACCAGCCTCAAGCGTGCTCCCGTCCCGCGGGAAACCAATTTGCAGCAAGCTGAATGGTTCCAGAACCTTGTAAGCAACATCACAGGCATGGATCCGACCGACGCCGATTTTAAAGTCCGCGTGATCGAAGCCTCCTCGATTTTTGTGAAGCTATGCTTCACGTTCCTGTTCGCTGCTGTGCTGGCCATCGTTCTGTTTCTTGCCATTCGCGCCCTGAATTCACCCTGGGGCCGCATGATGCGAGCCATCCGCGATAACGACGTCGCCGCCTCTGCCATGGGTAAAAACGTGGTCAAGCGCCACCGGGAAGTCTTCATCGTCGGTGCCGCCATCCTTGGCGTATCCGGCGCGATGCTGACCACGCTGGATGGGCAATTTACCCCAACGGCCTATCAGCCGCTGCGTTACACCTTCTTGATCTGGGTTATGGTGATTGTGGGTGGTTCCGGGAACAACCTCGGTGCCGTTTTGGGCGGCTTCGTCATCTGGTTCTTCTGGATTGAAGCCGAGGTCGCGGCACAGTGGTTGTCCGTCAATATGGAACGGGTGCTGACGCCCTATCTCGACGTGGTGCTGATCAGCCTTGGCGAAGCAACGCTGAAGGTTCAGCATGGCGTGGACTGGCTCAAGAGCGCCGCACCGCACTTCCGATACCTGCTCATGGGTCTGGTGCTGCTTTTGGCACTCAGGTTCTCGCCCCGAGGCTTGATCCCCGAAGCAGGCGCAGCGCGCGCTCATTAAGGCGACGCGCGAGCGTCCATCCTTATCAATGGGCCGATGTCGGTTGATCCCGGCATCGGCCTTTTTTATGCCCTTAGCCCTCCAAACAACTTGCTGCAAAATCGCGCATGGTTTGCGCGTTTCATCCTGTTTAAGCGTATTTTCGCGCATGCCATGTCTGGTTCACTTCGTTTTCACAGAAACAGGACACAGACCATGCGTATCGCAGTCATCGCCGTAAAAATCCTTCTGACCCTTGCCTTCGTCGCCGCTGGTGCCGCCAAGCTGATCGGCGCACCCATGATGGTGGAAACCTTTGACGCCATTGGCGTGGGGCAGTGGTTCCGCATTGTGACTGGACTCATCGAGGTCGGTGGAGCCGGGTTGTTGTGGCTACCCAGACGCCAAGCCTGGGGCGCTGCGCTGCTGGGTGCAACCATGGTCGGTGCCGTTCTCGCGCATCTCGTGGTGCTGGGTGCGGCCAGCGCTGTGCCAGCGATTGTTCTGGGGCTCCTGAGCGCCTTTGTACTCTGGTCGCATCGCGCCCAGTTCCCCGTGCTGTCTCGCTTTGCCTAACGGCGCGGGCGCGGGCACAAAAAAACCGGCGCCGAGCGGAGCGCTCGATGCCGGTTTCAGAGTGGGTCGCCTCAGGCCCTAGAGCCTAAGGCGAGACCGCTTTGGATTAGCGGATTTCCTTATCGGTGAACACGCCACCTTCTACGACCTTGTAGATGTAGGAACCAGCAGCTTCACCTGGACCGATCAGGTTCACGTTGGAAGCGCCTTCGTAGTCAACTTCGCCACCATCAGCGATGATGCGCAGAGCCTTGCCGATCTGACCTGGGTAGATCTTTTCGCCAGGTGCGTTGGATACGTTCAGAACCTGTGCAGCAATAGCGTCACGGTCGGAAGAACCAGCAGCCTGCATAGCCATAACCAGCAGAGCAGCAGCGTCGTAGGACTCAGCCGTGAACGGAGCGGAACCGTCTACGCCGTCACCGGATACTTCGTTGATCCAGGTCATAGCGCCATCGGACGTGGAGCCAGGTACGGTGCCGTAGGAACCGTCGAAGTCCGTGCCGATTGCTTCAGCGATGGAGTCACCGATCATGCCGTCACCCATGACGAAGGTGTCGAATGCACCGGTGTCGATGGAAGCCTGAATGATGCCCTTACCACCCTGATCAAGGTAACCGAATACAGCCAGCTCTTCGCCGCCAGCAGCCGCCAGAGCAGCAACTTCAGCGGAGTAGTCAGCCTTACCGTCTTCGTGAGCGGCGGAGATGGTTACGGTACCACCCTTAGCTTCGAAGTTTTCCTGGAACGCGTCAGCCAGACCCTTACCGTAGTCGTTGTTGGTGTAGGTCACAGCAATTTCAGTAACGCCACGCTCGGATACCATGTCTGCCAGGATCTGACCCTGACGCGCATCGGTAGGAGCGGTACGGAAGAACAGGCCGTTGTCTTCAGCAGTCGTCAGAGCTGGGGACGTAGCGGATGGGGAAATCATTACAACGCCGTTTGGCAGTGCAACGTTTGCGAGGATTGCGCCGGTTACACCGGAACAGTCAGCACCCATGATTGCAGCAACACCGCCAGCAACCAGACCTTCAGCAGCAGCCGTAGCAGCAGCAGAGTCGATACAGGTGGAGTCAGCGCGTACGCCTACGACAGACTCACCACCCAGGAACAGACCGGAAGCGGTTGCTTCAGCGAACGCGATGTCGGAAGCGTCAGCCATTGGGCCGGTCAGGGATTCAATCGGGCCGGTAAAACCGAGGATTACACCGATCTTTACTTCGGCAGCTGCCAGCGAAGGAACGGCCATCGCTGCAACAGCAGAAAGAAGAATTTTTTTCATTTGCGTTTACTCCAAAACGGTAGGGTTTTCAGCATCTTGAGACGCGAAGCGGAAGTAACACACGAAAATCTGATAATGCAATCAAAAATGCAAAATTTTTGAGCACGTCCTGCATTATGCGTCAGAATACAAGAGTCTACACCGCTTATGCGCGCTTAAGTGCATATTATGAGGCTCCGTTTGTTTCGCATTTTAGCGACTGATCTAAGCCTGCAGATTTCGCGCACAGTTCTGGTGCGATTCCATGATTGCACGGATATCTGCACCGACCAGTTGACCATCCCTGACACGCCATTGTCCATTCACCATCACGGCATCGGCTTTGTGAGCACCACAAACAATCAATGCGGCCAGCGGATCGCCAGCGCCGCTGAACCGCGGCTCATCAAGACAGAACAGGGCCAGGTCAGCCGCCATGCCGGGCGCAAGCGTGCCAAGACTGCTTTCTCGACCAAGCAAGCGCGCGGATCCCACTGTTCCCCACCGCAACGCGTCTTCCCAGGATACAGCACCAGAACCGTACTTCAGCCGCTGGATCAACCACGCGGCACGCACCTCTTGAATCATATTTGATGCGTCATTTGAGGCGGAACCATCGACACCCAAGCCGACCGCAACACCAGCCTTTTCGAGTTCACAGGCCGAGCAGATCCCACTGCTCAGATGCATGTTTGAATGACTGCAGGAAGAAACACCGGCCCCCGCCCGAGCCAGACGCTCGATTTCGGCTTGGTTGAAGTGAATGCCGTGCGCGTACCAGCTCTTCGTTTCCGACCAACCGCAGTCTTCAACGTAATCAAGCGGTCGGCAGCCAAAAACTTCTTCACAGAAGCCGTTTTCATCCTCGGTTTCAGCCAGATGCGTATGCAACAAAACCCCGCGCTTCCTTGCCATTTCCGCAGCCGCCTCCATCAAACCTTTGGTCACGGAAAACGGGGAACAGGGCGCAAGCGCGATTTGGGTCATGGCCAGGGGGTCTGCGTCATGGAACCGATCAATCAGACGCTCAGAATCCGCCATGATCGTATCTTCGTCCTGCACCACCGATACGGGCGGTAATCCCCCGTCTTCAACCGACAGGCTCATTGATCCTCGGGTCAAAACCACCCGCATACCGAGCCGTTCTGCGGCTTCAACCTGTCGATCAATGGCATCTTCATGACCGTTTGGAAAAACGTAGTGGTGATCGGTTGTCGTCGTGCAGCCTGAGAGCAGGAGTTCTGCCATGGCAAGCTCGGAACTGGCTGACACCATGTCCGGCGTCAAACCGGCCCACACCGGGTAGAGGGTTTTCAGCCAATCAAACAACTCCTTGTCGATTGCATCAGGAACGGCACGGGTCAGGGTCTGGTACATGTGGTGGTGCGTATTGATGAGACCGGGAATGACAACCCGGTCAGAGGCATCAAACACCGTATCATGCTGTGGCGTTTTTCCCGCTGGGACCAATTCGGCAATCTGCGTCCCTTCGACCACAAGACCGCCGGCAGCATTCTCCGCATGCACAGCAAGCGGGTTTTTGATCCAAAGACGGGCCATAGCAACACTCCGAGTGGTTTTCCCGAAGGACACTCGTTTCCAGCGCGCAAACTGTCAAAGGAAATGGTGGGCGATACTGGGATCGAACCAGTGACCACCACAATGTCAATGTGGTGCTCTACCGCTGAGCTAATCGCCCGACCTGCGATGCTTACGTTGGTTAAGCATCAGAAGCACCGAGTTAGACCCTAGACCCCCGGTTGGCAATCCCTCAACGAAGAAAATTTCATCTGATCTGCGCGAGGGACAGAGAGGTGTTGCTTGCGCTGCGTTCGCGCGTGCCTATGGTCTCTGTCATGGAACAGGCATCACCCATCTCTGTTTTTGCCCCTGCGAACGCGGCTCTGCCGGTGGTTTTGTCCTGCCCTCACGCTGGGACGACAGTGCCGCCTGACCTGCAAGCCGCAACCAAGCTGCAAGAGGCTGATTTGATTGGGGCCACTGATTTTGGTGTTGAGGCTTTGCTCCAACCCATTGCTACAGCGCTGCAGGTTCCTTTGGTCAGCTGCACAATTGCGCGTGCGTACGTCGATGTTAATCGCAGCGAAGATGAGCTTGACCCCGCTCTTTTCGACAATAGCCGTGATATGCCACCCCACCGCGCTCGCTCTCCCCGTGTCTTGGCTGGTTTTGGCGTCATCCCGACGCTTGCACCGGGAAATCTCTCCATCTACGGCAAGGCAAAACTAGCGCCCTCCGTGATTGAGGAGCGCTTGGCATGGGTGCATCGCCCCTATCACCGCGCGTTGGCAGACCTCACCGCTCAGAGCGTAAAAAAATTCGGTTTCTGCATTCTGCTGGACTGCCACTCTATGCCCGCCATGACACCCGCTGCGAGTTTCTCATTGCGCCGCGACCGCAATCCTTTCCGGATCAAGCAGGTACCGGGTGAGGGTCAGGGGCTGTCAACGGGGGCCGTCGATGCTGTTTTAGGTGATCGCTTTGGTGCGACCTGCGCCAAGCCTGTGGTTCTGTCCGTTCTTCATCGTCTGTGGGAAGACGGATTGATGGTCGAGTGGAACCGGCCCTATGCGGGCGGTTACGTCATCAGACGACACGGACAGCCAGAGGCAGGCATCCACGCGCTCCAATTCGAACTGTCCCGAGACTTGTACCTCGAACCTGATTTGACGCCCAACACGCATAGCGATGCAATCCGTCACATGATCCAAAGCGTCGTAGAACGCCTTGGTGCCTTGGACCCAGCCGTGCTGCACGACACCAACACCTCAATCCCTGCCGAGTGAAACCGTGATCACCCATCGAATTCGCACTGTAGAACCAGACAAAGATTCGCAGCACATCGCTACAATTTATAGTAGTTATGTCCTCGAAGCCTGGGTCAGTTTTGAGGTTGAACCACCCAGCGCAGAAGAGATGCGCATGCGGGCTCAATCTCTGCTGGATCGCGGCCTTCCTTATCTGGTGGCCGAAGACGAAAACGGCGTCCTGCTGGGCTATGCTTACGCTTCACCCTATCGCCCCCGCGCGGCCTATCAATACTCGGTCGAAAACTCGATTTATCTTTGTGAATCAGCACAGGGCAAAGGCGTTGCAAAAGCACTGTTGGATGAGCTGGTCCACCGCTGCCAGAAACTAAGCCTCAAAACCATGATTGCGATTGTCGGCTTGAATCCAGACCTGCCTGTCGATCAAAATCAATCGGTGCGGTTTCACCAGAAATACGGGTTTTCCTTTGTCGGCGTACTGGAAAACATCGGCCACAAATTTGGCCGCTGGACTGGCACAGCTGTTTTACTACTGGACCTGCAGTAAATCCGAAAAAAAGGGCCCTAAACCACCTTGGTTTTGGGCCCTTGATAGGGGGAGGAAACGCTGAAAGCGCAGCTAACTGCAGCCCGTTCTAACTGCTCTGTTCGCCTTCGACATATATGCTAGGTCGTAGAATGCTCAGGACAATGAAACAAACACTTCAATCAGACTGATTTGTTCCGTAGAGGTCGATTCTGTTGCCACGATGCACCAATTTTACCCCGAAAATCCTCTTATAGTAGTAAAAATCATTAGAACTAAGTGATCAAAAGTGCCCGCGTCGTATAATATTAATTTGATTCAATGTGATTTTTCTCGCTTAACGAATGGTCAATACTGAGAGCACTTTCACTCATCCCTCTGAAATTAATAGTATTTTTTATATCTCAGATGAATCATCGCATTTCAGCACTCGGTTTTCACACGCAAACTGCGTCGCTACGTTGAAAATTCACAGACGCGAGCCGACGAAACCAAGGATATTCGCGCGCCAATACCTTGCCCCAGCAATCTAAGGCTCTTTAGCGTGGGTCGATCTTCATGGTTTGCACAAAGGGTGCCTTCACCAAGGGTTGAAAACGCCGCGAATTCGGAACGGCCTGAACCAAACCGTAAGCAGGTTTGTTCATGCCACTTCCGCGAGGTGAGGGGAGCAAAGACTTGTCCCCTGGCGATGAAGTTTCGCTTACGAAAATCACCCATGCGATGCAAAACCCTCACTCGAGCGCGACAGGAAATAGAGGACGGGGTAAATAGTCGTTTGTTCCTCCGACTCAGGTGCCACAGCCAAGCATCCTGTCTGTACCAACTATTGGTTGATTTCGCTTCGCATGCAGTCTTCGCAAAATCTATCCTCCAGAGCCCTTCAGCCGCTGACCCACAGCCGGGTTTTTGCGGTTGCCGTGCCCGCATTTCTCAGTGGGATCACCGAGCCACTGCTATCGCTTGCAGACGTCGTGATCATGGGACAGCTGGAAACCGATGGGTTGCAGGGCGGCGTTACCGCAGGCAGCGAAATCTTTGTATTCACCCTCTGGACCCTTGGGTTTCTGCGCCTCTCTACCGGCGGATTTGCCGCTCAAGCTTTTGGTGAACGAAACGAAAAAAAGCTATTCGCCGTGCTGTGGCGCGGTCTGCTGATTGCTGCGGTTGGTGGAGGCTTGATTGCGCTGCTTGGCCCCCTGTTCTGGGGTGTCCTCAACAACGCAATGGGCTGGCAACCCCAGCTCCGTCCGGCCTTGGAAGAATACCTCAACGTGCGGGTTTGGTCTGCGCCGGCAGTGCTTTTCAGCTACGTTTGCTTTGGCTGGCTGATCGGCCAACAGCGCACCGGACTGGTGCTGCTCCTGCAAGCATTCATAAACCTGTCCAACATCGGTTTTACGTGGTGGCTGGTACTGCACCTGAATATGGGTGCAGCCGGCGCAGCGCTGGGCAGTGTCATTGCCAGCTACGCCGGGGTGTTACTGGGGTTTGGCATCCTGATCATGCTCGGACTGGGGCGACGCGCTTCGAGAGAAAGCTTGCAAGGGTTCTGGAACGCTCAAATCTGGATCCGCCTGTTTTCCACAAACTCGAACTTTTTCGTGCGCAGCCTGGCCTTTGCCGTGTCGTTCATGGTGTTCTTCAAGGCCGCAGACTGGTTGGATCAGTCCTTGGGACTGCCCGGAGTCAACGCCGATGCCGTTGCTGTGCTGTGGCAGTATCTGGGGCTGATTGTCTTTGGTCTGGATGCCTTTGCCGTTGCCGCCGAAGCGTTTTCGGGGGAGGCGATTGGAGCCGGGCGACGAGAACGCCTGCAACGCGCCTCTAACCTAGTATTTTTCTGGTCATGGATCACGGCTGGGTTCTGCGCTGTTCTTGCGCTTACCTTGGGATATTGGGCCTTGCCGCTTATCACCAAGCTGCCGGATGTCATCGAGCTGTGCCGAGAGTTAATGCCTTACGTTGTCATCAGCGGCTTCATCATGGCCCCAGCGTTTATGTATGACGGCCTGTTTCTCGGGGGCACGCGGTCCCGCGAAATGCGCAATTCTGTCCTTTGGGGCGGTGCCGCGCAGATTTCGACAACCGTGGCTCTCTTGCCCTTTCTGGGCATCCACGGGCTTTGGCTGTCGCTGGTTGCCTTTATGATGGCGCGAGGGCTGTACCTGTACCTGAACTATCCGGCTTTTGTCGCTTCGGTACCGCTGACGTCCTCAGAGGAAACGAAGGCCAAAGCCTGACGCAGAACCTCGACTCCAGCCGTTTTGCTGGGTGCGTTTTCCGAGATGTATCGCCGCCAGAGCCGCGCGCCGGGCTGGCTGTTGAACAGTCCCAGAATATGCCGGGTCATGGCATGCAGCGGAACACCGGCTGCGCGCTGCTCCTCAACATAGGGTAAAAAGGCTTCGACGACGTCGTGTCGGGTTCGACCCTGCGGCGCGTCACCAAAAATCAGCTCATCGACTTGGGAGAGCATCCATGGATCCTGATAGGCCGCGCGGCCAACCATGACCGTGTCCAATCCAGCTGCGAGCATGGCCGCAACGGTATCCAAATCCTTGATCCCTCCATTGATGCCAATGTGGAGGTCCGGAAACTGCTGTTTCAGCCGTTTGACGCGGTCGTAATCCAAAGGGGGAATATCCCGGTTTTCCTTTGGACTCAGCCCTTGCAGCCACGCTTTGCGCGCGTGGATGATGAAGCGTTGGCAGCCACCCTTCTCACTAACCTGCGCCACGAAGTCTGTGAGTGCTGCTTCGCTGTCCTGATCGTCAATCCCGATGCGACACTTGACGGTCACAGGGATGTCCACGGCCTCGATCATAGCCGCAACGTTTTGGGCCACCAGGTCGGGTTCCGCCATAAGACAGGCGCCGAAGGTCCCTCGCTGGACCCGATCGGACGGGCAGCCAACGTTCATGTTGATCTCATCATAACCCCAGTCCTGCCCCATGCGGGCGGATGCTGCCATATCCGCAGGTTCTGAACCGCCCAGCTGCAACGCAATCGGATGCTCAACGGCGGAGTAATCCAGATGACGCGGAACATCGCCATGCATAAGCGCGCCTGTGGTCACCATTTCGGTGTACAGCAGGGCGCGCTGGCTGAGCAGACGATGAAACACGCGGCAGTGCCGGTCGGTCCAGTCCATCATGGGCGCTACGCTGAAACGTGCCTGACTTGTCATAGGGTCGAGTAACCAAGAGAAGGGTTCGAAGAGTCCTGCGCAACCTAGGCTCTCAATCCCCGCCCTGCAATCTTTGTCCGCAGTTTCACCCAGGCGCGGCGCTCTCGAACAAGGTCAGAGGGTTGATCTCAGCCTCAATCCAGCTGCATCGAGACCGTTTTTTCGCCATGACAAGAACGACTTAGGCAGGCACTTTAGGACGTAATTCAAAGGGGTAGAATCGCCAATGCATCCGAGGATGAAGAAGCAAGTCCGAGTAGGGACATCGGCTGAATCGCTGGCGCTGGCGACCGGTGGCGTCGCTTTGTTTGCCGCCAGTCCAGCCAAAGCGCTGCTGTTCAATGGTCTGGATTACCAGTTGGTCGGCCCTGACCTTTATCAGGTCAGCTCCGGTCAGGATGTCCAGCTTGTGCAGGCGGCACAGGTACCGGATGCCGTCCGGGATGCCCTGGAAACCCTGAGCGCTGGTGGCGCCTATCCCGGCATCGTGTCACAGGGGAGCTTTACCACCCATGATGCCCTGATGCTCGCCAGTGCGCGAGGACCGCTTTGGTACACTGATACGGCCAACGTCCTGACCGTCGCCGGCATCGCGTCCGCGGGTGTCGTTACGGCCGGTGCTGTTTTGTTGGGAACTTTGGGTCAGCGACCGATCATCGAGCCGCCGGAACCACCCGAACCCGTGCTGGGCTACTTCACAGGCGATCCCAACATTGATGCGCTGCTCTACCCCGCCGATGATCCTGTTTCACCCATGGCGCATTGGCTGGGCAGCGGCACTTATGACGCGCCGGTTGAGCTGACTTATTCCTTCGCGATCGAACCCATGCCCACGACCAGCGAAAACGGCTTCGAAGCTTTCGGTGAAATCGAAAAGCAACGCACGCGCGAGGTCATGGAATCCATCGAGACCTACGTGAACATCACCTTGAGAGAAGTGGTCGATCAGGGGGCGGGAACCTATACCGCTGACGGCCTGAATCGAGGACACATCAACCTCGCCTACGACCGGGCCGGTTTCGAAAATGACCCATTGGGCATTACCGAAGGCTGGGCCATTGTCCCTTTTGGAAATGCCCCAAAGGACGAAGAGGACAGCGGAGACCTGCACCTTTTTCCCGATGCTTACCGCGACATGTATTTCGAAGACCCTCTGGGGGGCGGGGCCACTGTGCTGGTTCACGAAATCGGCCATGCACTGGGACTGGCGCACCCCTTTGAGTTCCCATACATGGACCCTTGGCTGGACAACGACCTGTACACGGTCATGACCGAAAACGTTGAATGGTCAAGTGCCGAGGGCGGCCAGTCGCCAGCAAGCCTGATGATCTATGACATTGCCGCGCTACAGCACCTCTATGGTGCAAACACCAGCACGGCGATTGGCGATACCGTCTATACCTTCAGCAGCGATACGCCCGTACTGGAAACGATCTGGGACGCAGGCGGGATCGATACGATTGTGCACGAAGGCGTCAGCAACGCCACCATTGATCTGGTGCCGGGCGGCCTGAGTCAGGTCGGTGGCATGCCGCTGACAAAGTGGGTGCGAAAGGTCGAAGAACTGACCGATAGTTTCCTGCTGATCGAGGAGGTCAATATCGTCAGCGGGGCCAGCCATCTGAGCACGGAGATATCCGCTGACAAAACTGAATTTGCCATCGTCTCCGACAGTGAAAGCTACTGGGTGGGTGGAGTAGAAATTGAGATCGTATTTTCAGACGCGACTTCAGAAAACTTCGTCCTAACGGACCTGGTTCGCCCGGTGCCCTACGGCAACTTGGGCATCGCTTTTGATGTCATCATCGAAAACGTAACAACGGATGCTGGCAATGATGTCATTTTTGGCAATGACGCCGACAACCGGATTGATCCCGGCGCAGGATCAGATTTTATGGAGGGCGGCGAAGGCGCTGATGTCTTCATCTTTGGGCCCGGATACGGCTTTGACGAAGTCGGCGATTTCGAATCGGGATATGACCGTGTCGAGCTGCATGGCTTTTCTGTCGACGATTATACGACGAGCTATACCGGATACTCGACCGTCCTATCCTTTAACACGGGAGATCAGCTGACTTTGTACCAGGAAATTCTGATTGCCGTGCCCTATGAGGGCGATGTTGTTTATGTGGCCTAAAGTGCTGGCTTTCATGCACGCGTTGCAGGTGGACAAACGAGCGGCCAACCTCTACACACGGCGTCTGATTTAGGAAGTCTCCAAAGGGAGCCCAGAAATGGCACATAAAAAGGCAGGCGGTAGTTCGCGTAACGGTCGCGACTCAGAAAGTAAACGCCTCGGCGTCAAGCGGTACGGCGGTGAGCTGGTAACCGCTGGCAACATCATCGTGCGTCAGCGCGGTACAAAATTCCACCCGGGCACCAACATTGGGCTGGGTCGCGATCACACGCTGTTCGCGCTTTCCGACGGCTACGTAAAGTTCCACGTGGGCCAGCGCGGTCGTTCTTTGGTTTCCATCGTTGATGAGAACCCGAACACTCCGCCGTCGAGCAACAAGAAGATTGGTGCACCAACAGCGTCCGCTAAGGCCGCTGCTGCGGTAGCAGTCGCTTCTGCTTCCGTGTCGAAGAAAGCTGCTCCAAAGGCTGAGAAAGCCGCAGCTGCTCCAAAGGCGGAAGCCAAGCCAAAGAAGGCGGCGGCTGCGCCAAAGAAGGAAGAAGCACCGGCTGGCGCTTCAAAGCCTTCGAACCTGATGGCTAAGGCACCTGCTGACGCTGATGATCTGAAGAAGATTAAGGGCGTTGGTCCAAAGTCTGCTGAGGCTCTGAACGCTCTTGGTATCTACAAGTACGAGCAGCTTGCAGCGTTCTCTGGCGCAGACGTCGAATGGTTGTCTGGCGAGATCGGCTTCTCTGTTGAGCGTATTGAGAAAGACGGTTGGATTGCTATGGCTGCAGAGCTTGCTAAAGGCTAATGACAGCTAAGTAACGATTTAGATTTAAAAAGGGCCTGCTGGAAAATCCGCAGGCCCTTTTTTTGTGACTTCGATGCTGAACGAAGATCAGGGCTGACGAACAATGCGCCCAATGCCCCAGCCAAAGCCAAAGAGAACCCCACCGACCGCCGCAACGGTCAGCGGCGTCTGGAACAGGATGGGTCGGATCACGTTAAACCAAGGGTCCGTGGGATTGGGCAGCCAGAAGAACAGTTTTCGCTCAATAAACACCTGAAACAGATCCAGGCTGAAGCTGTGAGCCAGAAACCAGATGTGCTCGATTTCCAGTGTCAGTGCCGTGATGGGGTTGGATACGAATATCCCGGCGACATAGGCAATCAGCGCCTTGACCACGATGACGACCCCAACAATACGAAGCGCCAAAGAACCCCAGCGAAGAACCTTGCGCCAGAAAAGGTCCCTTTCGGTCAGCTTTGGCCCTTTGGCTTTGGAGCGCGGTTTGGTCTTGGCTTTTGACTTGGAAGCAGCGGGTGAAGCGGCAGCCATCAAGAACTCCTACTAGTAAAAGATGGTGCGGCCAGAATCCCGGCCTGCGTAGAGCGACGCAACCTGATCCGCGTACCCATTGTACAGCAACGTCGGAATGCGCTTGCCGCCCTGCCCGATGTCCCGCTCCATGTCCTGCGCCCAACGGCGGTGAGGCACTTCGGGGTTCACATTGGCAAAGAAGCCGTACTCCGATGGCCCGCTGGCCATCCAGAATGTCTTGGGCATTTCGGAAACAAAATCGATCCGTGTGATGCCTTTGTTGTGCTTGAAACCATACTTCCACGGCACAGCCAGCCGCATGGGTGCGCCGTTCTGCTTGGGCAGCGGCTCACCGTAAAGTCCGGTGACCATAAAGGCGAGGTCGTTGGTGGCCTCGCGCAGCTCCAACCCTTCGACATAGGGGAAAGGCCAGCGGCTGCGGTATTGGTTCTTGGCTTCATCTGGCCGGTTGAACGACGTCAGCATCACGTACTTCGCATCAGACTTCGGATCAGCGAGGCGAACCAGTTCCTTGAGCGCGAATCCGGACCATGGAACCACCATCGACCAGGCCTCAACACAACGATGGCGATAAACCCGCTCTTCGATCGGCATTTTCCGGACCAGATCTTCGAAATCCAGAGTCATGGGATTGTTCACCAGCCCGCCAATCTCAACCGGCCAAGGCTCGATGGTCAGTGCCTGAGCATTCTTGGAAATCTTCTTGGACGTCCCGAACTCGTAGTAGTTATTGTACGTCGTCGCCGTCTTGTAATCTGTGAGGGGGCGATTGTTCAGCGTCGTGGCGTACTTCGGATTCTTCCTTGCGGGGTAGAGGTCGCTGGTATCGCCAAAAGCCGGCATAGCGCCCGAAAGCGCGATTCCTGCACCAATGGACCCAATACCCAGACCCTTAAGAATGGCGCGGCGGTTTTGGTAAATGGTTTGGTCAGTTGCTGCGCTCTCTGGCAACCACCAGTCTGGCCGAATGATGGGTTTCATCAGACGTCTCCCCGTGTTGATCTTGCACGTTTGTCTCGTGAGACAATGTAGAGTGATTTTCACGCATTGCGACACACAACAAAAAACAAGTCCTCACGCCTGAGTGACCTGAGGACTTGTCGGAAACGTCTTTGAAAGGACGGTCCTAGACGTTTGGATCGTCCAGACCCAGCGACCGATGCGCTGCGGTCAGGGTGTTCGCCAGCAGGCAGGCGATGGTCATGGGGCCGACACCGCCCGGAACCGGCGTAATCGAACCGGCGTGGCTCAGGCACTCGTCAAAGGCCACGTCTCCGACCAGCTTGGTTTTGCCGTCATCTTTTGGAATGCGATTGATCCCCACGTCGATGACGCAAGCACCATCGCGCACCCAATCGCCCTTGATCATCTCAGGTCGCCCCACAGCGGCAACCAGAATGTCAGCGGTCTTACACAGCGCTGGCAGGTCTTTTGTCCGGGAATGCGCGACCGTAACAGTCGCGTTGGCACCCAGCAGAAGCTGCGCCATGGGCTTCCCGACGATATTGGAGCGTCCGACGATTACGGCATTGGCACCCGTGATATCGCCCAGTGTATCTTTGATCAGCATGAGCGAGCCCCAAGGCGTACAGGGAATTATTGGCTTGGCATTGCCAGTCGCACCAATCGATAGACGACCCACGTTAACTTCGTGAAAGCCATCTACGTCCTTTTCGGGGATGATCCGTGCCAGCACGGAATCGCTGTCGATATGGCCAGGCAGCGGCAACTGGACCAGAATACCGTGGATCTTCGGATCTGCATTCAAATCGTCGATCAGTGCTTCAAGCTTGGATTGCTCGGTGGTTGCCGGCAGCTCGTGGTGAATGGACTCCATCCCAGCTTCTGCGGTCTGCTTCACCTTGTTGCGAACATAGACCTGGCTGGCAGGGTCCTCGCCGACGATGACAACAGCCAAACCAGGCTTGGTGCCGTGGTTGGTCATCAGCGCGTCTGCACCGGTTTTCACGCGGCCGCGCAGACCTGCTGCGAAAGCTTTACCGTCGATCAATTTTGCCGTCATGGGTCCTGTCCCTGGATGAAATGGTGTCTGTTTCTGGAGGCGACCTTAGCCCCCTGCACCACAAAAACATTCACCAAAGCGACAGTCAGTTGCAGCCTTTAGCCGTTTACAATCTGAATGGCCCAAGTGCTCAGGAACTGCCGCAGCAACCATAGCCCGCCCAGCAGGATGATTGGGGCAATGTCGATACCGCCAAACTGGGTCGGTATCACGCGCCGGATCAGCGACAAAATCGGGTCAATCAGGGAGTGCAAGCCGGTATAGACTTGGCTCACGACCGGATTAAAGGCGAAACCGACATTAAAGACCCGGAGCCAGCCGATGACGATGTACACAATGAGGATGAAATTCAGGATCGAAATCGCAAAATCGAGGGCCTGAACGATTGTGAACAATGCAGCGACCAACATAGGTATTTCCCGGTATTAAAGAGCTTCACCCTGCATATGGGGTAAAACGGCTGGAAATTCGAGGGGAAAATCTGCGGCTAGGCAGCCGCAGACAAACTCAGGCGTTCCCAAGTCGCTTTCAGCGCCTCGACCAGATTGTCCATATCTTCATCCGTATGAAGCGGCCCCGGTGTAAAGCGCAGGCGCTCTGTCCCGCGTGGAACCGTCGGATAGTTGATCGGCTGGACATAGATATTGTGGTCTTCGAGCAGAATGTCCGAGGCTTCGCGACAGCGCCGGGCATCACCCACCAAAACTGGCACAATATGGCTCTCTGACATCATGAATGGCAGTTGAGCCGCACGCAGCTTGCTCTTCAGCGCGGCAGCACGTTCCTGCAACTTCAAACGCTCCTGCTGGCTGTCTTTGAGGTGACGCACCGCTTGCAAAGCACCGGCGGTCAGCGACGGCGGCAGAGCTGTTGTGAAGATGAAAGCAGAGGCATAGGAACGAACGAAATCGACAATATCGCTGTTCGCGGCGATGTAACCACCCATGCATCCAAACGCCTTGGCCAGAGTCCCCTCAATCACGTCGATCCGATGCGCTTGCTGGTCTCGCTCAGAAACCCCGCCACCATGCAAGCCGTAGAGCCCAACAGCGTGAACCTCGTCCAGGTAGGTCAAGGCATTGTACTTTTCGGCGAGGTCACAGATTGCACCGATGGGCGCAAAATCGCCTTCCATGGAGTAGCACGACTCAAAGGCGATGATTTTCGGGCGTTCCGGGTCCAAGCGGCGAAGTTTGGATTCCAGATCCGCCATATCGTTATGCTCAAAGATAATCTTTTCAGCCTTGGACCAACGCATAGCCTCGATCATCGAAGCGTGGTTCAACCGATCCGATAGGACCACACAATCCTTCAAGTTTGCCGCCAGAGTCCCCAAGGCGGCAAGATTGCTGACGTAACCGGAAGTGAAAATCAGCCCCGCTTCCTTGCCGTGCAGGTCAGCGAGCTCACGCTCCAGTTCCACGTGCAGACGGTTGGTGCCGGAAATATTCCGTGTACCGCCGACACCCGCACCCTGATCCAGCGCGGCCTCAGCCATCGCTTGCTGTACGGTTTTGTTCTGGCCCATGCCCAAGTAATCGTTAGAGCACCAAACGGTGATCTCTCGCGACTGTCCTGTCAGCGGGTCGCGGTACATCGCTTTCGGGTGCTTGCCTGATACACGCTCAAGGTTGGCGAAAACGCGGTAGCGCCCTTCCTCGTGCAGGGAAGACAGACTGTCGGCAAAAAAGGAAGCGTAGTCCAATTTCTGGTCTCGTAGCTTTTGGTGTTGACCTTAGATTAAGTGCGTGTGACGGCGGTTACCAGTGCGTCATTATGCAAGGGAGCTTCTTAGAAGACGCGACCTGCCACGCTCAAGCGCCTCAAAACCGGAGTCGGGGGATATTTATGAAGGTAGGATTGATCCAATTTTGCGTTGGACCGGACCCAGAGGCTAACGCTGCACAGCTGGAAACAATGATTTCGGAGGCGGCTGAGCAAGGCTGTGACTTTGTTCTGACACCCGAGGCCAGCAATATCATCCAGCCTGACCGAGCTGTGCTCAACCAAACAGTCGGTTTGGCCGAAGACGACCCCGTCTTCTGCATGGCGCAAAGAGTCGCAGCCCAACATGGCGTCCTGCTCTGCCTTGGATCCTTGCTGGTTCAAGGGGGAAATGAAGGAAAACTGGTGAATCGCCAGATTCTGCTCGACACGACAGGTGCCGTTATCAACAGCTACGATAAAATCCACCTGTTTGATGTCAGCATCGGCGATGGCCAGCACTATGGCGAAAGCGAGATCTTCACACCGGGGGAGGAGGCGATCCTTTCTGCCCTACCCGACAGCGAAGCCGTTCTTGGCCACACCATTTGCTATGATGTTCGGTTCCCCAGCCTGCATCAGACCCTTGCCATGGCTGGGGCAAACGTCCTTTTGGTGCCTGCTGCCTTTACCCAGAAAACGGGGCGCGCGCACTGGCATACCTTGCTTCGCGCGCGGGCGATTGAGACCGGGTCTTGGCTGTTGGCAGCCGGGACGTGCGGCGAGCACGCCGGTCAGCGGCGAACCTATGGACATTCTTGCGTGATCAATCCTTGGGGTGAAATTGTCGCCCAGATCGCGTCAGAAGATGAAGAAGGCTTGATCGTCCATACACTCGACTTCGATCAGGTCACGACAGCACGGCAAGCCATCCCGGCGCTGGAAAACGCTCGGACATTCCATTTGCCATCTTCCCTATGATCCGTTGGCCCCCTAAATAACCGGCATGATCAAGTTTTCTCTTCGATGTTCGAACGGGCACGGTTTTGAGGCCTGGTTTCCGAGCAATGACAGCTTCGCCGACCAGCGTGAGCGGGGGTTTGTAACCTGTCCGCAGTGCAATGACGCGTCTGTAGAGAAAACCATCATGGCGCCCAACGTGCAGGGCGGAAAAGACCGGGGCAGCTCAGCAACAACACCCGTACCCCCACCACAGCCCACACAGGCTAACGTCCCGGCACCGGTTCAAACCGCGACACCGCCCCAAGAGTGGGGGCCAGAGCACGTGGCTGCTGCACGGCAGTTTCTCCACGCGGTGCGAGCAACGGTGCAAAAGACGCACGAAGACGTTGGCGACAAGTTTGCCGACGAAGCGCGCGCGATCCATGAAGGAAAAAAGCCCGACCGTGGGATCCACGGCAAGGCTTCCAAAGAGCAGATTGATTCTCTGCTCGACGACGGGATCGAGGTTCTACCCCTTCCCGATCCCAAATTGGACGGCTAATCAGCCCATACCAACTGCCGCTTTATAGGTCTCGATGAGCGCTTCTTGCTCCTGACGGTCGGCTGTTTCCATTTTGCGCAGACGCACGATGGCACGCATGATCTTTGGATCAAACCCAGCGCCTTTGGCTTCGCCGTAGACTTCTTTTATGTCTTCCATCAGGCCGGCTTTCTCTTCTTCGAGCCGTTCAACACGCTCGATGTACTGAATCAAGGCCGCCGCCGCTGGTGTGCCACTGGGAATGGCTTCCGGCTTGGCCACGGTGTCGGCCATGATCTCATCGAGTTCGTTGTCAAAGTCGTCGGACATTCCTATTTCTCCGCTGCGGCGGCCTGTTCAAAGGCTGCCTTTTGTTGATCGGTCGCTTCGGTCTGGTACTTGTCGCGCCACTCGCCGTAAGGCATGCCGTAAAAGGCTTCACGCGCTTCGTCTTTGGTCATGGAAATCCCGCGATCTTCCGCGGCTTCTCCGTACCAGCGTGACAGACAGTTTCGGCAGAACCCGGCGAGGTTCATCATGTCGATGTTCTGAACATCTGTCCGTTCCGCAAGATGGTCGCGCAAAACGCGGAAGGCCGCAGCCTCCAACTCAGTCTGGGTTGCTTTATCCAGATCAGTCATGGTCAGAAAACCTCCTTGATCATTGCCTCGAGCACATCACACCAGTGGCTGATTTGGCTCGGTGTCGTTAACAGATCCTGACGTATCTCGAAGGTGATAGCAGGAGCGTCGCGGTGCAAGCTGTGCAGAGCATAGGAGCCTGTCATCCGCTCGAACAGACTATAGGGCTCATTGTCACCAACGGTGTAATCAGTATTGCGCCGGAGCCATTCGAGCGCCTCGTCTGCACGGTCTTGCACGTTGTAATGCAGCAGGCCGATTTCCCACGGGCGCGGTTCATCGGGTTTGGACATGAGGCAATCGGTGAAAGAATGGCAATGGATGATCGTGCGGTCGTTGTGACCGGGTTGCGTCTCCAAAAATCTCTCAATTTCATCGTGGTACGGCTTATGGATGGCCTCGATCCGGGCTTGATAGGAGTCCGCTGACAGGTCCTTGTTGGCCGGGATTTCAACCCCATCCAGAACGGCACCCGCCATATCCCAGTCCGTCGCACGGCGGTTGAGATCAAGCACAGCTCGCGAATAAACGCCTTCGATCAGCGAGCCGTCGAGCCTCTGCACAAGCTCCCGGCCAACAGCCTCCATCCCCCAATCACCAACGATATGCGTGGTCCAATGGTCAGCCGAAAGCCCCAAGTCACCCAAGGCTTGGGGCGTCCGAAAGCCGGCATGATCATTGATCAGCAAAAACCGCTTCCGGGGATCCCTGACAATCCAGCGAAACGGTGCTGGATCGTTAGGGCCGAGAAGCGGCTTGGGGTCTGTTTGCATGGCGCAGCCACTCCGTTGGCCGCGCGATCTTAAGGCTACTCGTACGGCGAAAACTCTGTCGGTTGTCCTACTACGCCAAAGCGTAGCGATTCACTATAGAGCCTTTGCGCAACACGTTTAGCATCTTCCAATGTCACAGCCCGAAACAGGTCGTTGCGGAACTCCGGAAAATCTGGCGGCAGATCCTGAATCTGAATGCTCAGCAGATAATCCACGACATCGTTGGAGTTCAAAAAGAACGTGGCATAGGAACCCGTAAGGTAAGAAATCGCTTCGTCTACTTCGTCCTGAGTCGGCCCATTGGCGGCGAAGTCGTCCCAGACCTCCAAAGTCGCATCCAGCGCTTCATCGGTTGCTTCATTGCCTGTGGCAAAATTGAAAGACACGGTGCCGTAGTCCTTGCCAGCGGAATAGCCGCTGCGGATCCCGTACACCAGTCCCAGTTCATTGCGCACCTTGTCAGCGAGCCGCGAGCCAAGCCCCCCACCACCGAGGATGTGGTTCACGACACGTGCCGCGTAGTTGTCGGGGTCTGTGCGTGGAAAGGCAGGAGCAACCGCAAAAACGATGCTTTGGGTTTGGTTGAAGTCGATCTCGATGGGCGCGTCAAAAGTGTTGAAGGTTGGCGGATCAATCGGCGCGGGTGGGGTCACTTCCGGCAGTTTGTCCAGAATCGCACCTACACGGGTCTGAAGCTCTTCTGGCGTAATGTCACCCACGGCAGCGATCAGCACATTGTTGCGACCAATAACCTTATTCTTCAGCGTCAAAAGATCTTCACGCGTGATGGCGGGAATGGTTTCCAAGTCGCCACTGAATTCACGGTTCCGAGGCTCATCCGCGCCCCAGAGCTTTTCATAAAACGCGTCCCCCAGTTTTGCGCCCGGCGAGCGATCACGGCTGACCGCGCCAGCCAAAGCATCCCGACGCATGCGCTCGACCCCTTCGATATCAAAGGCCGGGTCTGTCAGCATGGTTTCAAGTGACTCAAAGGCGAAATCGATGGATGCCGTGGGGGTCTGAAAACTGACGGTTGACCATTCAAAACCCGCGCTTCCCGCCATAGAGACGGCTTCATCCTGCAGAATGCCGAGGAAGGTTTCCGCGTTCATGTCGCCCGCGCCCTCATTCAGCGAACCGAAAGTCAGCGAAGCCGTTCCTTCCTTTCCCGATTCATCCCAGCGAGATCCGCCTTCGAAGCCAAACTTCAAGGTAATCAGCGGGTTGCTGTGATCTTCGACCAGCCAGGCGTCCACGGTTTCGTTGATCTTGACGACCTGAATATCGATCCCGGCTGCAGGTTGAGACAGGACGAGACCGGTCAATGCCAAAGGTATGAATTTCCACATGATCTTATTCCTCCAACGGCAACAGTGAGAGTGTGCGAGGCTCGCTGGCCTGTTGCAGGAACAGGTCCGCAATCGCCCGCACATCATCGAGCGTGACGCCTTCGATTGTGTCTTCGAGCGTCCAGTAGATGTCGTAGTTGGATTGGCTGGACACCACACTTTCAAACGAGCTTGCCGGGCCGTCTACGCTGTCAGCCGCATAGACGAGGCCATTCATCAAACGGCGCTTCTGACGGGCTAAACGTTCTTCGGTCAGATCATTTGCGAGCCAGTTACGCAGGAAGGTTTCGGCTTCGTCCAGAACCTCAACGGCATCCAGTCCCTCGACCGGTTCAACATTGAGCAGCGCCCAGTCCTGACCTTCGTCAAGTACGATGCTGAAGCCTGCGCTCAAGGCAATCTGGCGCTCCGTCTGCAAATAGCGGGTGAAAGGTGCATCCAGACCGCTGGTGAGCATAGATGTCAGCAACCGTGCCGCGTAGCGGGACTCAAAGGCTTCCGGCCCTTGTTCAGGAGCCACCTCTGGCAGCCGCCAGGCTCGTCGGGCAGAAGCTTTGGTAATCAAGGCATCCGAAACCTCTTCAAATCCCGGCTCCAGCGGGCGTTCGGCATCGGGACGGAGGCGCGCGGGCACCTCACCGGGTTCGAAGTCGCCAAAGTGCTTTTCAGCCAGAGCCAGAACCTGTTCCGGCGTCGCGTCACCGGAAACGATCAAGACCGCATTGTTGGGCTTGTACCAGGCGGCGTGGAAGTCCAGCAGATCCTGTGAGGTCAGGGCCGTGAACTCCTCTTCAAATCCGATGATCGGATGGTCATAGGCCGGCGCACCCCTCAGCGCGGCGCGCAGTTGGTGGGCTGCGCGGGCGGTTGGGTTGTTTTCCCAGCGCTGGCGAAACTCCTGCAGCACTACGCCTTTCTCATTCTCCAGCTGGTCTGCATCCGCATCCAGACCGTTCATCAGAATGGCATTGAGCTCGAGAAACAGCTCAAGGTGTTCAGAGCCCATCAGAGCATAATAGCTGGTGACGTCCGGTGAGGTCGAAGCGTTGTCCGTCGCACCAATGCGACCCAGCGCGCCATCATATTCCCCCGGTGCCAGCGCCCGGCCCTTATAGGCCGGTGAACCGCGGAACATCATATGCTCCAGCACGTGCGCTATTCCGTACTGACCGGGCGACTCATCCAGCGCACCGACCTTGTAAACCACACGGGCATGGACAGCAGGCGCACGGTCGTTTTCGATGACAATCACGTCCATTCCGTTGTCGAGCGTGAACCACCGGGCCTGCTCATAAAGCGCAAAAGCAGGGCCGGCAGAAAGCAGGGCAAAGGCCCCCGAAAGGGCAAAAATCAGTCGTTTCATGGTTTCTCCCAAAAACGTCAGAAGGCGCGCGACATCCTTGGATGCCGAAGCGCTGAAATCACTGTTCGTTGAAGAATATGGTACTTTAGCGCTGCAAAACGACCGGTGCGCCAACAACACTCACGCCTTCTGGCAGAGATGTGACCACTTGCGCGTCAAAGCTCGCAGGCTGTGAGGGAACCGTTACTGGAACCGCATTTGTAATCGGAGCCCCGACCGCAAGAGCGGAGAGCGCAGCAACGTCCTCGGCACTCAATACCGTGACACCGTCAGAGGCACTGAAACTGACGTTTGACGACGCAGGCATCGTCATCTGAGGGATCGGGGCCAAGGCGCTTGTATCGGCCAGCAAAGGGGTAACGGCCTGCTCCGGAACGATACCAGCGCTTATCGCCGACGCCTCGTAAACGGGAAATAACGACCCGCTTGCGTTGGTTTGCGCGGAAACAAAGGTCTGTGATGCCACACCGTTTGAACCGCTGGCAACGATCCGGCCAATGGGTTGGTAATCCGGCACCTCTCCGGTCACGACTGTGATTGGC
>JBMZBW010000022.1:0-29746 GCA_049612785.1 Alphaproteobacteria bacterium | reverse complement strand
TGGTGAAGAACACTTCAGAGCCGCGGAACCGCCAGTAGGACAGCGCGTAGCCGTTGACCGAGGCGATAGCGATGGATGCAATGACGGACGGGACAGTGATCTGAACCGATTTCCAGAAACCAACCTTCAGACCTTCACAGTAAAGCCCCGTGCAGGCCGTATCCCATGCCTTGATCCACGCGTCGAAACCAGCGCGCAGCGGCCAGGCAAAGATGTTGCCTTCGCGGACCTGATCGAGGTCTTTCAGCGACGTGGCAATCATCACATAGAGCGGCAGCAGGTAGTACATCGCCGCGACGACGAGAATGCTGTAGAGGATAATCCGGCTCGGACTGATCCGGTTTGGCTTTGGCCCGCGAGGGGTAAGGACGTTCGAAGTCATGGTCTATTCCTCCTCCTAGCGCTCTTTTTTCCGGCCGTACTCGAGGTACATCCACGGAATGAGAATAATAACGACGGTCACCAGCATCATGGTAGACGCGGCAAGGGCTTGTCCGAGGTTCGAGCGGGCAAACATGTAGTCGTACACGTACTTCGCAGGCACTTCGGACGAGAAGCCGGGGCCCCCGGAGGTCAGCACCACAACAAGGTCATAGAGCCGGACAATGCCGGAGGCTGCGATAACAAGCGTCGTGATGAAGACGCCGCGCATCATCGGGATCACCACGAAGATGTAAGTCTTCCACTTTGGGATGCCGTCAACGCGAGCGGCCTTCCAGATTTCACCGTCGATCCCCCGCATACCAGCGAGCATCAGAACCATGGTGAAGCCCGTTCCTTGCCACAGTCCGGCAAGCAGCAGCGCAAAGATCACGGTGTCGCCGCTGGCCATCAGCTTGAAGGGCATGGTTTCGAGGAAACCGATGTTGGCCCACGCGCCAAACTGGTTGATCGCCGCCTGAATCCCATCCGGGCTGAGCATCCATTGCCAAACCACGCCGGTCACAACGAACGACAGCGCAAAGGGGTAAAGGTAGATGGATCGGAACGCATTTTCGAAGCGGACCTTCTGATCGATCAACGCTGCCAGAATGAAGCCAACGGTGAAGGAGAAAGTCAGCGAGAAAACACCGTAGAACATGATGTTTTCAACAGACTCTGCCCACCGAGAGTTCCGTGAAGCGTCGAGCAAGCGCTCATATTGGTCAAAGCCAACAAGAAACTTGGTGTTGATCAGCTTGGAAAAGCCATTCCATTGGTAGTCAAATCCAACCCAGGTGAGGAACCCTTCCTCACTGCGGTTAAACAGACTGATCGGAAACTGAAATTCGACGGGCGGCGTAAACAGCTTCGCCGGCAGCAGCTTCGACTTGGTGAAGGAGTAAATGATCGTCCAGACCGAACAGCCTACGAACACGACCAAGGTCGTAAAGATCATGGGGATTGCGGCGATTTTTGCACTGAGATTTCGGAACAGTCCCAGCCTACGTCGCGGTTGCTTGGCGGTCGACATCACATCCCCCTACCCACGCAGCCTCCGGGTCAGGGAACTGCGGAATTAATTCATTGATTCTATCATCAAAGGAAGTCTGGGTGACCCAACCGGGCCACCCAGATCAGCTAAACCTGAGAAATCAGGATTAGTCAGCGTTCGCTACGATTTCGACGTAACGTGCCTGAGCGTCTTCAACAGAGATGCTTGGATCGTTGAAGAAGGAGACCCACAGGTCTTCGAACTGGCCCTGAGTGTCACCGGTAAAGGTCTGCTCGGAGGAAGGCAGTACGTTGTCTGGGTTCTCAAGGATAGCCAGACCCTTCTGCATACAACCGTTAGCAGCGGTCAGATCGATGTCACCACGGATCGGCAGGGAGCCTTTCGCGAGGTTGAAGTCAACCTGAACCTGCTTGGAAACCAGCAGGGAAGCCATTTCCAGCTGAGCAGCAGTCATCGCTTCAACGTTCTTGTTCGGCTTAGGGAAGTAGAACGCGTCACCACCGGTATCCAGCACTGGGTACACACCCAGACCTGGCAGACAGTCGTACTCGTCACCAGCGGTCTGACCCGCTACGCCGAATTCACCCTGAGCCCAGTCACCCATGATCTGAGCGCCAGCCTTGCCGGTGATAACCATAGCCGTAGCGTCGTTCCACGCGCGGCCTACGTAACCGTCGTCAACCATGCCGCGTGCAGCAGCGATAGCTTCAAACACTTTGGTCATGTCAGCAGAAGCAGCAGCTTCAACAGACTTGTCTACGTTGATTGCGCGGTAGAGGTCGAGACCACCCAGAGCAACCTGGAATACACCGGACATGCCGGAGATCTGCCAAGGCTCACCACCAACAGCCAGTGGGGTGATGCCTGCGTCACGCAGAGCAGGAGCAGCAGCTTCGAACTCGCTCCAGTTTGTTGGTACTGCAACACCAGCGGCTTCGTAAGCACCGCGGTTCAGCCACATCCACTGGAAAGAGTGAATGTTAACAGGCACACAGTAGATGCGACCTTCGTAAGTACAGGAGTCCAGCAGCTTGGACGGGCGAATGAAATCAGCCCAACCTTCAGCTTCAGCCAGATCGGTCAGGTCGGTCATCAGGCCAGCCTGAACCAGGTCTTCAGCGTCGCGACCGGTGTTGAGCTGCGTAGCGCCCATTGGGTCACCACCAGCAATACGGGACAGAATTACTGGGCGAGCGTTACCGCCACCAGCAATCGCGCCGTCAACCCACTCGTGGCCAGAAGCGTTTACAGCATCAGCGAAAACGCTAACCGCCGCAGCTTCACCACCAGAGGTCCACCAGTGCGTAACCTCGATTTTTTCTGCACCAGCAACGCCAGCAGACGCAACCAGAGCAGCCGCTGCAACAGCAGCAGACTTCATATTGAACATGTCTTTTCCTCCCAATGGAGAAGCTCGGCTTCTCCCCGTGAAATGAGTCGGGCCCTCCATAGCCCTGCTGTAAACGATTACATTCTTAGCGCTATCACTTGGAAAACGATTACATATTCCGGATATCTCGCTGGTAAACGATTACACGGCGAAAACTGATAGAAAACCGACTTTGGCGTCAACCCTAAAAAAAGCCCCCCTTGCCAAGTTTTTTTTTACCGCTAAGGCTTTTCTGAGAGATTTCTAATGATCGGGACTTCGCAAAGTACAATGCGATCTGAAGCACCAACAATCCAGGATGTTGCTCGCGTAGCAGGCGTTTCAACCGCTACCGTAAGTCGTGCGCTCAGCACGCCTGATCGGGTGAGCGACCGCACGCGTCATATCGTTTTAGAGGCCGTTGAAGAGACGGGTTACGTCGCCAATGAAATGGCGAGAAATCTCCGACAACAAAAGTCAAATTCGATCTGTGTGATCACGCCTGACCTGTCCAACCCGTTCTTTTCCTTTATTATTTCAGGCATCGAACAAATTTGTGGGCCAAAAGGCTACGGTGTGTTCGTGACGGAAAGTGGCTTGAGTCAAAAGGATAAAATGCGGGTCGTGAACCTGATGGCTGCTTCGAGGACTGACGGCTATATTGTTCTCGATGGCATGCTCGATCATTCCATGTTGAAGGCGCGCGGTCGTCCGGGAATTTTGGCTCCGATTGTCTCCGCCTGTGAGTGGACTCAGGGCTCAACAGCGCCTTCCGTGACTGTGGATAATGTTGGTGGCGCCGTTCAAGCGGTTCAGCATCTTGCCGCACTTGGTCATACCAAAATCGGGCACATTACTGGCCCAAAGGAGAATGTTCTCACAGTTGAACGTATCAAAGGTTTTAAGCAGGGACTCGATTCTTGCGGCCTGCAGTATCGGGATGACTTTGTTTTGGAGGGGGGATTCAGCCTCGAATCCGGCCACGAGGCCGCTGAAAAGTGGCTTCAGATGAAAGATCGTCCCACTGCAATGTTCTGTGCCAGTGACCGTGAAGCCTTCGGTTTTATATCTCGCTTGGCAAAAGATGGGGTGAAAGTGCCGGAAGATGTCTCGGTTATCGGCTTTGACGACATCGAGGTTTCGGGCTTTTTTGTTCCGGCGCTGACCACTGTTTCCCAACCTCGCGTTCAAATTGGCCGCAGAGCCGCTGAAATGCTGTTCGAACTGATCCGGGGCGAAGCTGATCCAGAGGACGCCAACCCCCAGCTCGACGTAACCCTTGTCATTCGCGAAAGCACCGCAGCCCCTGCCCCATCGGTGTAGCGCCTGAGACCAGCAGATCCCCGAATTTCCACAGTGACCCGCGGGCTTAAATGCACGACGGTGGATTTACCTTTTCGCCCTCACGAAAGTTGCATTTTCCATGAAACACGCCATTCCCGAGAACCAGCCTGGTAACGGCCTCGATCGTATTCTCAGCGTGATGCGCCAACTCAGGGACAAGGAAGACGGCTGTCCCTGGGATGTTGTTCAGACTTTCGAAACCATTGTCCCTTACACCATCGAAGAAGCCTACGAAGTGGCCGATGCCATTGAGCGCAAGGACACAATCGACCTGCGGGAAGAACTGGGCGACTTGCTGCTGCAGGTCGTCTTTCACGCGCAAATAGCTGAAGAAGACGGCCTGTTCAGCTTTGATGACGTTGCGCAGACCATCGCTGACAAGATGATCCATCGCCATCCTCATGTCTTCGGTGACCGCACTTATTCCAGTGAGGAAGAGCAGCGAGCCGATTGGAACCGGATCAAGTCCGAGGAAAAAGCCGCCAAGCACGCCGCCAAACTCAAGGCGGGCCTGCCCGTAGAAAGCGGCAACCCGCGCGCCACCTTACGGGACACGCCGACGGGCTTTCCCGCGCTAACCGAAACCGACAAGGTCCAACGCAAGGCTGCGCAGGTCGGGTTCGATCATCCGGAAATGCACCAAATCTACGGCAAGGTTGATGAGGAACTCGCCGAAGTGAAGGAAGAAGCGGCAAAAACACCGCTGGATCAAGACGCGTTGGAAATGGAAGTCGGCGACTTATTGTTTGTCGCAGCCGCCGTGGGCCGACGCCTGAACGTCGATCCCGAGCGCGCCCTGCACCGCGCAACCGCCAAATTCGTTCGGCGGTTTAACGCGGTAGAGCATGCGCTCGATTTCAACTGGAAAGACCGTCACATCGACGAGCTGAACGACGCGTGGGACAAGGTCAAACAGGCTGAAAAGACCGCCAAAGCCTAGTCTGCCTGGATCAGCGCCTTCAGCACCTCTGTCTTTTCAGCCAACAGCGCAGCGTCGCCTCTGGCTTCCACGTTCAATCGCAGCAAAGGCTCGGTGTTGGAGGACCGAACGTTGAAACGCCAGTTATCAAACTCATAGGTCAGACCGTCGATTTCGATGCGGTCACCCTGCCCGGCGAAAGTTTGCTCAATCCGGTCCAGCACAGAGTTTACATCGTCCACCCGGAAGTTGATTTCGCCCGAACACGGGAATGCCTTCTGCGCATCGGCAACCAACTCACCCAACGACTGCGAAGATTGACCGACCAATTGCGCCATGAGCAGCCAAGGGATCATCCCACTGTCACAGGAAAAGAAGTCGTAAAAGTAATGGTGCGCGCTCATTTCACCGCCGTACGGCGCGCGGTGATCGCGAACGAAGCGCTTCAGAAAGATGTGGCCGGTACGAGAAACCACCGCTGTCCCCTTGGCTTCTTCAATAGCCGCCAGCGTCGCCCAGGTCATGCGGTTGTCGTAAACAATGGCTGTTCCCGGTTCCGCATCGCGGAGCATGGCACGCGCCAGGAGCCCGACGACGTAATAGCCCTCGATGAAGTTGCCCTCACCATCAAAAAAGAAGCAGCGGTCAAAATCACCATCAAAGGCTACCCCAAAGTCTGCGCCATGGGCCAAAACAGCGTCCGTGGTACTTTGGCGTTTTTCAGGGAGAAGCGGGTTCGGAATACCGTTTGGGAAAGAGCCATCTGGCTCCCCATGCACGCTTGTCAGTTTGATGTGGGCCGGCATCCGTTGTGCGAGCGCATCAACAATGGGTCCGGCACATCCATTTCCGGAGTTGAGAACCAGATGAAGCGGGCGCGTCTCGCTCAGATCAACAAAGCTCATCAGACGATCAATATAAGCGGTCCGGTCTTCAACCGTAGTCAGCGTGCCTCGATGCTCGGCAACAGGGAGTGGCGCGTCAGATCCGGCCCAGTCGCGCACGCCCTCCATACCCTCTTTGCTCAGTGGCTCGGCGGACTTTCCGACGAACTTAACCCCGTTGTATTCTGCTGGGTTATGACTGGCCGTGACCATGAGACCTGCATCAGCCTCCGTATGACCGGTCCAGAAGTACACTTCTTCAGTACCGCACAAACCTACGTCCAACACATCCACACCAGCGGCCAGCAACATTTCAATCATCGCATCAACCAAACCCCGGCTGTGCTCACGGACGTCCTGACCGACCACAACACGTTTGCCAGCCGTAACATGAAGGACCCCGCCAGCGATCCGAGCAGCGGCGGTTTCATTAAGCTGAGTGGGGACGACGCCGCGCACGTCGTAGGCCTTGAAGATGGATGTATCCACGCTGATTTTCTCCTCATTTTTAGTCTATTTGACCGTCTTTTTGCTAAATTATCAATTTGAAGCATAATTTAACGAATGCAACCAAAAGCGCAAAATATCAAAAACCGATCATTGCGCTAAACCTCTGTAATTACTTGCTTTTTATTCCCCTAAACTTATTCGACCCATCCTTGGCATTTGGCTTCAAAAATGCAAAAGTTTCAGTGCTAGTAATGCTGAGGCTGGAGGCTAAATGGCAAACTCGATTTGGGAACGGTACGGCGGCTACAGCTTTGTAGCCAAAGCTGTTGATGATTTCTATGCACGCGTTTTGTTATCTCGCAACTTAGTACCGTACTTCGAGAACATTAACATGGAACGCCTGATCGAACATCAGATTGAAACCATCGGTGCTGTGATGGGGGGGCCTTACGAGTTAGATGTCGAGATGCTCCGGGTTTCTCATGCACACTTGAAAATAACTCAAGATCATTTTAACGAGGTAGCAGTAATACTTGCTGAAACGTTGAAGATTAATGGCTTGAGTCCCGAGGACACAGATCAGCTCATGGCGATTGTGGCGACGACTCAGGAGTTTATTGTCGACAGTCCCGAATAGATCGCATGAACATTAAAACGACATTGGAAAGCATGCTCACACCCGTGGGGTTTTGCCATCCAACAACTTTGAGATTGGTGTGGGTCAATCCTGCTCTTGCTCGGCTTCTCTACGAGCATGGGCTGGATGAAAATATTTCGGTCCGCACGCTGTGTCCTGATCTACCGGATCACTTCACCTCTGATCACGAACCTCATTTGCGCGAAGAAGCCTCCCTACCCGCCCATACGGATCAAGATGCGACAAGCGCCAAATGCCAGCTGGGTCCCTTCATCGAATTGGGGAGCGATAAGCTGCTCATGTTTCATTTGGTCGAACGAGGCGCGCAGGACTCGTCCCGCGCGACCCTCAACATTTTTTCTCGTCACATGAACGCACGCGAAGCGGCGTGGGAGCAAGAGCGCGAGGCGCTAAAGGACCAAATCAAGGAACTTCAGGGCGCGTAGAACAAACCGCAGGATCGGACAGGCGATCAGGCTTCACCGTGGCGGTCCGCAAGGCGCGATCCCATAACATTAGCTGAGCATTCGCATTTCGCAGCTAATCGGGAAATCTCACCGCATAAGGTGTTCATACCACCAAAATCACTGCGTTTTGCCCCGTGTTGCTGGTTTTCCGGCGGTTTGCATAAGCATTGCTGCTTACACCCCGACACGAGCGGACAGCTTCTGTCCGTAAGTGTTCACAAGCCGCAACTACGCGAGAACCCCGCATCTTGCCCATCCCGCCTTTGCGGGTGTTCTCGCGGCTCTTTTCAGGTTTGACGTCCGAATTGTACAGGGACACGGGTCCCTGATCCGCTCCAAAAAAAATGAAGAAAGGGCTGCCGACATGGGCAAGCCCTTTCCTTTTGATCAAAACAAGTCTGGCCCGGCTAGTTGGAACAAACACCTTCAGCCAGAGATTTGGCTCGCGCATCTAAGGAGGCGTATCGAGCCTCACAAGCCTGTAGGCTACGATCTCGCAGTTCGACCATTTCTGTCAGATCTGCGCGCCACCGCTGGGCACTTTCGAAAGCGGCGGCACATTCAAAGGCAAGCGTTTCGCGGTCCAAGGCATTACCGGTGTCACCCTCCAGCCCAAGAAGCGCGGTGCACTGGGTGATGAGCACGTCGAAGAAGGCTTCGTTATCCAACCCAATTGCTTCTAAATCAGAGATACGCAGGTTCAGGGTGTTGATCGTGGTCTCTGCTTCTTCCGCACTGGCCTGCTTCGCCTCGATATCCTGACGCAGTTCGTTGACCACAAGGATCAGAGATTGATTTTCTTCCATGACCGCAGAATTGGTATTCTGAGCGTCGTTCAGCTCACCACCAACTTCATTAACGACAATTGTGATTTCAGAGAGCTGAGCCTCCAGGTCTGCAACCCGGTCAGTAGAGGCGGCCAGAGCGTCCTGCACTGTGGTCAGCTCGATGTTGATTGACGTGAGTTGGCCTTCCGACGCTTCCGCTGCATTGCGGTCGTTTGCCGCCTGAGCCGCGATCTGGTCCATCAGAGCCTGCAACTCGCGGTTCTTTTCGAGCAGAGTCTCCACTGTATTGTCGAGTTTCGCAATTTCTTCGAGCAACAAATCACGGTCAGCAATGGCTTCCGCGCCCTGATCCTGCGCCTGAGACAGCGCAATCCGCAAGCTGTCAACTTCACCGGTCAGAATCAGGATGGTTTCATCGCGAGCGGCCACGGTCGACGCAGTTCGATCAAGCTCAAGCTGCAAGGTGCTGCGGTCGTCTTCGGCCTGATTAAACTGGCCTGCGATGGTACCAATTTCTTCACTCTGCGCTTGCAGATCGTTGGTCAGCCGGATGATTTCGGCAAGACGATCCTCGGCGAGTTTAACGGATGCATCGCGCTCGTCGGTCAACAAAACCGAACGCTCGAGCACCTGGCTCAACTGGCTGGAAACGTTATCCCGTTCGCGAATGGCGGCATCACGTGCGGCCAAAGCGAGGTTCAACTGCTGACGCAAATCAGCATTTTTTGCGTTCGCCTCAGAGATGTTCGCCGTCATCGCCTGCAAGCGACCATTGAGAGCATCAACTTCGTCTTTCAGGCCGGACGTATCGGTCTCGATGATCTGGATTGACTGCCCTCGGGACACCAAAGACATGAGGCTTCGGTTTGCGCGGACACTGTCCGGTCCAAAACCAGCGTCGGCGTTCGACGCCACAGCATCCGCCCAGCTATAATCGTCGCTGACGCTGTCTTCATAGGTCGAAGCGGTCAGGGCCAGGCCCTCGATCATGCGTTGAACGGTTTTGTCGGCTTCCATCTGAGCCGCTTGAGCGCTGTCACGCTCCTGCTTCAACGTGTTGATTGTGCCTCGGGCTTGATTGAGTTGGGCGCGAAGGCGGTCGAGTTCAGCGAGCAGCGCCGTATCTTGCGCCCCACCCGGCTCACAGGCGTCCATTTCATCGAAGGGACAGCCCAGCGCATTGAGGGTTTCTTTGGCGGCGTTAAGGTCTGCCACCACGCGGGGGTCAGGAACGACTTTTGTGACCGTCACCTCTCGAACCACTTCCTCGGGCTCGGTTGATTCCAACTCGATGATCCGCTGGCGGGCCAGTCGCAATTCCTGCTCACACCGACGAACCGCAGCATCAAGAGCAATGATGCGGTCTTGCAGCTGTTGGATGGTCACGCGTGCCTTGGCCAATTCGTTGCGCAAAACACCTGCCTCGCGCCCGGCAGCTTCAGCAGAGGCTAAAGCGGTTTCGAGCTCCGTGACCCGGCGATTGGCCGCGTCTAGTTCCTTGAAGACCTCAACCATGTCGGCGTCCAACTCGCGACGCAGCCCCTCAAGGTCGTCGCGCTCTCGCTTCATGGCGGCAAGCTCAGCCGTGAGTCGGCCAATTTCGTCGAGATAGGGCTGAACGTCGATTTGCTCCGGCGCAGCGGCGCGGCTTAACAGGCGAGCGTAGCTTTGAATCGTCGGCAGATTGTCGGAGGGAAGCAGCGCGCCACCGGTCCCAGCCGGCAGACAAGCGAGCAGATTGAGCAAATCCGGGTTCACGTCGATGGCGAGAATATCAACGCTTATCCCTCGCTCATTCAACGCGGGCACAAGCTCACAAATGTTACGGTCACAAGCATCAACGCCGTCGGTAACCATCACGATAGAGCCATTTTCGGCATCGCTCGGCAAAGTCTCAAGAGCCACTTCAATGGAACGATAAAGGGGAGACCCGATCAATGACTGCTCACCCGCAGCAGGCTCGGCTGGCTCCATCGTTTGAATGGCTGCAATCGTCGCATTAACGGCATCTGACCCAAAGGGGTGAATCAGAGGGATGTTGTTACACTCATTGATGCGGTCGTTGCCAAAGCTGACAAGGGAAGCGCGCCCCTGCTGCAGCGGACCAGGCGCCAGTTGCAACATGGCATCGCGCGCCACATCCATGCGGCGGCGACCTTCAACTTCACCCAGCATCGACCGCGACGCGTCCATGATAAATGCAACAGGGGTATCCGGACCCTTGAAGGCAGCGTCTTGTGCTGCTGCGTTTTGACCTGAAAATACTGAGGCGAGAACCAAAAGCGGAACCAATGCCCCAAACCTGAAACCACGAACGAAAGTCCGCACCATAAATTCACTCCACCACGAGTGCTCACAGTCGCGCCCCGCCCCCTACGCGGCACGACGAATCAGCACTCATCAAGCACAAACATTATGCACCCAGAACCATACTGAGAATTGCAATTTGCGTCGTTATAACACGCCTTGAGCGGAAATGGTGAGAAATCGTCAAAGTTTAGACAACCTTATGCGGCGGTTACCGCCTTTAGGTCGTTTTTCTTCAGTCGGGCGCCAACTCGCTGGATGACGGCTGCTGCTGCACGTGAGCCGAACAAGCCACAGGTTTCCAGACTTTCGCCGCGCACAAACCCGAACAGAAAGCCCGCAGCATAGAGGTCACCCGCGCCGGTTGTATCAACCCGCTTGACCACCTCGACCACGGGAACGCGGATGTCATCCTGACCCGCGACGATAATTTCAGATCCCTCGTACCCTCGGGTAAGCACTACAAGGCTCGCATTCGACGCCCGTGCCTGATCCCGCGCCGCGTCGAGATCATCGGTCTGGTAGAGGCTTTTCAGCTCGTCCTGATTGGCAAAAATGATGTCGATCATACCGCCATCAATCAGGTCGAGAAATTCACTGCGCCACCGATCAACACAGAACGGATCAGAGAGCGACAGCGAGGTCAGTCGTCCATTCTTGTGCGCGATTTCTGCCGCCAGACGAAACGCATCCTTGGCCTCGGGCTGATCCCACAGGTACCCTTCCATGTAGGTCACAGCCGACCCGGCAATCAGAGCCTCGTCGATATCAACCGGGGCGAGCCGCGTGCTTGCGCCCAGATAGGTGTTCATGGTCCGCTGACCGTCCGGCGTCACAAAGATCAGGCTGCGCGCGGTTGCCGGCCCCTCTTCGCTGAACGGCACATCAAACAGCGCGCCAGTATGGGTAATACTGTCCTTGAACGCCTGCCCCAGCTCGTCATTCTTGACCTTGCCGACGTAAGCCGACCGCGCGCCCAGACCGGCCAGACCGACGGCTGTGTTTCCCGCCGACCCGCCGGATTCCATCAGCTTGTCTTCACCCATCACACTGGTGAGAAACTCCGCCCGATCCTCATCGATCAGCGTCATGGAGCCTTTGTTCAGCGTGTAGTCAGCAATCGCGCTCTCAGGAGCCTGCCACAAGACGTCGATGATGGCGTTTCCCATAGACGTCACGTCTATGGTCGCCGTTTCCGGGTTTCCGCGGTTTTGCATTAGGACAATTCGGCCTTCAGGGATTCGACAAGGTCAACTTTTTCCCAGGCAAATCCACCGTCTGCTTCCGGGTCCCGGCCAAAGTGCCCATAGGCGGCTGTCCGGTTGTAGATCGGGCGGTTCAGGCCAAGGTGCGTGCGAATACCCTTTGGCCGCAAATCCATCACGCGACCAACAGCATCGGAAATGCGGGTTTCGTCAATTTTGCCCGTGCCATAGGTATTCACGAAAATCGACAGCGGCTGCGCCACGCCGATGGCGTAGGACAGCTGGATCGTGCAGCGTTCCGCCAAATCAGCGGCGACGATGTTTTTCGCAAGGTAGCGGGCGGCGTAGGCAGCCGAACGGTCGACCTTGGTTGGGTCCTTGCCGGAAAAAGCCCCGCCCCCATGCGGCGCAGCACCGCCATAGGTGTCCACGATAATCTTGCGTCCCGTCAGGCCCGCATCACCATCCGGGCCACCGATGATGAACTGGCCGGTGGGATTACAGTAAAAGCTATCCTCACCGGGCATCCAACCCGTCGGAAGGACGTCTGCGACAACACCGCGAACAATATCGCGCACCTGCTGCTTGGTTGCTTCTGCGGCGTGCTGGGTCGAAACAACCACGTTGGTGGTCGCAACCGGCTGGCCGTTTTCATAGGCCAGCGTGACCTGTGACTTGGCATCGGGCCCCAGCCGGTTTTCACCACTGTGGCGCAGTTCAGCCAGCTTGAGCATGATCTGGTGCGCGTACTGGATCGGCGCAGGCATCAGCGACGGCGTTTCGCGACAGGCATAGCCGAACATGATGCCCTGATCGCCCGCGCCTTCTTCGGTAAAATCGCCTTCGCCTTCATCAACGCCTTGGGCGATGTCTGAGGACTGACCGTGGACGTAGCAATCGATGCTGGCGTGTTGCCAGTGGAAGCCTTCCTGCTCGTAACCGATCTTCTTGATCGTGTCGCGCGCGGCGGCAATCATCTCTTCGTGCGTCACGTCTCCGCGCACTTCACCCGCCAGAACCACTTTGTTGGTTGTGGCCATAGTCTCTACGGCGACACGCGCTTCCGGCTCCCGGGAGAGGAAAATGTCAACGATGGCATCTGAGATCTGATCACAAACCTTATCCGGATGCCCTTCTGAGACTGATTCCGACGTAAAAACATAGGATGACATGCTTAAACCTTCCCGCACTCGCAAACCCTAGTGAAGCGTTACACCATGGCTCGAGAGACAGTTCAACAGGATACGTTCAGAGCTCTTATGCACTTCGCCTTTAGCGACGGAAAATTCGTTAGTGTCAGTATCCGGACGAGTGACCGGTCGCCATCACGCGGGTTGTCTTACAAACCAGATCGCCCTCGCGCACCCAACCGTATTTCACACCGCCGCTCTTGTTGCGATAGGACACGCGCCAGTAACCCTGATGAAAGCCACGAACATCAACCGTCTTCTTTCCCCCACCTATTTGAGCATCGGGAACCGCCTGCCAGCGAGCGGCGGTTTTGTAAACGTTGACCTTGGCCCCGGTTGCTGACCGCGCGCAGATGCAATCCACGGGGCGCAGCGTTTTGAGTGGCGCGGCCCCATAGCGCGGCTGAGAGACAGCGACAGGCGCGGTCTGCACAACCGGGTGGATTTGCGGTGACGGTATGACCTGAACCGAAGCCTGTTGGGTGTACCGATGCTGCAAAGGAACCTGAAGGGGCATCTGAACGGGAACGGGCACCTGGACAGCTGTATAGTGCGCCGGGGCGTAGGTTGCGTACGACGGAGCCGCGACCGGGTAACCACTGACCCCATTGATCGGATAGTTTGCAATGACCATCGGACCGGCTGGCGCTGTCGCCTGAGGGGCAATCGGGAAGTTGGCGATAACGGTTCTGTTGGTCTGCGCAGAATAAGCAGGGTGCGCCACCGTTCGTGCGGAGACGGCAAACGTTGCTAACGCGACCAGACTGAGGCCAAGAATCCTGAACTTCATCAACTGCTGTCCCTCTCGCAGCTCGCAACCCCTCGCCCGCTTGTAAGACTGGTGGGAGGACGCGGCTTCTTTTTGTTATGCGCGGACCATGCCAGCAGGCCGAACTGTCTCGAAGTTCAAAAAATATTATTTCTAATTTGTTTCTAATTCTTAGGCATAACTGCACCAGTTAAGCCTCATAATCTCGCAAAGCTCATTTTATGACGAGAAAAGGCCACTGACGAATGCGCCAGTGGCCTCGATTGAGCAGGCTAGAATAACGACGCCGTCGCACGGGCCTATTGCAGCGAACCGGTGATGTTAAAGTTGATGAACAACTGGCCATAAGACGGCACGGACGTCTTTGGCACTGGATGATGCTGGGCGGTTCCCGGTGTATTGATGGTCAGCTTGAAGTTCCCATTCTCATTGGTGAACGTTCGACTAGTCCCGTAATCATGGGTGTGACCATGGCTGTCCGGACGGCTCACACGATACAGCCCACACTGCTGATATTTATGCTTGCGGGTACAGCTGAGGTAATTGCTGTGAACCCAGGCACCAACCGGGCCTTGCTCGGTCTGAAGGATAATCTTGCAGCCACGTTGCGTGCAGCGCTTGAGCTTGAAAACGTCGTTTCGGTAGGTGACGCCAATGACGTTGTCTTTCCGATGAAAGGCGTTGCTGGATCGCAAATTAACCCGCGGCGCGCCAACGACTTCGACCCGCTTGCAGGACTGCGGCGCAACTTTCAGGTTACAGGCACCAGAAACACAGGGTGGTGTCGCCGTTGCTACGTTGGCGTGGAGAGCACTCAAACCGACAACAACGGTCAGAATGGCTAAAAATCGGTGAAAAAATCTCATGTTAGGCTCCAAACTTCCCAGAGCCTGAAACAGGCTCTTATTGCACTCAAGTTCCCTCGGTCAAACCGTGCTTAAACCATTGAGTATAGGGGAGGATTGCAGCAGTTTTCAGTTTTGTTTCAAATTATAACCAATTGTTTGGCTTTGCATCTTCCCCCACAATCACACCGCAATTTCGAGTTGCCTGTTCCCCGTGATCAGGTGCAGTCTCAAAGGCCAAGAAAACCTGCTCGCCAGAAGAGGAGCTGGCTGGGCAGGTTTGAGACCTGTCGCGCTGTGAGGAGAACGCCAGCATGTCGTCGCAACCGAAGTTGAACCGGTTCGTATCAACCCTTCCGAACATGCGGGCTCTGGGGGAGCGCATGGAGGAGATGACCCGCGACGACCCGGCCTTTGAGGTCATACGAGAACCCATCGGAGGCCGGGGCGACATGAACGTTTTCGCCCGCGCACCGCAAACCCTGCCCGAATGGTTTGCCCGTGCCGATGCCTTCCCGACCCGCGAGTTCCTCGTCCTTGGCGACCAAACCTATAGCTACGCACAAGCGCGCGCCGAGGCCAATTGGCTGGCCCGAGCGCTGCAAACCGAATTCGACATCCGCCCCGGTGACAAAGTGAGCCTGTGCGCTAGGAACTCGCCAGAGTGGGTGATCAGCTTCATGGCCATTCACCTTTGCGGCGGGGTCGCGGTTTTATTGAATTCCTGGTGGACGGCGGACGAGCTCGCTTACGGCCTGTCCGACAGTGGCTCCAAGTTGCTTCTCTGCGATGATGAAAGACAGGCCCTGGCCCAGCCCCATTGCGATAAAAACGGGGTTGCTCAGGTGTGTATTCGACACCGTTTTGAGGCGTCTGAGCAGTATCAGACGCTGATAACCACCTATCGCGGTCAGCCGGCGCTTCCCTCGCATCGGACCGCCGACGACCCGGCGACCATTCTCTATACCAGTGGCTCAACCGGCTACCCAAAGGGGGTTCTGAGTTCGCATCGCGGCGTGATCTCAGCGCTGTACTCATGGGCACTGATGGCGCGCGCCATTGGTGGCTTGATGACGGAGTTACCGGTGTTCAAGGATGGTCAGGAAGTTATTCTGCTGCCTGTACCGCTCTTCCACGTCACCGGCTGCCACGCCTCTATGCTGGGGTGCTTCGGAACCGGGCGCAAGCTGGTGATGATGGACAAGTGGGACGCGGAAACGGCGCTTTCACTGATTGCGGATCACGGCGTTACCCACTTCCTTGGGGTGCCGACCCAGTCATTCGAAATTCTCCGCCACCACGCGCGCGGAAACTACGATTTGAGCACCATGATTGAGGTGGCAGGCGGCGGGTCAGCGCGACCGGCTGAACACGTCAGCGCCATTCACGACGCCTTTGAACACGCAACACCACGCATCGGCTATGGGCTGACCGAAACCAACGCTTTGGGCGCGATCAACGGTGGACCGTCCTATCTGGTCAAGCCGGGCAGCACCGGACCCGTGACCGGACCAGTCATGGAGCTTGCTGTTCACGCCGAAGACAGCGATTCCGCCCTCCCCACCGGTGAAGTCGGTCGCGTGTGTTTCCGTGGACCTTCGATCATGATGGAATACTTCAACCGCCCTGAAGACACGGCAAAGGCCGTAACCCCGGACGGTTGGTTCGATAGCGGTGATTTGGGCTATCTGGACGAGGATGGATTTCTGTTCCTCGTGGATCGTGCCAAGGACATCATCGTTCGCGGTGGCGAGAACATTTCCTGCCTCGAAGTCGAAGCCTGCATCCATGCTCATGAGCAGGTGCGCGATGTGACTGTCTTCGGACTGCCCGACGAGCGACTGGGCGAAGTAGTGACCGCGATGGTCTATCTCCGGCCAGATGGCGCGGGGGCCAGTGCTGAAGATATTCAGGCTTATGCCGCACAGACGCTCGCGCGTTACAAAATTCCGACCGAAATCCTGTTTTCCGACCAGCCGCTTCCCCGTGGAGCGACCGAAAAGATCGATAAGAAAACGGTAAAGGCTGCGGTTTTGGCGGAACGCTCTTAACCGCTTTGGTAACGCTTTGACCCACGCTTGCGCGTTCACGGCGCACATTGCCGCAAAAGGGTAGTGCAGCGTGCTGTTTCGCTTGCCAAGCCAAGCGACCTCGGTCCATCCATCGGCCAGAAAGCACGGAGGTTTTTTAGGTGCAGATTTCAGATCTCATGGCGCGCGAAATCGCCTTTTCCCTGTTCGATGTGGTTGGCGTTGACGACCTGCAGTCCATTCCTCGCTACGCGGACCATAATCGCGAAGTCTATGAGGCCGTGCTCGAAACGGCGCTCAAGGTCTCTTCCGAATACTTTGCCCCGCATAACCGCAAAGGGGATCTCAACGAACCTCGCGTGGTCAATGGCGTTGTCGAGTTGATCCCCGAAGTCGCGGAAGCCATGAGCGCTTACAGTGAAGCCGGGTTCTTTTCGGCCCATCACGATGAAGAAGACGGCGGGCTGCAGATCCCCTGGACCGTCGCTCAGGCCTCTTCCGCCTTTTTCCAAGCGGCCAATGTCTCGACGGCCAGTTACCCCTTCCTGACAGTTGGTGCCGCCAATCTGATCAAGGCGCACGCATCCGCACAGCAGCAGGCCCAGTGGCTTCCCCCCATGCTTTCGGGTGAATTCTTTGGAACCATGTGCCTCTCAGAGCCCCATGCCGGCTCTGGCCTCGCCGATATCAAAACCACGGCCTATCCGGTCGAAAACCAGCCGGGAAAGTACCGCCTCAAAGGGCAAAAAATGTGGATTTCTGCGGGTGATCACGAATTGGGTGAAAACATCGTCCACCTCGTCCTCGCTCGGATCGAAGGCGCACCGGCCGGTACAAAGGGTATCTCCATTTTCATCGTTCCCAAGCGCCGCCTCGATGCGCAAGGGGGCGTCGGTCCATCGAACGACGTTCGTTTGATCAGCCTGAACCACAAAATGGGTTTCCGCGGCACAACCAACACCATTCTGGCCTTTGGCGAAGATGACGGATGCGTTGGTGAACTGATTGGTGAAGCCGGTCAGGGTTTGGCTTACATGTTCCACATGATGAACGAAGCGCGGATCGGTGTCGGGCTGGGCGCAGCCTGTCTGGGGCTTGCGGGTTACGCCGAAAGCCTGCGTTACGCAGAGGAACGTCCACAAGGCCGTCACCCGGACGAGCGCGACCCAACCTCAAAGCCGGTCATGATCATCGAACATGCCGATGTTCGCCGCATGCTGATGGCACAGAAAGCCGTCTGTGAACCGGCGCTGACCCTGTGTTTCTACGCCGCCAAACTGGTGGATATCGAGAAATTCCACACCGACGAGGCTGAACGCCAAAAGGCGCACGCCATCCTCGATCTGCTGACACCTGTGGTAAAAGGCTGGGTCAGCGACGCCACCTTGCGCGCAAACCATGACGCCATTCAGATCCATGGCGGCTATGGCTACACCCGCGATTTTCAGGTCGAGCAGATCTATCGCGACAACCGCCTCAACCCCATCCACGAAGGCACCAACGGTATTCAGGGCATGGACCTGCTCGGGCGCAAGGTGATGCGGGATGGCGGCAAGGCGCTTGGGGCCTTTTCCGAATTGGTCAGCAGCGACCTAAAACACGCCGTCGCGCAGGGCTTCGACGCAAAGCTCGCCGCTCAGTTGGGCGCTGCAATGGCAACATTTGGTGCTGCAAACGCCACTTTGGGCGGGAAAATGCAATCGGACGGGGCACGCAAGGGCATGGCGCAGGCGACGCTTTACCTGGACGCCTTTGGCCTGATCGTCATGGGCTGGATGCATGCAAAATCAGTGGCTGCTGCCTTGACCAGTGACAGCGTTTCAGACGGTTACAAAGAGGGTAAGGCACTCTCGGCTGCGTACTTCTACCGCCATGAACTCAGCCGTCTGGACGAGTTGTGTGTCCGCTTGTCTGAGCTGGATGACACCTTTGTTCCCGCTCAAGCGGCAAACTTCTAGCGCGATTTACTTGGATGAGGACGCCCCGGTGATCGACATGCACCGGGGGCCTCCTGAAGTATTTACCAGACGCGGAAATATCCGCGGTTTACCAGACGCGGAAATATCCGCCGCGTGTCAGGACGGGACGCAAGCCCTGCTCGAACCGTGCCCGGAAGCTCTGAATCCGCTCCATCGCGTTATCAATGGCACCGCCACCACCGACCAAACCCGCTTCGGTTTGGGCTTTGATGATGTCCTGAAGCAAGGCAGCAGCACGTTCTTCGAGGTCATTATCCCCCCCTTCACGCGCGCTGACAGCAAGGGCGTAAAGTGCGGGCTGAACAGCACGAAACTCGCCGAAATTCGGAATAAACAGGTGGTGCGCTGGCGCTTTTGTCTGCTCAAGCCAGCCCGTGAGACCACGGTCATAGTCCAGAACCGCCTGATCCGGGTCATCGAACAGATCTTCACCGTGATACAGGTTCAGATACCCCAGCGCATGCCCAACGCGGACCACATCGATCATTTCCGTATCGCCCTCTGGCCCGTCAGGGAAATGCCGTCGCAAGTCACCCATCTTCATGGGTCCCGCAGCCAGAGAATTGAGCACCGGATCAAACTTCGCAGGGTTCAAGCGCAGATTTTCGTTCAAGCGGAACTTGAGCTGCATTTTTATGTTTTCACGCTTAGGACGCAGCATGATTTTCGCATCCGCCCAAAACGCGACGATGTCCGCATGTGACTGCTTTTCGCGGTTCTTGATATAGAGATCGGTTCGGTGCGACCGGTTCACAGAGAAGTCGTAGAGCGTCTCACTGATAATCCGGTTCGGGTAGCGGTTCAGGCGCTCGACCATAGACCGGGGAACCGCCTGCGCCTTGGCGTTGTTCAGGTGGGCGGCATCGCCACACATGCGGTACTCGCGCCCCAGAAACTGCGGCATGATCTCATGCGCGTAGAAGCTGTCCCATTCGACGTTCATGAACTCCTGAAACACTTTACGCGCGCCGGCCTTGGCAGATCGCTTATGACGGTCGGCGATCAGCATCTGCGAGAAGTATCCCGCTTCCTCCCCCACCAGCTCGTGCATCAGGTGCAGGGCGCTTCGGGTCTGATCAATCGGCTTGTTCCCTTGCGTGGTCGCAAACAGCTTCAGGAACTCACGGAAAGGGTCAAATTGGGCGTTGAAGACCGAACAGTTGTAGGAGAAGAGCGCCAGCCCGCCATCCTTCACGTTTTCAAAGGTGTTCCAGACGCTCGGACGATCTTCCTCAACCATCTGACCATAGGTGTCCAAGCTCATGGCCACGTCCCACGGTCCGTTTTCGGCAGCATTGAAGCTTTCGATTGAACCATGATGAACGGAAACATTGCTGTGACCAAAGCTCTGCTTCAGTGATTCAGCAGACTGCGAAAGCTCAGGGTTATGATCGACCGTGTGGAAGTGTGCATTGGGGTAAGAAAAGGCCAGCGAATTCGCAAGGAACCCCGGCCCGCCGCCCAGATCCGCGACCTGCAGACCGGACCCTTTCTCAGGGTACAACAACCGCTCATCGGGAATAAATCCGCCGAGCAAGGCGACAAGTGCAAGGTTCCTCAAGGTCGCTGCTGGCTTGACTGAAAAGTCATAGTCATTGTGGGTCAGCGGCGTTGGTTGGAATTCCGTTGATTCGTTCAAAAGCCTGGCTTTCTTTGGTTCGTGTTCAGCCTGAAGGATGCTCTCAAGCAGGTTTGGCCCTAGCCCTGCAGGTTTTCGACAATAATGGCAATCCCCTGCCCGCCACCAATGCACATTGTCAGCAATCCATAGCGTCCACCGGTCCGCTGAAGCTCATAAAGTGCTTTTGTCGCGAGAATGGCACCGGTCGCACCGACGGGGTGGCCCAGCGCGATTGCGCCGCCGTTGGGGTTCACTTTGGCGGGGTCGAGGTCGAGCTCTCGGCTCACATAGCAGGCTTGGGCCGCGAATGCTTCGTTGCTTTCAACCACGTCCATATCTGAAGCCTTGAGCCCCGCCTTGGCCAGCGCGACCTTGACCGCCGGAACCGGGCCTACCCCCATTTCGTCAGGCTCCACACCTGCGTGGCCATAGGCGACGATCCGCGCCAGTGGCGTACCGCCAAGCTTGGCAACAGCGCTTTCAGCCGCCAGCGTGAGAACAGCCGCTCCGTCATTGATGCCGGACGCGTTTCCTGCCGTTACCGAGCCGTCTGCTTTAAAGATCGTCTTCATCGCGGCGAGCTTCTCAGCGGTCACCTCGCGCGGGTGCTCATCGGTATCAAAATCAACCGTCTCGCGGCGGCTTTTTACCGGAACAGCAACGATCTGGTCCTTGAAGTACCCTGCGTTAATCGCAGCGGCGGCCCGGCGTTGGCTCTCAGCGGCAAAAGCGTCCTGGGTTTCGCGGTCGATACCGTAGCGGCTGGCAATGTTCTCTGCCGTGATCCCCATCAGGCCATGCCCAAAAGGATCGTAAAGCGCGCCCTGCATCATATCGATGACGTTACTTTCGCCCATCCGCGCGCCAAAACGCATGCGGGGCAGCATGTAACCCCCGTTGGACATGCTTTCTGCGCCACCAGCAACAGCCGCTTCGCAGTCGCCCAGCATCACTGTCTGCGCCGCAGAAACGATGGCCTGAAGACCAGAGCCACAGAGCCGGTTCACCGTTAAGGCTGGCGCGTTTTTCGAAACACCGGCATTCACTGAAATCACGCGACTGATGTACATGTCCCGCGCTTCACCGTGAATGACGTTGCCAATGACCGTATGGCCAAAGGCAGAAGCATCCATGCCGGAGCGCTCAATCGCGGCCTTGGCCGCAATGGTGCCGAGATCGATGGCAGACACATCTTTCAGCGTCCCACCAAAACTTCCAACAGCGGTCCGCGCGGCGCTGGTGATGACAACGGATTCAACCATAGGACTTCTGACCTTCGATCTGGAGTGATGATCTGACTGCGAAAGCATTGGCTCGCAGGCTTACCTGCTTTAATCTTGGGCCTCAACGGACAAGAATTCGCCATTGTCCTGCATCCAGAACAATTCCGCATCAGCAATGGAGAACCATGCACCGTGCAGCGTCAGGCGGCCTTCCTTCATGGCTTCCTGAACAAACGGAAAAGCCTCAACCCGCTCCAGCGACCGCCGCACGTTCTTGTGCTCCAGGCACAATTGCAGTCCGTCCTGATCCATCTGCGGATTTTCGGCAACGGTGTTCTTGCCATCTTCATCCATCAAGCCAACCCATTGGTCGATGTAATAGCGGCCACTGCCTTGAGTCGGCTTGGCATCGGGGTTTTGAGCGTTCCCCAGCGCTGCTGCCACGCCACCACACTTGGCATGGCCCATCACCACGATCCGCGAAACGCGCAGATGACCAACAGCAAATTCCAGCGCAGCGGCAGTCCCGGCGAGGTTGGCATTGGCATCGTCAGCATAGGCGGAGTGCGGCGGTACAATGTTGGCGACGTTGCGAATCACGAACAGCTCACCCGGCGCAGCACCAAAAATTGTTGCGGGGTCAACACGGCTGTCGGCACAAGAAATAACCAAAGTATGTGGCGACTGGCCCTTTCCCAGCTGCTCATAGAGCTTTTGTTGCTCTTCGGCACGGTCAGAGACGAAACGGCTGTAACCATCGGCCAATTCCTGGGGCATAGTCGTGCTACACATAAATGAACTCCTCGTCGGTGTTATCTGGTGGGGTCAGTCGCGCTTGTCGCAAGGCGCAAGATAAGCATGGAGGACTAAATGAGCTACGACGGTAAATCAGTTCTGATCACCGGTGCAGGCAGTGGTTTCGGCAGAAGGCTGGCAGAAACCCTCAGCGGGATGGGAGCGCGGCTCGTTTTGGGGGATATCAACGAAGCAGGATTGGAAGAGACCAAAGCCCTGTGCGAGGGCGAAACCGTGCTCCTGCGATCCGACGTGAGCGTCGAAGCAGACTGTCAGGCGTTAGTCGCTGCCGGGGTTGAAGCCTATGGCGGGATCGACGTGGCTTACAACAACGCCGGGATGGGTGGTCATGCCCCCAAGCCTCTGCATGAAATCACCGCTCAGGAGTTTGACATCACGCTCAAGGTCAACACCTACGGCGTATTCTACTGCATGAAAGCGCAGATACCGGTGATGCTCCGTGCTGGCAAAGGTGCGATTCTGAACACCTCCTCTGCCGCCGGCGTTCTCGGCGCGCCCTTCATGTCAGCCTATGGCGGCGCAAAACACGCCGTTTCCGGGATGACCAAAGCAGCAGCAGACGAATACGCTCGACGCGGCATCCGCATCAATGCGATCTGCCCTTCCTTCGCCGACACCCCCATCATGGATGGCGTCATCGGTCATTTTGGGCTGCCCAAGGAAGACGCCTACACCAAGATATCCGCGCGCGTTCCCATGCGGCGGGTTGGAACGGTTGATGAAATCGTACAGGCGATGATCTGGGCCTGCTCGGATGAAAACAGCTTTATGACCGGACAGACCCTGTCGATTGATGGTGGATTGACCGCGATCTGATGCTGCATTCTGGCCCCTTCCCGTGGTATGGGGCTGCATGCTTTCCGACGTCTTGAAACGGCTTTTCCTCGCGATAATGCTCTGCTGTATGGCTGCGCCTGCGGCGGGGCAAGGGTCGGACGTTCTGGCCTGTCAGGACTGGCGGCAGTTTCGCGATGCGGACTTCATCACGCACGCTGCGACGATGGAAAGCATCAATCCCTGCGTCAGCTATGAACCTGTCCTTGCTGGCGGCATCGAATGGCGTGTGGTTCGGATGCAGCAAGGGCCGCAAATCCCGCGAAATGCGCCGCTGGTCGTCGTCCTGCACGACAACGAAGACGCTGCCCTGGTGGGGGCACTCAGTTTGCTCGCCATCAGGGATGTGCAAGTCGTCATGCTCGATACGGATGAAAGCCGGGATTGGGGCGGCGTTGATCCAAACCGGCTGTTCGTCAGTGCCGGTTCAATCATCAATGCCTGCCCGCACCCGCTGAACCTCGATGCTGCCTTTGCTCAGGCTATTCTGCGCGATTGGAGTGGGCTGCATCCGGTCATATCGCTTCACAGCAACGCACCGGGCATTCTAGGGGATGGTGAAGGCGGTCGGGGATCGATTTCCATACGGCGTCCCGAACCCCACCAGCGCGCCTTTTCCGGTCGGTTTGAGCCGGATCACGCGCGGTTGGCGGATCCCGATAACCTGATCTTCCTCACTGGCCTTTTTCCAGCGCCAAGCCCGGTCCAGAGCGATCTGATCCGGCGACTTCAAGGCGTTGGGCTGAATGTCCTTTACAGCCAGATTACGCCCCTGACGCAGGATTGCTCGCTATCAGATTTCTTGACCCTGCGCGGTCAGTCGGACCTATACTTCAACGTGGAAGTGGAAGAAGGCGATGATGTCAGCGCCGTCACTTTGGTCCGGAGGCTCCTATTCGTACTCGAACACGGTCAATCGCCCAGGCTGCGCCTATGACGCTGAAATCCCTATGCGCAGGATTTGGCTTGCTGCTGTGTCTGGCGCTGACACCCCTCCGTGCCGTGGCACAGAGCGATTATGACCAACTCGCTGAGCGTCATGGTCTGCAACAGGCGTTTCCCGATGGATCGGCGCAGCCTGCGCCCAACTTCCCCGGCTCAAGCCTCCCCCGCACCAGCGTTAATATCAGCCAATCGCTCCTGCTCCTTCTGGGCGCTTCAATCGTTGCTGTTTTTGGCTTCTATATCTTCCGCAACGCTCTGGCTTACCGCCGCATGAATCGCGGCTTCAACACGCAGGAAGCCGCCGCAGAACCTGTTGAAATCTGGGGCACTGTCCCCGAAGACACGTGGGAGGCTTTACTGGGTCGGCTGCGACTGAGCGGCGACATGAACATCGCCCTGCACGAGATGCTTTTGGCCGCTATCGGTTTCTGTCAGCAAGAGCTTGCCATCCATATCCCCCGCGCCCGCACACCGCGAGAGATCCAGCGCGGTCTCCCAGCCGATTTTCAGGGAGCAGAAGCCTTTGAAACACTGGTTCAGGGTGCTGAGCTCGCGTGGTTTGGGGCCAAGCCTGTTGACCGCCCCATGTTTCAGCGCGGCCTCGATGCTTTGGAGCAGATCATCCGCCTCAGGTGACCTAAGCCAGCTTTGCTGACCATGCTTGAGCCAGTGCGAGCAAGGCCGCATCAGTCCCTTTGGCCCCCATGACCGTAATCCCACGGGGAACGCCATCCGTATTCGGCATGGGGATTTGAATCTGTGGCACGCCAAGAAGGGGCGAAATCGCTGTGAGCCCCAGCAACTGCTTGCGCGTCACCTCGCGGCTCTCCAGCGCGGAGGGATCATCCATTTCTGAGAACTTCGCTGCGGCGGCTGGGGCCGTTGGCATGATGATAAAGCCACCCCGATCCAGTACCTTGGTCAAGGGGCGATATGCGGCCTCGGCGCGGGCGCGAGCCGGTGCTTCCTGCTCGACCTTGCGGGTGGACGCAAGCTTCAGCCGCGCCAGAATATCGGGCGCAAGACGGGGTTGGTCCGCTTCGATCCACGCGCCATGTTCGGCCCAGGCATAGATCCCCTGAACCACCCCAAAATTCTCGTAACCAGCCTCAAACAGTCCGGCGACATCTTCGATCTCACACGTCTGGAAAGCCCCCAGACACTCCGAAACCAAAGCCGGCAGTTCCTGCATCCGCTCTTCCAGTGGCGCAAATAAGTCTGTGGCGATCAGAATCTCCCCCTCCGGCAGGCCGGGTGGCGGGGTTTCCTCACCAAACAGAACCGCCATCCCTCGGGCCAGGGTTTGCGCGTCCCGTGTCATCAAACCCACCGTATCCAGGGGGGCGCTCAAGTCCATGCATCCTTCGGCGCTGATGCGTCCGTGCGTCGGCCTCAAGCCGAACAAGTTGTTATACAGCGCCGGAATCCGGATCGATCCCCCGGTATCCGTGCCGAGACCAAGATCCGCCAGACCGCCCGCCACGGCCGCAGCAGATCCGCTCGACGATCCACCGGGAATGCGATCAGGCGTCACTGGGTTTCGCGGCGTCCCATAGTCGATGTTCTGCCCCACCAGCGAAGCGGCCAATTGCTCGGTAATGGTCTTGCCGACCATCGTCGCACCGGCATCCAACAGGGCCTGAACGGACCAGGCCGTGCGCTGTGCGGGAACTGCCGCCTTGGGCCAATCCAGCACGCCACAAGCCGTGGGCAGCCCCTCGACATCGAACAGGTCTTTGACCGCCAACCTCAATCCCTTCAGCGGGCCTTCCGCAGCCCCCTGCCGGGTTTCATGCAGAACAAAGGGATCATCAACAATTCTGTAGGACAGGCTCACGGCTCCGGCTCCTCTAGCAGCGTGCATGCGTCAGTAGAAATAGAGCGGAAAACGCCCTTTTTGGCTACTGATCACGCTTCCAAACGGGTTTACGCTTTTCCATGAAAGCGGCCATGCCCTCTTTCTGGTCGTGGGTGGAAAACAGGCCGGAGAACACCCGCCGTTCTGCACCTATGCCTTCGGTCAGCCCAGTTTCAAACGACCGGTTCACCGCGTCTTTGCAGGCAATGGAAGCGACCTTGGAGTGGCCCGCAATTTTTGATGCCGCCTTCATCACTTCTTCGTCCAGCTCTTCTGGCTCCACGACCCGCGCCACCAGCCCGGAACGCTCGGCTTCTTCCGCGCCCATGAAACGACCTGTCAGGCACATGTCCATGGCCTTTGCCTTGCCGACAGCCTTGGTCAGCCGCTGCGTCCCTCCCGCGCCCGGAATGACGCCGAGGGTGATTTCAGGCTGGCCAAACTGTGCCGTGGATGAAGCGATGATGACATCGCACATCATGGCCAGTTCACACCCGCCGCCCAGGGCGTAGCCCGAAACCGACGCGATCATTGGGGTGCGGGTGTGGCCAATCTTGTCCCACTCGCCGAACGGATTGACGCCGTACATGTGCTCAAAGGTTTTGTCAGACATTTCGCGGATGTCGGCTCCAGCAGCGAAAGCCTTCTCAGACCCCTTTATAACGATGCAGCCGACGCCTTCGTCCCGATCCGCTTCCTGACACACCGAGAGCACTTCCAGCATGAGCGGCATGTTCAGCGCATTTAACGCCTTGGGCCGGTTCAGCTGAATGACCTTCACGCGACCTTCTTGGCTGACGAGGATATTTTCATAGTCGGACATCATTGATTTCCTTTGCTGTGGCCAAGTCTTCAGCGGGAAGAGAAGGCATCGACATCAGCTTTCCAGCCGAATGCCCTCTTTGGCCTTGTGTTCGATATAGCGCGAGACGACCCGCTCAGCCGTGTCTCGGTCGAGCGGTTTCTGGTGTCCCCCAAAGATTTGCTCGAAATCCTGCGCGATCAAGCGTTGGTGAGAGCGCAGCACGTCCTGCTTGCTACAGTTGGGCAAGACATCAACGATATAGCCGTTGATCAGCACGTCCCCCGTAAACATCCATTTCCGCTCGCGGTCGATGAAAGACAGGCTATCGGGGGAGTGACCCGGCGTTTCCATCACGTCCAGCACCACATCGCCCAGATCAATCCGATCCCCCTCGCCGATCAGGTCGGTCAGATCACTGGGGGCGAAGTTTTCGCCATAGGTCCGATCATCGAACCCAAGATACTCATAACCCTTTTCAATCAGCTTGAGCTGGGGCGTCCAGGGTTGGGCATTGGTATTTTTCGGGTTTGGAGCACGGATGATATCCAGCGCGTCTGCGTGACCAAAGCGGCGGTCGCTAAACCGGGCGTGCTGGTTGATATGATCACAGTGCGCGTGGGTGATGGCATGCCACAGCGGTTTTTGCTGGTCAGGAAACAGCTGCTCCATCGGCCAATCGACGACACCCCAACCGGCATCAATCACAAGGTCGGCTTCTTTGCCCTCAACCACCCAGACATTGGCGCGGATGGCGTACCGGACCATTTTTTCGCTGAGCAGCCACAGGCCGGTTTCGACCTGCTCCAGCTGGAACAATTCATTCTCGAAGGGACGCATGCTTACTTTGTTTCAAACTTGGGTCGAGTGGGAACGAAATCAGCCCCTAGGGAGGCCCTGAGCCATGGGATCAGCTTTCTTCAGAACCCTCTGACTCGCTTTCCGCCTGCGCCACGAAGCCGCTCGAAGGAAGCTCTACCTCAACATAATCAAGATCCGAACCGTCTTCGACGACCAACAGAACCTTGAGGCCACCGGTCAGCCGCATGTTACCGTCAGCATCGCGCAAAGGTTCGCCATCCCGCTCTGCCCAGTCAAACAAAGGCACCTGCCCGCGATGCTGCGAAAGCAGTTCGTTGAACAGGGCTTTGGCATTGGTCGGGTGCAGTCGCACACATCCGCCGCTGTTCCGTTTGCCGAGGTTCTTGATCAGCTTTTCCGAAGCGGCATGGACCGCCCAGCCGGTTGGCTCGCCATCCTCCAGATACCGCCAGAACATCGCGAAAGGCATGGGCGCATCGTCCCACGTTGTGGTGGTGTAGTCGCGATAGAACCGCTTGTTATCGAGCTGATAGACCCCGGTTGGCGTCGTGGTGAAATATTTCTCCTGCAGCTCCCGGCCCGTCGAGACATCCCACACATCCGACGCCGTCCAGCTACAGCCGCCACAACCCGGAGTATCGGCACGCATGACCATCATCGTCTGGGCATGCTCACCCTTTGCATCTTTGTTCACGATCAGGACGACGTTGAAGTATTGCAGGATTTCCCCATCCAACGTCGCCAACCGCGACCCCTCCTTCGGGACGATCTGCTGTCCCTCCACAAAGAAGCCGGGCTGAGATCCTGGCGCATTAAGAGCCTCAAACCGCCCCTGCGATGCGCCACAGGCGGCAACAACGAGTAATAGGCAGCAAGCAGCCATTGCGCGAAAGGTTTTGTAGACCGAACCCAAAAACAGAAAAGGCAGCACGTAGCTTCCCCCAGAATCTCAGAGACAAAGTTCCCTAGCGTTTTAGCGCCCAAAATCGCTCTAGGCGATCTGTATAACTTTCTTGCCGAAGTTCGCGCCTTTCAGAACATCTATCAGCGATTGTGGAGCCGATTCAATGCCTTGGCTGATGTCTTCTCTCACATTTATGCGACCATCCTGGATCATCGGAATAAATTCACTCACAAACTGTGAATATTGTTCCTGAAAATCCCAGACAATGAAGCCCCGAACGCTAATGCGTTTGGTCAGGATATCGCGGAAAATCTGCGGCCCCCAGTCAACGCCCGTTGGGACTTCGGTGGCGTTATAGAAGTGGATGACCCCACACACCGGCACGCGGGAGAACGGATTCATCAGCGGCCAAACCGCCTGGAAGACAGGTCCGCCCACGTTTTCCCAATAGATGTCGATGCCATTGGGCACGGCTTCCTTGAGTTTCGCTTTTAGGTCCGGGTCGTTTCGATCCAAACACGCATCAAAGCCAAGCTCGTCTACCGCAAAGGCACATTTCTCTGCTCCGCCAGCAATTCCGACGACACGCAGACCTTTGGCTTTGGCAATCTGCCCCACCATGGTTCCAACCGGTCCAGTTGCGGCTGCGACCACCAGCGTCTCGCCTTCAACAGGCTTACCAATGTTATGCAGACCAGCCCACGCGGTCATCCCCGGCATGCCCATCATCCCGACATAGGCCGAAAGCGGGACCACGCTATCGTCAACGATTTGCGTTCCCTTGGCCGTGGCTTTCCAATGCGTCGACCATCCGCCAGCGTAGAAAACATGACTGCCCACAGGCACGTCTGGCGTTTTGGACTCAATCACCCGGCCCACCGTGCCGCCTTCCATCCGGCCACCAATGGGCACCGGCGCAGCGTAGGATTTCGTATCGTTCATTCGACCCCGCATGTAGGGGTCGATGGACAGCCACAGTGTCTCTGCGACGTACTCGCCCTCCCCTGCGGTTGGCACAGCTTCTTCCACCAGTTCCCAGTTATCTTGCGTTGGTGCGCCAACAGGACGGCTTTTCAGAACCCATGTTTTCATGGTCGACATAATACTTTTCCTCCACTTGATGTTTTGTGATCTTCCCTTTGGCACACAGAAGACCCTATATGAGACTCATGCAAGACCCCTTTGGCCGTACCGTCGACTACTTACGCGTTTCAGTGACAGATCGCTGCGATTTCCGCTGTGTGTACTGCATGTCGGAAGACATGACCTTTCTACCAAAGAAAGATTTGCTAACGCTTGAGGA